>JAAZLH010000007.1 GCA_012799415.1 Candidatus Epulonipiscium sp. | reverse complement strand
GGACAATCTGCAAATGATATCATTAAGAAAAATGCACCTATTTCAGCTAAAATAGGTATAATAGCTTTAATATTACAGTTTACTATTGGTATGTTATTAGGTTTGATATCAGCGCTTAATAGGGAAAAGGTAGGAGATCATGTCATAAGAGTATGTGTTGTTTTAGCTATATGTATTCCGTATTTTGTGTTTGCAGCATTGCTTCAATATTTTATAGCTTATAAGTGGAAATTAGTGCCAGTATTTGGTTGGGGTAAACCTATACACTATGTACTTCCTGTATTATCATACACTATTGGTGGTATTGCAGGTTATACGAAAATTATGAGAAATAGTACTCTTTCTGTAATTGGAGAAGATTATATTATTACAGCAAAGGCAAAAGGTTGTAAAAAGAATAGAATTATTGGAAAACATGTTTTAAGAAACTCAATGATTCCTATTGTTACAATGATTGGACCTGCAGTTGCAGGTATATTTGGAGGTTCCTTTATAATTGAGAGGATGTTCTCAATACCAGGTCTTGGTCGTTATTATGTACAAGCTGTTAGTGACAATGATTATACAATGGTATTAGGACTTACTATATTTTATGCAATACTATATGTAGTATCACTAATTGTTGTTGACATATTATATGGTATCGTAGATCCAAGAATTAAAGTTACAGGAGCTGAAGAATAATTCTTCATATAAAAAAACAGTAGGGAGGTAATAATATGGATAGCATAAATAACGATATAAAGCTTAAAGACGATATGTTTGAAAGAGTTGGTATTGATGAATTTTCTTCAGAACATTTAGAAAAACCATCACTTACTTATTGGGCAGATGTGTGGCGTAGATTTAAAGGAAATAAATTAGCTATATTTGGATTAGTTTTATTAATAGCTATAATTGTAACTTTATATGTAGGACCTTTACTTACAGGTTTAGATTATCAGCATATAGATACTTCAATTAAAAACCAAGGGCCAAGTGCTGAGCATTGGTTTGGTACAGATGATATGGGTAGAGATATATTTACAAGAGTATGTTATGGTGGAAGAATTTCCATATTAATTGGTTTGCTTTGTACCCTTGTCATGTTTGTTATTGGTTCTCTTTTAGGTGCACTAGCAGGACTAAAAGGAGGATGGGTAGATAATCTTATTATGAGATTTGCTGAATTTATCGGTAATTTACCTTATTTAATTATTGTTATAATACTTACTATGGTAATGGGTAGAAGTATATTTTCGATAGTATTTGCAATGAGTATTACTTCTTGGGTTGGAACTACCCGTATGGTTAGAGGTCAAATATTGCAATTAAAGGAGCAAGACTATATTGAAGCTGCCAGGGCACTAGGTGCAAATACGGGAAGAATTATTATGAAACATCTTCTTCCAAATACACTGGGGATTATAATGGTTGATATTACAATGTCAGTACCAAGCTTTATTTTTGGTGAGGCATTTCTTAGTTATATAGGACTAGGAGTAAGACCTCCTGAAACTAGCTGGGGTGCATTATCATCAGCAGGACAGGAAAGATTAATGTTCCAACCTCATATATTATTTTTCCCAAGTTTAATGATCGTTCTAACAATATTAGCATTTCACTTAATAGGTGATGGACTCACAGATGCATTAGATCCAAAATTAAGGAAGTAGGTGTATTTTATGAATAATGAAAAAATTTTAGATATAAAAAATTTGCATGTGTCTTTTAAAACTTATGCAGGAATCGTACAAGCAGTTAGAGGCGTTGATTTTCATTTAAATAAAGGTGAAACCCTTGCTGTTGTAGGGGAATCTGGTTGTGGTAAAACTGTAACAGCTAAAGCTATAATGGGACTCCTTCCAAAAGAACAGGCAATTATCAGTGGGGATGGTGCAAAGGTTGACTTTTGTGGCGAAAATCTTCTTGAATTTAGTGAAGAAAAAATGTCTAAAATTCGAGGTAAAAAAATTTCAATGATATTTCAAGACCCGATGACCTCTTTGAACCCAACTATGAAAATAGGGAATCAAATTGCTGAAAGTATTATTATTCATGAGAACAAGTCCAAGCAAGAGGCCAAAGAAGAAGCTCTTAAGATGTTAAAACTTGTTAATATACCAAATGCAGAGGAAAGAATTGAACAATACCCCTTTGAATTTTCAGGAGGTATGAGGCAACGTGCTATGATTGCGATTGCACTTGCATGTAATCCTGAAATATTAATTGCTGATGAACCAACTACAGCATTAGATGTAACTATTCAAGCACAAATTATGGATTTAATAGGAAGACTACAAAAAGAAATGAATACAGGTGTTATTTTAGTAACGCATGATTTAGGTGTTGTAGCTAGTGTTGCTGATAGAATACAGGTAATGTATGCTGGCGTAATCGTTGAGAGAGGTACGACAGATGAGATTTTCTATAATCCAAAACATCCATATACTTGGGCACTTT
>JAAZLH010000077.1 GCA_012799415.1 Candidatus Epulonipiscium sp. | reverse complement strand
CACAATTATTAAAAGAAACGAAAGATATTAATCAGCTTCATATGGGAATACCAGGTGATTTATTTTACGTGGTAAAAGACAGCCCCATTCGTGACAAAATTCAAATGATGATCGAAGAAAACAAAAAAATTGTTATAAATAATCCAGCTGAAGGACTTACATCAGATATTTGGTCTCAAAAAGGAAAAGGATTGGATGATATTTTAGACAATGCCAGAGTCAGATATATTATGGGGCAAATGAATGAAGATGAGCTAGAACAAGCTTATGGATTATGGGAACAGGCTGGAGGTTTAGAATTAATAGAAGAACTTAATCAACTGTATAAATAAGAAAAGGGAGGTCAAAATGATGACAGTACAATTGAAGTGGCTAGACCACTCAATAGGAGAAAAAAAAGGAGTTACTTGGGGGATACCATGGGCGCAAGGGGCTTTGCAAAAAGGAGAGGAATTAGCTTTATTTGAATTATCAGGTTCTGAACATCCTCTTCAAACATGGCCCACAGCTTTTTGGCCTGATGGATCTATTAAGTGGACAGCTCATGCTGCAAGTTTTTTAGAAAAAGTAGATGAACAATATGTAGTAAAGAAAACAAATCAAGCTATCAATGAGAAGGGCTTACAGGTAATCCAGGGGGAAAATACCATAAAGGTTGATACAGGAAAGAATATATATACCATAGGAAAAAAGGGTAGAGAAATTATACAAGAGATCTCTATGGATGGGAAAATCTTATGTTCTGGCAGTAAATTAATTTGTATTCGAGAAACAAGAAATAAAACAGATGGGAAGCGCACATATAAAGAGGAGGATTTCTACGGTACCATTGATAGTGTAAAGGTGGAGCAGGATGGACCTGTGCGCTGTGTGATCCGTATAGAGGGAAAACATGAATTAACGAACGGGTTAAATAAATGGATTCCCTTTATTCTTCGACTTTATTTTTATGTAAGTCAAGATTCTATAAAAATGGTACATACCTTCTTTTATGATGGGAATCCTCATACAGATTTTATTAAAGGGTTAGGAATTCAGTTCCATATTCCAATGGAAGGAGAGTTATATAATAGACATATACGTTTGGGTGGAGAAACAGGATTTTTTTGTGATTCCCCTAAAAATTTAGATACATGGCGAACTAGAGGGAAATATGTAGAATATTTTGAAGATCAAGTGAAGGGAAAGAATCTTATTTTTGATTCAGAAGAAGATGCTCATTTTCTTAATTTACTTGATGAATCAGCGGTATGGAATGATTTTAAGCTACTACAAGATTCTTCAGACTTTTTTACGTTATCAAAGCGGACAAAAGAAGGCTGTTCTTGGCTAAAGGCAGATCAAGGCAATCGAGCCATGGGGATTGCTTATGCGGGAAGTAAAAGAGGAGGAATTGCTGTAGGAAAAAAAGATTTCTGGCAAAAAGGCCCCTCTTCTTTTGAAATTAAAAATATGACGACAGATGAAAGTCAGATTACAACTTGGTTTTGGTCTCCAGACGCAGCGGCCATGGATCTTAGACATTATGATACAGAAACCCATGTGTTGTCGGGTTATGAAGGTTTTCAAGAAATGCGAAGTACACCTTATGGTATTGCAAATACTAATGAAATCCTTGTTCAATGTTTTAGTGCAACACCAGAATTTGAGGCTTTACAATCTATGGAAAAACAAGTTCAACAGCCACCTATGTTAGTATGTAAACCAGAATATTATCATAGTACCAAAGCCCTTGGGGTCTGGAGCCTTGTGGATAAGAGTAACTCTATTAAAAAGAGATTAGAAAAAGAACTAGAAGATGGCTATAATTTCTTTGTAGAACAGCAGGAGCAATGGAAATGGTATGGTTTTTGGGATTATGGAGATATGATGCGAGCTTATGATCCCGTACGACATACTTGGCGTTATGATGTAGGAGGCTTTGCTTGGAATAATAATGAGTTTGATCCTAATATATGGTTATGGTATATGTTTTTACGCTCAGGGAGAGAGGATATTTTCAGAACAGCAGAAGCATTTACAAGGCATGCTAGCGAAGTAGATCAATATCACTTTGGAGAATATGCAGGTTTAGGCTCAAGACATAATGTGATGCACTGGGGTTGTGGTTGTAAAGAAGCTAGGATCAGCATGACCGCCATTCATAAGTTTTATTACTATCTAACAGGTGATGAACGGGTTGGAGAGATCTTAGATGAAGTAAAAGATGCAGATTATACAACAGTTCATTTAGATCCCATGAGAGCCTATTTTAGTAAGGGAGATTTTCCAACACATGCTCGAGTTTCTCCAGACTGGGCAGCTTTTTCATCGAACTGGATGACCCAATGGGAGCGGTATGAAGATGAAACCTATCGAGATAAAATAATAAAAGGAATTGAAAGCATAAGTAAAATGCCTCATCAACTATGTTCAGGTCCGGTCTATGGTTATGACCCTAAGACAAATGAATTGTTGTATATGGGGGATGACCTTACTTCCTTCCATATGATGAATTGTTTTGGAGCACCCGGCATATGGATGGAATTATCAAACCTACTAAAAAAACCCATGTGGGATCAGATGCTAGCTGATTATGGTGAGTTTTATTTATTAGATGAAGAAGAAAAATTAAAAAGACGCCCAGATATGGTTTCATGTAAAAATTGGGGGTCTAAAGATACAGCTTTATCTTTCGCAGCTTTTGCAGCAGTAGTAAAAGATAAGAAGGAGTTAGCAGAAAAGGTTTGGAACAATTTATTAAATGAGGGAGAAAACAATGGAGTCCTTCACTCTAAAGATGCTAGTGAAAATAGGCAAGTGATCAAAAGTTTGGCTTGTCCAAGAATAGTAGAGGAGATTCCTTGGGCCAATAGTGGTATGACACTACGCTATTTATTTATTATTCAATGTCTTGAATTAATCGGGAAATGGATACCAAAGGATGAATAAGATGAAGACTTTAATCTACGAAAACAGGTTGAGTTCACCTGAAGATATAAAAGATTTTGTTTTAGAGGGTAGTGCAGTTATTACTTTCCCAGAAGGTAGAATGCGTATGCAAAATGCTTTAGATCCTAAGGAAGGACAAAAATCTAACTTTGTTCTTTGGTGTAAAGAAGACTTTCCAAAGAATATAGAGGTAGTATGGGATTTTTGGCCTATTCAAGAGCCAGGACTTTGTATACTTTTTTTGGCGGCAAAGGGGAAAGGTGGAGAAGATATCTTTGCCCCTCATTTATTGCCTAGGACGGGAGAATATGATCAATACCATCATGGTGATATCAATGCTTTTCACATTTCTTATTTTAGGAGAAAATGGGAAGAAGAAAGAGCATTTCACACATGTAATCTTAGAAAAAGCTATGGATTCTATATGGTGGCCCAAGGAGCGGATCCAATTCCTTCAGTAGAAGATGCAAGACCACCTTATCATCTCTCTTTACGGAAGTATGAAGGAGAAATAGTATTTACAATCAATAGCTTGGAGATTCTTAGATGGAAAGATGATGGAGCTACCTATGGCCCTTTTCTAGAAGATGGGAAAATAGGATTTCGCCAAATGGCGCCTTTGGTAGCAGAGTATGCAAATTTAAAGGTATATGCATTATAGAGATACACGCCTAAAACCAAATTTCCCGCTTAGCGGATAATTTGGTTTTAGTAGCTCTGGATTTAAAGATCTACAATAACGGGGACGGAGAAGGAGGGATTTTAAATGGATATGCCAATTTTATTAGGAACCATAGATCTTAGTCCTGCTGGTTCAAATAGTAAATTATTGTTAGGAGATTTAAACGGAGATGGGCGTATGGAAATATTGGCAGTACAGGCTAATGGGGGAATTGATGACCGTTATGTACCCCATCAAGTAGAAGCCATGACTGCTTTTGATCTAGATGGGACTGTACTTTGGCAGATAGGAGTACCAACTGAAGATCCTGGAGGGTTTGGGTCTGATTTTCCGGCTCAGATTTATGATATTGATGGAGATGGTTTCCATGAAGTTTTATGTGTTATGGATAAAAAATTTAAAGTTATTGATGGTCGCTATGGAACTGTAAAAAGAGAATGGGACTTACCTGATGATGAAGCTCATGATTGCATTATTATCGCGAATCTTAGAGGAAAAGATAGACCAGAAGATATTATATTAAAGAATCGATATGAGAAGATGTGGGCACTTGATAACGAATTTAACCTATTATGGAGTTATGAAGGCAATCTTGGACATTATCCTTGGGTTTATGATTTTAATGGAGACGGACATGATGAAGTTATGGCAGGATATGATATGTTAGATCATAAAGGAAATATTTTATGGTCTTGCAAAGATTTAGAGGACCATGCGGATTGTATTTGGGTTGGCGATGTAGATGGTGATCCTGCTAATGGAGTTGAAGTGGTTATTGGAGGCAGCGTTACTGTAATGTATCGTTGGAATGGAGAAGAAATATGGCGTTATGAGGGCTCAATAGAATCTCAACATATTGCTTTAGGAAAATTTAGAGAAGATATACCAGGTATTCAGGTTGCAGGGCTTGATCGTATCCGTAGAGGAAATGAAAATGGAAAAGATGGACTTTTTCTTTTAGATGCCAAAGGGAATGAAATATGGAAAGAAAATCGTACTACTAAAGGGTGGCTTACAATCATTGAAACATTACACAATTGGAATGGAGAAGGAAAAGACCATATTTTAGCCTATCGAAGAGGGGGAGGGGTATATCCAGCTCTATATGATGGCTATATGAATATAGTTGTTCAATTTCCTGTAGATGGGTATGTGATCCATGGGGATCTTTTAGGCCGAGGTGTAGAGGATGTAATTGTTTATACAAATCAACTAGCTTCTATCTTTTCCAGTAGAGAAGGGGATGTACGTACAGGAATGAAGGATAGGATATTGCCACAAAACAAACGTCTATATCACTCAACCCTATATCCTGGAGGAGAGTTAGAACCACGGATCTATTCAGCTTATAAACCACAACAAGATCTTATACCTAAAGTCAACCAATTGGAGTATGAAATGGATCTTCCAAGTGGTAATTATGATATAATGATTACTTTTGGAAGCGATGAAGAAGATTCACATGTAGAAGTTTTGCAGGTACAAGGGAGAAGGTTGATGTTGAAAGACATTCAAACTAATAAAGGAGAATATATAAAATATGATTTTACAGTGAATGTTAAGGAAGGACTCCTAAATATTATTGCTAAAGGGCTTAGTCCAGCTGTGAAAAATATTAAAGTGATAAAAGTGGAGGATGTTCCTACAATTTACCTAGCAGGAGATTCTACAGTATGTGATCAAGAAGAAGCGCCTTGGGCAGGATGGGGACAGTGCCTTCCTGTTTTTTTGAAAAGGGGAATAGCAGTTGCTAACCATGCTTATTCAGGAAGATCTACTAAAAGTTTTATAATGGAAAAACGCTTGCAAGTAATTCTTGACTCTCTTGTACCTGGTGACTATTTGTTTATACAATTTGGACATAATGATCAAAAATTAGGAACTTTTCATGGAGATCCATTCACCACGTATAAAGAAAATCTAATGGTTTATATCAATGAGACTAGGAAACGAGGAGCTAATCCTATATTGGTTACACCTGTTCATAGAAGAAATTTTGATGAAAAAGGGAAAATTGTAAATACCCTAGGTGATTATCCAGATGCCAT
>JAAZLH010000430.1 GCA_012799415.1 Candidatus Epulonipiscium sp. | reverse complement strand
TCCTTTCTTTGTTTTTCTCGTCAATTAACAATTTACAGGAAAAACGTGCTTTTGAGAAGAGTCTTTTTTGATTCTTCTCTTTTATTTCTTGTTTCTTTGCCTACAATAATTTTACACTAAGGTAACCGATCCAAATACTCTAATCTACCGTACCAGCTTATATCAACTTTTAAAAGAGAAACTTTTGATTTCTCCCCCTCTATAAATCTAACTCTATCAATCTAACTATACTCTATATAGTTAGGCTGTCTTTTTGATAAGTCTAGACTTTTCTTTTTTGCCATTCTAGAATTGTCAAAATTAATATTCTTGACTTCCTCTTTTTGCAAGTCTAAGTATACATCTGCAAAATCAACAAAGTTTTTATACCCAGTTAATTCCCGTTTCTTTCTTACTTCCATGTATATCTATAAAAATATAAACTTTGTTTAAACTATTTTATGGAATTTTATGAAACCATACAGCATCATATATCTTGTCACAGTGTTCTTTAAACCATGAACTCCATAACACAGGTATTGCCTCAATTTCTCTATTTTCATTTTCATATTTTAAATAGGCTATTAATAATTTGCGAATTGAATCTTTTATTGTTTCTATTTCAACCTCATATATTTCATAAAAATCCCACCATTTTGATTTTGATGGATGGGCAGTAAACCTACATCTTAACAAATATAATCTATCTAAATTATACTTCATAATACTATTATAACATCTGATTTCATCATACACATAGCTGCTCATTTCTTCACGACTTTGCGTTGGTTTCTTGAGTCTCTTCTTTATCGACTGAAATATTACATCAACCATATTATCTGCTGCAGTTAATGCTTCTTCTACAAAATCTAATTCATATAACTCCAAGAATTTAACATAATAGAATATTGCTTTATTTACATAAGGATCCAATGCATTTATCAATTTTAGATACCCTAAGGTTCTTAAATTTAAAATAGAAGAATCACCATCTAAATACTTTTTAAAACTATTTACCTCTTGAGCAACATTGCCCCCGTATACATATCTAAGAGTGTTTCCCCTAAAATCTGTTGGCCTATCAATAGATAAGGCAATAGCCCCTATTAAATTTACTTGATAACTACGATAAACATACTGCGATATGAAATGAAATAAATATTCTATTTGTTCAGAAACAAATTTATCTTTTGATATACCTCTCCATCCATTACTCCAATTAGGACAAATAACACCCACCATCAATGCATTTTCTTCATTTGAATAATAGCACATAATGTTATTTAAATTTAGGCTTAAGTTTAAATCCACAGTATTTGTAAAATCTCTAACTTGAAATAATTGTTCATTATCCCTTCTTGGGAGTTCATAATAAACTATCTTATCAAGAGTATCTTTAAAATACTCAATTTTATTATTTGCATATTTACATGACCCAAAATAATTACAAATTTGACTTTTAAATTTATTAAATCCCAAAATGCCCCTCCTCTCTTAAGTTTGTTTTATTAATCGATATACAAATTTCAAAACATCTTTATAACTAATATCATATCCAAATGATTGGAAAGACTCTATATTGTTTATTATACACCTACCCAATACTCCAATCCACCGTATCAGCTCTCGCATAAATCTAACTCCTCTCAATCTAACTATACTCTATATAGTTAGGTTGTCTTTTTGATAAGTCTAGACTTTTCCTTTTCGCCATTCTTGAATTATCAAAATCGCCATTCTTGACTTGTCCTTTTGACAAGTCTGAATCCATAT
>JAAZLH010000431.1 GCA_012799415.1 Candidatus Epulonipiscium sp. | reverse complement strand
TGGAATTGTTGGAGAAAAAGGTGCTGTAGAGACATTTTTAGTAGGTAAACCAATATATGAAGCGGATGTCCTTAAAAGGGGAATTGGTGGAACTCAAACATCAGGGTATTTGTTTGGATATGGTGGGAAAGGAGATAACAGTGGAACAAGCCACTATTGTAATGGTCATAATGGCGGTGGCGGTGGCTACTATGGTGGGACAGGTGGTCTTCAAACTGGAGGTAATTGTCACTCGATGGGTGGCGGTGGTGGTTCATCCTTTATTTCAGGCCATATTGGTTGTGATGCCATAGATGAAAATTTAACTCATACGGGAAGTTCAAATCATTATTCAGGATATATATTTAATAACACCGTTATGATAGATGGAGCTGGTTATAGTTGGACTAATGTGAGGGGACCTCAAATACAAATGCCAAAGCCTGATGGAACACTATATTCATTAGGGTCAGGGCATGTAGGACATGGATATGCAAAAATAACTTATATTCCAGAAGAAAAAAGTGTTTTTGATTTTGCATACACCGGTGGTTATCAAACCTTTACTGTACCTAAATCAGGTAATTATAAAGTAGAATTATGGGGTGCTCAAGGTGGTAGTACAACAAGTGCAGTTAAAGGTGAATCACTAGGTGGTAAGGGTGCATATACAAGTGGTAAAATATATTTAAATAAAGGTGAATCACTATATTTTTATATAGGTCAAAGTGGTGGTGATTTTTCATCTTCTAACATAGGCAATATAAACTTCTATTCAGCTACTTTTAATGGTGGCGGTGCTGGTGCACTAGATGTAAGCGAATCCTCCGATACAGGAGAACATGGTTTCCCTGGTGGTGGTGCTACTGATGTTAGATTGGTAAATGGTGCTTGGAATAATACAACTTCCTTAAGGTCCAGAATAATGGTTGCTGCTGGTGGTGGCGGTGGAGGCTGGTCCGGAAACGGTTCAGGTGATCAATATTATGCTGGTGGCGGTGGAGCAGGTGGAAGCTTGAGTGGCATTGGAGCTCCAACTGCAACAAGTTCTACCCCAGGAACGCAAACGAGTGGTTATGCTTTTGGTATAGGCGGTAATGGCATATTTGGATCTAGTGGAAATAATAACGGAACTGGTGGCGGTGGCGGTGGCTACTATGGTGGAGAAAAGGGATTATCTTTTCGCAAACCAAATTCAAGTGGTTCAGGAGGTTCATCCTTCATATCCGGCCATTCAGGTTGTAACGCAATAAACGCTTCAGGAAGTCATACAGGACAACCTAATCACTATTCTGGTCATATCTTTAACGAAACGCAAATGATAGACGGAAACAGTTCAATGCCAAAACCAACAGGTGGAACACAAATAGGTCATTCCGGAAATGGTTATGCTAGGATAACTTATTTACCATAATAATTTTATAATATAATAGATTTTGACGAATAATAATTAAATAACAATTAAGAAAAATTGTTTTTTCATTAAAAGTAATATATGATACAATATATTGTAATTTCAGATTTGGGAAAACTTATTTTTAAATAATTTTGAAGATTAAGAGGAGGATATAAATGATAGATATTAATGTATTACGAAATGATCCTGATCGTGTAAGGGAAAATTTAAAGAAAAAATTTCAAGAAAACAAACTTCCATTAGTAGATGAAGTAATAGAACTTGATGAAAGAAATCGTGCTCTTAAAACGGAAGCTGATGGACTTAGACAAAAGCGTAATGAAAATAGCGATAAAATTGGTCTTTTATTTAGGGAAGGTAAGAAAGAAGAAGCTGAAGTTTTAAAACAAGAAGTAAAAAATATAAACGATAAACTTGTCGACATGGAAAAAGAAGAAGCAGAATTAGGAGCAAAAATAAAAGAGATAATGTATAAAATCCCTAATTTTATTGATGATTCTGTGCCTATTGGTAAAGATGATACAGAAAATGTTGAGGTTGAAAGATTTGGTGAACCGAAAGTTCCTAATTATGAAATACCTTATCATGCTGATATTATTAGTAAATTAAATGGATTAGATAAAGATAGTTCAGGACGAACAAGTGGTAATGGATTTTACTATCTTATGGGTGATATTGCAAGACTTCATTCAGCAATGCTTGCTTATGCAAGGGATTTTATGATAAGTAAGGGTTTCACTTATTGCATCCCTCCCTTTATGATTAGAAGTGATGTTGTAAGTGGTGTTATGAGTTTTGAAGAAATGAATAACATGATGTATAAAATTGAAGGAGAGGATCTATATTTAATTGGAACTAGTGAACATTCAATGATAGGCAAGTTTAAAGGACAAATTCTAAAAGAAGAAGAATTACCTTTAACACTTACTTCATATTCTCCTTGTTTTAGAAAAGAAGTAGGAGCTCATGGTATAGAAGAAAGAGGAGTTTATAGAGTTCATCAATTCGAAAAACAAGAAATGATTGTAATATGTAAGATGGAAGATTCAATGGATTGGTACAATAAAATGTGGCAATTTACAGTAGACTTTTTCAGGAGTTTAGATGTTCCTGTTAGAACGTTAGAATGTTGTAGTGGTGATTTAGCTGATTTAAAAGTGAAATCTTGTGATATTGAAGCATGGAGTCCAAGACAACAAAAATATTTTGAAGTAGGGTCTTGTTCTACTTTAGGTGATGCTCAAGCTAGAAGATTAAGTATTAGAGCAAAAGGGGAAAAAGATAATTATTTTGTTGCAACATTAAATAATACCGTTCTTGCATCACCTCGTGGTTTAATAGCAGTTATGGAAAACAATTATAATGAAGATGGTAGTATCAATATACCTGAGGTGTTAAGACCATATATGGGTGGACTTGAGATAATTAAGTAATATATTTAAGATTTATTGTATTATTGTATTATTGAATTATATAGGAAGTGACGTATGAAGCGAGTAGTTACTTTAGGGTTTTGGTTTTTTTCTATTTTATATTTAGAGATGGTATTAAAAATTACTCTTTTTGATAATATTTTTAATATTAATATTATAAATTTAATTCTTTTTACAATGCCATTTGCTTTAATTTTTAATGTTGTT
>JAAZLH010000429.1 GCA_012799415.1 Candidatus Epulonipiscium sp. | reverse complement strand
TTGAGTTTCCTTGAAGAAGCGGAAATGGAAGACCGACAATTAGAAATGGTGGTTGATGAAGGGGAAGAGGTTAAAGTTAAAAATTGGTTAAATGATAGAATGATTAAATTCAAGGATTTAGTTGAAAGTGAAGGGGGAGTAAGTAATATGAAATTTGATGTTGTAATCGGGAATCCACCATATAACAAAAAAGCTATAGGAGCTAGTACAAGTGATGATCCTATATATCATGTGTTTATGCAAGAATCATATAAATTAGCCGATAAAGTTATATTAGTAACACCTGGAAGATTTCTTTTCAATGCAGGAAAAACTCCTAAGGCATGGAATATGAAAATGCTCAATGACAAACATTTAAAAGTTCCTTACTTTGAATATGATAGCAAAAAAGTTTTTGCGAATATACTGATACCAGGAGGTATTGCAATTACTTACAGAGATAAAAATCAAGATTATGGTAAGATAGAAACATTTATTCCGCATAAAGAGTTAAGAAACATTTTAATTAAAGTATCCAATTTAAAACAGGATAGTTTAAAAAAAATAATTTACAATCAAAGTAGATTTGATTTAAATGCACTTTATAACGATTATCCTGACTATAAAAATATTATAGGAAATAATGGTAGAGACAAAAGACTTAGGCAAATCATAATGGAGAGATTAGATATATTCACTATAAAACAAAAAAGACAGGATGACATAAAAATATTAGGATTGATAGAAAGAGAGAGAGTTTATAGATATATTCCAAAAAAATATATAGAGTATGTAGATTGGTTAAATAAATATAAAGTTTTTGTTCCTGCTGCCAATGGTTCAGGAGCGATTGGCGAAGTTGATTCTACACCACTAATAGGAGCACCAGTACTGGGTCTACCAGGCGAAGGAATAACTCAGACTTTTATTGGTATTGGTTTATTTTCTAGTGAAGAAGAAGCTGGAAATTTATTAAAATATATTAAAACAAAATTTGCTCGAACAATGTTAGGTGTATTAAAAGTGACACAAGGAAACAATCCAGATACTTGGGAAAAAGTCCCCATCCAAGACTTCACTTCTGATTCAGACATAGATTGGACTAAATCAATTGCTGAAATAGATCAGCAACTATATAAAAAATATGGATTAGATGAGGAAGAAATTAACTTTATAGAATCTAATGTAAAGGAGATGGAATAGTATGGATATAAATAAAATGATTAATCCAAGTAGAGAGATTGATCCCTCTGTATATGCCTATATTATTCCCCAATATCCTCCTAAGGAAGGCTGGGTAAAAATAGGTTATACTAATAGGGAGCCCCAGGTAAGAATTGATGAGCAAAGTAGAACCATAGGTGTGGCGACTAAAACTCTTTGGTATCATTTTGCTCGTTTTAATACAGGGGAATACTTTACAGACCATGATTTTCATGCTTATATTGAAAAACACAAGATAGAGAGGGAACCAAAGACAGAATGGTTTAATTTTGGCCCCGGTAAAGAAGATGAGTCTGAAGAACTATTTATGAAATTCACTTTTAAAAAATATGATGATGTTCAAAAAGGGATGACATCTTCTTACGAGCTTAGAGCAGAGCAGGAGAAAGC
>JAAZLH010000428.1 GCA_012799415.1 Candidatus Epulonipiscium sp. | reverse complement strand
CTATTAAGTTTTCTGCTTTCATCTTTTGCATTCTAGCAACTATCATTGACATAAAATCACTCCTTCAAAAACCTAATGTATATACAATATTCGGGGTAGCTTCCATGTAAAGTATAACACACTATACTTTACATGCGTAAAGGTGTGCTCTCCGAGGGTCAAAGCAAGAAACTGGCCTCTGCCAGATTCCCAAAATCAAAGGCAAAAAAATCACCGCTTGCAGCTGTTGTTTTTTTCTAATGCAGAAATGACATTTTCACCTTTGCGCTTTTCCGCAACGGTTACAAATTCATTCCCAAGATCAAGCCCAAAAGATTAAGACCTTGCCCCTTTTTGAAAAGGGGCAAACACCAAAACAGCCTCTTGCAACCTCAGCAAGTTGGCTCGATAACCGTTTGGGAATCATCAAGGTACGGGTAGTATTTTTCAAAACGCTACGCTGAAAAATCTCCACCCTTTCCCCCTTGACGATTCCCATTTTTTCCATTGCTGGATGTTGGCCGACAGCCATACTCAGCAAGATACTAAAATTTAGTAGCTGTCGCCTTGCAAATTTTAACGGAAAAAACCACTGAATAAAAAAAGACACGAGAACAATCTCTCGTATCTTCTGTATCTTATTTCTTATTTTCCTTACTCAACAATCGCGCCCGATTGTTGAAGAAATTTTATTCTAAGGGTTCCAATTTCAAACCTTGAATTCCAAAGATTAGATTCTTGTAATAATCTGACCGGATTGAAAAACCTGCGAATTCTTCGTGTGTTGTACAAGAAAACCAAGTAAAGTTATTTTTTATAAACGTCAAGTCTTCTGGTAATTCTGGAGCAACCCAATCATATAAACTACTTGCATATTTTACTAACAATTTATAGGTTTCTTCATTGGATTCTATAACAAAAACTGTTGCAGCTGCAGTCTTTGTTTCAGTTCCTGCCCATTTTTTCGTTTTGTAAGTTTCTATAAAGTAAGGCTCAAATTGCGTAATTATTTCTTGATTGTATTTTAGTTCTTTTCTTGTGATAAAGTAGAATTTATCTGAGTTATTACATAGCATTTTTACAAGACTTTTATAAATTTCATCCTTAGGATTCTCGGTTAAATCCCAGTATTCAATTTCCTTGAACTTTTTCATTTTTCATCCCCATTCCTTACAAAAATCTACCTTAATCTATAAAAATTCCTTCCATTTCTAATATTGTACTAATTGCCTCATCATAACCAACAATAGGACCATTTCTGCTTGTAACCTTTCTTGGATTTGGAATTAAAATATCCGGTTCTGTTTGGTCTAGCTCATTGATACCACCTTGTTCAGTTATTCCTAATTCTTTACTAAATCGTAAAACATATCCTGTATTAGGTAGATCTATTAGCATTGGATCAGTCCCTATTCCGTCTCCCCCAGTCCTTTCCCCGACTAAAACTGCCATTTCTGACTCCTTGGCAAAGGAAGCCAATTTTTCTGATGAACTATATACGTACCTATCAACTAAAAGATACAAATTACCTCCAAAGTTAATGGAATCCTTGCTTGGGATCACATCAAAAGTATTGTTCATATAATAGGAATAATCTTTTATTATGTTATTTGTATTTTGGGGGAAATTAAAGTCTGATATTTTATCATCAGTAAGTTCTTTAAATCCAGATTGTTTCCTGAATCGATTTAAAAGCGGACCATCTTTTACAAAAGAATAGGTGTCCTGACTATAGGTTTTGTCAACAATAAGTGGCATCAAAAAATCCGACCAATAAGCTGAATTACCTCCGCCATTTTCTCGAATATCTATTATTAAAACTGAGTAGTCCATTACTTCTTCCAAATATTTTTTTATAATATCATGTTCCTCCTTAAAACTTGGAATATTTAAATCAGGTGTTATCATTTGTTTTATTGAAATATAACCGACTTTTTCTGGAACTATATCAGCTACTACTATGTTTTTAAGGCTAGAAACATCTGGTACATAATTTTCCATATGCTCTACCATATCATCAATTCTTTCATTAGTAATATTATGTCTTGCTTGGACATTTGGTTTTTCAAATATCTTAACCATATCCGCACGCCAATCAATTCTTGGGCTAATCATCTTGTATAGAACATAGCTATCTAAACCATAATTCGGATCTAAGAGATGGGTATGTCCATTATTAAGCTCTGCTAAAATTAAACCCATGGTTTCATAAAACTCCTCATCTGTATTACACTTAGATATCAAGCTTTTATATTCTTCTCTATTTCCTATCCAATCCACATTATTAGCAATCTTGTTTATTTCAAAAAATGGATAATAAGTCTCTAGAATACTATAAGCATAATCAAAATCTTCTATGTAATCTTCATTGCTCAGTATCTCTTGCTCAGTTATTGGCTTAAATGTTGGAAAAGATGAAGGTGATAACAAATAGTTAAGTACAAGTGCTACTATTAAAATAGTTAAAGTTATGGCTGAAATAATAATTTTTTTTGATTTTGTCCAGAACATAATGACCTCCTAAAATAATCTCATTTGCTTTTACTAGTCTTTTCCTTAATCACCGCCTGTGTTGCTATCAAAATAGACATATCATCTTTTTTTACATTATGGAACACTTTTTTATAACCATTGATTTATGTAGCTTTGACATAGGGCACCCAGGGTGATAGTCAATAGATTTTTGATAAATATAAATTAGTTTTTATTACGCATTAATCTACTAATGTTCATCAATAATTGGGTCATTTACAAGATTCATAATTGCATTTAAAATATTTATATTCATTTCTAACCTTCTTTCTTTCTAAATAATTTTTGCCAAAAACCTTTATTTTCTTCTTTAGATTTTTCAATT
>JAAZLH010000006.1 GCA_012799415.1 Candidatus Epulonipiscium sp. | reverse complement strand
TGGTTTTCTGGGTTAATAGCCATGTCTGCTGAGATCCCATATCAAGCTTTCAATATATATTATAAGATAAGAGAGAACAAATAAAAACTTAACTATTTTGTGTCCAAAATATTGACTTAGATCCATATCTTTTAAATTTAATAATACAAGAAAAGTGTAAAAAAGATATTTTTTAAGTAAACTAGGAAAATCTTGTCCTTTGAAAGCAAGGCGAACTTTCTTAGTATAGAGTAAAGAATTCTAAAGATCAAATAAAGTAATAAAATAAAGGAAGTGGATTATAATGAGTATTAGAAAAAAATTAGGGGGAAGTTTCTTAGCAATTGTAGCTATTATGTTGATTTGTAATATCTTTATGTATAGGCAAGTACATACATTTCAAACAATAGTGGGGATAATGGATGAAACTGTATTACCTAGTGTAACAACGACGGGCTGGCTTAATAGAGCTATTTCAGATGTACCACGTTTGTTATCTAGAATCATAGCTGAAACAAATAAAGAAATTAAGGCTGAATATGAGAGACAGTTAAATGAAGTTTTAATAGGGATAGAAGAAAGTATTGCTACATATGAAGAAACCTTACTCCAAGGTGAGGTTGAGCAAGAGATGTTTAGCCAGTTTATAGAACAGTGGAAGCGATATAATATGCACATACCTCAGATGATTCATTTGGGACAAGAGGATAATGCCTATAAAGCAAATGAGTTTATGAAAAACACCTATCCTCAGTGGTTGGATGCAAGTACTACTATAAAAGAAATAATCGAATATAATACAACAGAATCCAAGCTTCTAAGCTCTTATTCTGTTAGAACGGCTAAATATTCATTGATGCTAATTGTTATATTTACGATTGGTAGTATTGCTTTAGCTGCTAGCTTAGGCATTATTATTACACGTAATATAACAAGAACCACCCGTGAGTTATCTGAAAGTGTAAAAGCAGTAGCGAATGGAAACCTAAGTATAAATAAAATTTCAATTCGATCTAAGGATGAATTAGGAGAGCTGGGTATTGCTTTTAATAAAATGATAGAGCAATTACAAGCTCTAGTAAATAGAATTACTATTTCTTCTGCTCAAGTAGCTAGTTCTGCAGAAGAACTGAGTGCAAGCTCTGCTCAATCTGCAGATGCAGCAAATGAAGTGGCAATTACTATTACGGAAATTGCGCAGGACACAGTTATTCATAATCAGATTATAGATGAAGTAGTAAATATGACTGAACAGATTACAGAAGAAATGACCCATGTGCTTAACAATGTAGATAATATGAAGCTCATGTCGGAAAGAACGAACAATGCGGCTCAAGCAGGGACTGAAAGGGTAGAAGAAGCGATCCAGCAGATGGCTCATATTGAAGAAGTAGTGAAATACTCAGCTACTGCTGTAGCTAACTTAGGAGAAAATTCTCAAAAGATAGGACATATTGTAGATACCATTTCAGAATTGGCAGAACAAACAAACCTCCTAGCTTTAAATGCAGCTATTGAAGCCGCCCGAGCAGGAGAGCAGGGTCGTGGTTTTGCCGTGGTTGCAGAAGAAGTTAGAAAGCTTGCAGAGCAGTCCCAACAAGCGACAGCCCAGATAGATACCCTCATTGGTGCCATACAGTCAGATACACAACTGGCTGTAATCTCAATGAAGGATGGAACAGCAGAAGTTACACGAGGAACAGAAGTTGTGTCTCAAGCAGGGAAAGCTTTTGAGGAGATAGTTGAGATGATTCATATCGTATTAGAACAAATAGGAGAAAATGCAACGATGACACAAGGATTTGCTCAAAAGACCACCAGAATGACTACATCTATAGAAAAGATAGGTGGAATTAGTCAGCATATAGCAGAGCAAACGGAAACGGTTTCTGCTGCTATGGAGGAGCAATCAGCATCTACGGAAGAAATTGCATCTTCAAGTGAAAACTTATCAGAACTTGGATTGGATTTGCAAACAGCTATCCACCATTTTACTATCTAAAATAAAAATAAAATTTCTTATTATTAAAGTTAAAGAAGTAGTAGAGAAATAGCTACTTTTTAAGAATAAAAACCTAAAAGATCTATTTAAAATCTTAAATCTATGGTATCATATGAACGGCTTCATGCTAATATTATTTTACAGGAGGTTTTTATGGACACAAATCAAACACAAAAGATAAAGGTGATCAATGCGGATCCTTCTGCATTAGGGCTTTTTGGATTGGCCATGGTCACTTTAGTTGCATCTACAGAAAAATTAGGAATTACACAGGGAACATCTTTTATCATCCCTTGGGCTATCTTTCTGGGTGCCTTTGCTCAGCTTTTTGCTTGTATCAATGATTCAAAAAGAAATAATACTTTTGGTACAACTGCTTTTGGCGGTTATGCATTTTTCTGGATGGCTGTAGCTATGTCCTGGATGATCCAAATGGGGGTATTCGGAGAAAATATGGTACAAGCAGTAGATCCACACCAATTAGGTTATGCATTTGTGGGATATTTGATATTTACTATTTTCATGACTATTGGAGCTATGGAAACTCATAAAGTACTTTTCCTTATCTTTGTGCTTATTGATTTTCTATTTATTGGTTTAGCATTGAGTTCCTTTGGTATTGCTTATGGATTTACACGTAAATTAGCAGGATGGGCAGAACTTTTAATATCTTTATTTTCATTCTATGGAGCTGCAGCATCCGTTTTAAATGAGCATTTTGGACGGGTATTTCTTCCTGTAGGAAAACCTTTTGGAGTTTTTAAAAAATAATAATATTTGCAATGAAATCAAATAAATGAAGTCCCTTCTAGTAGATTGAAAGGGACTTCCATTTTTTATACTTTTTAAGGCTCGCCAGCAAAATGTGTGTTTGACAAGCTAAATACCAAAAATTACACATGAAAAATGCATTTGTTGTCCTGTATTCTATAAGTGCAAACTATCCAGCCTACAAGGAGGACATCAGATGGACTTACTTCATATCAATAAGCTTATTCATCTGAAGGGATAAAAGTAATCCAAATTTCAGAAATTATAGAAAAAAGCATATAATACATTGGAACCTACTCAAGCGCATCAGCCTTGTCTAAGCTGTGGAAGCACATATGTGGTTAAATGCGAAACTTCTCTCATGAGAAAAATTAGACATCTTGACTTAGAGGAGTATCAAACCATACTGATTGTGCCTTCAATTAGGCTTACTTGTTAGTCATGTGGCTTAAATTTTTCTTGGATTATGATTTTGTTGAAGGAAGATCAAGATATACCAATACTTTTAAAGATAAATTAGCAAAGGATATTGATGGTAGCACAGTGGGCCATGTTGTTATTACCAAAAAATTTTTTATACGACAGGTGAACGCTTCATTAAAAGACAGTTTATATACTGACATTCCAGATCTACAGAATCAAGTGATGTACTGAAAACCTTTGAAAACTGGCGTGTTGAAATTTCAAACTACCATTATTATCGATTTACAAATGCATCAGTGGAAGGTGATAATAATAAAATCAAGGCACTCCAACCAAGATGCTATTTTTTTCGAAACCGTAAAAGTTATAAATATTGTATTTATCTTGAATGTAATCGGGATCTGTTGACAGCTTAAATGCTGGCAAGCAAACATTTTGGTGATAAGCCCGAAAAATATACTAATATATATATGATCTCCATTTAATTTTTGAAGTATTCTTTTTATCTTTAAAATCATTAGCATATCTTGAAGAAGAGGTTATGTTTTGATATGATAGAAACATCCTAGATAAGCCATTACATAAATTATATTAAAGAAGGTGGGTATTCAAATGATGTGGAAAGATAAGTATAAAGTTGGTGTTCCCTTAATTGATGAACAACATCAGGAACTTTTTAAGCGGTTATCAGAATTTCTCCAAATTGTTCAAAGTAAAGTGATTTGGGAGGAAAAAATAGAAAAGGTTAAAGAGACTATGATCTTTATGCAAGAATATGTTATTGTTCATTTTGATGCGGAGGAAGAATATCAAGAAAAAATTAACTACCCAGGAATAGAAAAACACAAAGAAATTCATGCGAAGTTTAAAGAAGAAATCAATCATTATGTTACATTATTTGAAGAAGATGGCTTTACGGAAGAGATTGTACAAGAATTTGGTGCTAAACTTATGACTTGGCTGATTATGCATGTAGGAAAAATGGATCAGCAGATTGGGGAATATGTTAGGAGTCAAGGAGGATCAATAGAATGAAAGTAGAATACATAAACTCCTTTTATAAAGCTACGCAGGATGTTTTCAAATTGATGTTAGATCTAAATCCAGAACGAGGAAACTTGAGTATGGCTGAGGAAATGGTTAGCAGCAAAGATGCTAATGTTGTACTTGGGGTGACAGGAGATCTTAAAGGAAGTATCCTTTTTGGCTTTTCAAAGGATATGGCATTAGAAATGGTTAAGATTATATCTGGAATAGAAATGGATAAGATTGATGGATTTGTATCTTCTGCTTTGGGAGAAATAGCTAATATTATAGGAGGCAACGCCTTAACAGAGTTAACAGCCCATAATTATATATGTGATATTGTTCCACCACAGATTTTTGTAGGAGATTACCAATCTTTTTCGATGGCTACAGGAAAGGGCTTGCTTTTACCTCTGGCTACTTCAATAGGAGAATTTGAGATTTATATTTTTTTAAAGGAAAAATAATTTAAAACCACGCTGATCAATATCAGCGTGGTTTTAAAAATGGAAAATTTTAAATTGTAACTGTTTTGAGTATAAACCAAAATGTGCTTCCTTGGCCTTGGACACTTTCTACTCCGTAATCTCCACCGTGTAAGTCCAAGATTTTCCTAACAATAGAAAGGCCAAGTCCATTACCGACTATAGCTCGCCTATGTTTTCTTTCTATCTTATAATATCGATCCCAAATATAGGGAAGCATTTTTGGGGGGATGCCTTCTCCAGTATCCATAATTTCAACTTTTACAAAACCTTGATGTTCATTTTGATATAAAATCACTTTTTTATCAATTCCTGTGTAGGTAATAGCATTATTAATTAGATTATAGATAACCTGCGTGATTTTTACCTCATCAGCATTTACATATACATCTTCTGTATAAATAAAATGGATGATATAATGATCTTGTTCTACTAATTTTTGATACCTTTTTAAAATATCTCTTATCATGTCAGTTAAATTAAAAGTTGATATAGTTAATGTTTGAGTTCCAGACTGTAATTTGGAAATATGAAGCATATCATTTACTAATCTTTCTAATCGTTTTGCTTCATCAATAATAATTTGTACATTTTCTGATGTGTTTTCATATGGAATATCCCTCATAATTTCACCATATCCGATAATCAATGTCAAGGGAGTTCTCAAATCATGAGAAACATTTGCAATCAATTCACGTCTTAGGTTTTCTACCTTAGAAAGTTCTTTAGCAGCATAATTTAGGGTATTACTTAGTTCTGTAATTTCTTGATAGCCTCTTCCACGAAAAACAGATACAGGGAACAGGTTATTATTAGCTAATTCTTTGGCAACCTTATTAATTTCTATGATTGGCTTTGAAATTTTTTTTGAAATAAATAAGGCAAGTAAAATGGCTAAAAACAATAATAACAATGTAATATAAAAAAGTTGGATACGGAGGGTTTCTACTGTTGCATCTACAGGGGAAATCATACTACTTAATAGTATTAATATATAGGTTCCATCATTTTGAATTGCTCGTTTGGCATAAACCATAGTATGCGTTTTAGTATTTTCCGCAGGATGAAAGTTACCTTTAAATTGTTTATAATCAAATCTTTTGTTTTTCAAGCGTTCGTCTATCACAATTTCAAAAGTAGGCCTTCCTTCTTTTTGGATTTGGAAAAAATAATAGAAAATTTTATTTAATGGCATTTTGTGAATAATAGAATTAGGAGTTAATTCAACACCACATAAGTCCAATCCCTGATCATTGATAATTCGAATCGACATGTTATTTTGTTGAGAGATTTCCTCAAGAAGTACAGTCAAGTTTTTATTATCAATATTCTTAGCAATATTTTCAGCAGCAGATGTAATGGCTTTGGTTTTGATCCTTTGATAGAAACGGCCTAAAAAAACAATTTGAAAAAGCCATAAGATAAGAAGAAGGATAGCTACAAAGCTAATTAAATAGGTAAAAAGTGTCCATTTGATACTAATTTGATCACGTTTCAAAGTAGTACATCACCTCTCGTAAAGTATGGGTATATTTATGTTATGGCCTTGGTATTTAATATTGAGATTATACAATTAGAATTATCGATATCCAATCCTATAAGTGAACTGTTTTGTAGATATATCTATAGTATATTTTGGAATACTTAGGAATTATTATACAAGAGTTTAGAGAAAGTAAAAAACAATATAAAAAGCTCTCCTTTTTAGCATCTAAAGTTTGCTTGAAAAAGAGAACTTTTTTGGAAAAATAGTTTGGATTGAAACTTTGCTTAACGTGATATCATTTCTAATAGGTTATTTAGCAGGATAGGGTTTATGCTTGCTACCTTTTTTGTTTCTATTATAGTGCATCATAGGCATTGTTGACTTTTCTTTTATTTGCGTATTTCTTTCTTCAATATATTTCTTTATTTGTGTTGCAGTATCTTTGTCCATTAAATCAAAAGAGTGATATTTATCAATTATTTTTTGCTGTAATCCAACAATTTGATCCTGTAGTGCATAAATCTCTTTTTTTTGTTCATTTGTTAAAGCATTCCATTTGAAAATTTGTGCTTCCCGTTCAGCTTTTTTTGCTTTTATTTTTGCCTTCATTTCATCTGTTAACTCAGGACGTTCTTTTTTAGATTTTAAAGTATCATTTTCTGATTGTAAGCTAGTATTTTCATTTATTGATGATGCTGCAAGAGTTGTAGATAAAAAACTGATTGTTAATATAACTGCACTAAGAATAATAGATAAATTTCTTTTTTTCATAATGAAAACCTCACTCTCAAGTTTAAATTTTATTTTTATTGAAATTGAAGTATTCCATTTAAATTTCATAAGATTTCCATTGGAATCATCTCCTTTCTTCACTATCTTAGCATGTCCAAAGAATGTGATGGTTTTGTGATGAAAGTTTGAATGATTGGTGATGGAAGTGAATTTCTTAATTAGTTTATTGACAAATCTACTCTATATACTTAATTATAATAAAATCAATAATTTTGAAAAAAAGAATTAACAATCATGGCAAAATAGTAATAACAAACTTTAAAAAAAGTTTTAAATATAAAACATGAAACCGCCATTATCCCTATTTTTTTCAGTTTCATTAAGTAAATCATAAAGTGTAACTTGTTGCAAGGTTGTTTCAATAGCTTCATCTAATAGATCAAAGGCTCCTTGCTGCATGGCAGTTTCTAAGGCAGGATCTTTTTCAGCTACAGTAACATCGGCTTTTTCGAACAAAGATGTTTCGATAGCAGATAAGACGTCGAGAACGGTAATTTGAAAAGGTTCTCTTATGAGTTGATAACCGCCTTGAGCTCCTTTTACTGAGCTGACTAAGCCGGCCCTTCTTAGCAATGAAAAAGTTTGCTCTAAATAAATTTTAGATAAACCAAGAGCATCAGCCATTGTAGTAATGGTGATATATTCTCCATTATTATAAAACTGTGACATATAAACCATAGACGCTAAACCATAACGCCCTTTTGCTGATATTCTCATTTTAATCACTCATTTCATACTAATATGATATGAATTATATATTACTTATAAAAGGAAGCAAAGTCAATGTTTTAATTTAAATTTTGTAGATATTTAAGGTTAAAGTGCTAATTTTTGAAAGCAGGGGTATATTCATGCAGTCCACTAGAGTTGTCTCTATAGAATTCAACAAGGCCTTTGAGTTCTAAACTCTCTAGGTGTGATTCCAACATGCATTTGCTTAAATTTACACAATTTGATGTCATATCTAAATTTGGCTGTTAGTGTAATTTAGTGTATATATACTCGAAATGGAAAGGTTAACGAAGGGAATATAAATAAAAAGGTAGCTCAAACTAGAAAACATTTAATGAGCTACCGATTTATGATAAGAGAATTAGAAAATAATTTTGTCGCATTAGAGGTGAGTGTGATTTTATCATAGGGCTTGGCTTATTTGGTAGGAGAACTAGGGTTTCAAGTGTCAAAAATGTTGGTTAAACATGCTCAATGTGTAACTCTAAAAATCAAAATTTAATTCTCTATTTTAAAATACCCAGTTTCCATTTCTAAAGATAGGCTCAATACTACCATCAGCTTGAATTCCATCAATAGCCATTTCAGCACATCCAACCATAAAGTCTACATGAATGAGAGAAGTATTGCATCCTTGTTTTTCTAAATCTTCTTTAGATAAATTTTCTCCACCTTCTAAACATACTGGATACGCACTGCCAAAAGCAAAATGGCAAGAAGCATTTTCATCAAATAATGTATTGTAAAAAAGAATATTGGAGTTGGAAATAGGGGAATCATGAGGCACAAGGGCAACCTCTCCCAAATATCTAGCTCCTTCATCTGTATTTAACATGTTCTTTAACGTTTCATATCCTGTTTCAGCTGTGAAATCTACGACTTTTCCTTTTTCAAAGGTAAGAGAAAAATTATCAATGATAGTGCCATTATAGTTTAAAGGTTTTTTGCTGGCAAGAATACCATCTACACCATATTTTGCAGGTAAAGTAAAGACTTCCTCAGTAGGTATATTGGCGATAAAAGATGCCCCTTTTTCGTTGTTAGCATCTGCTCCTAACCAGATATGTCCTTTTGGCAGTTCAACTGTTAAATCTGTACCTGGAGCTTTAAAGTGCAATTTCATATATTTTTTTCCATTCAAATAATCTAATTTTGTATTTAAGTTTGTTAAATGTTGTTCCCACGCTTTTATTGGATCTTCTTCATGAACACGGGTGACGCTAAAGATAGCATCCCATAGTTTTTCTACAGCCACTTCTTCTGTTGTAGTAGGAAAGACTTTCGTTGCCCAAGCAGCTGTTGGGATGGAAACGATGGACCAGCTAATTTTATTATTCTGCATATAAGCACGGAAATCTTCTAGGGCGATAGCTCTTGCTTTATTAGAGAGAGCAATTTTTTCAGGATCAATATTCTTGAGAAGGTCAGGATTGGAAGCTGAAATAGATAGTACAGCACAGCCGCCTTCAGCCATTTCAACATAACCTTTAGCCTTCCAAAGAGGAAATTCCTTTAAGGCTTCATCGGGTGCTAACAAAAATTTTGTTAGAGTTAGATCTTCATCAGACCAATCGACATGAACATTTTTGGCTCCGGCTTCATAAGCTTTTTTTGCTACCTTTCTTACAAAGGGAGCAGTTTCAATAGGAGCCATAATTAAAAGCTCTTGATTTTCTTGAATATTAACTCCGGTACGTATAGCTAAATCTGCATATTTTTCTAAGTTTCGTTCAAACTGATTCATATGATTCTCTCCTTATATAATATACTAATCTTACTGTTGATAGGATTAGTATATTTGTTTTTAATTGATTATAGCATATTATGGCATAAACTTTAATCTTAAAAAATTTATAATGGAACGTCCTTAAATATGATACAATCAGATTGAAATACAATTTTGGGAGGGTTTGGTTTGAAAACTGGAGATCACGCCTATATAAAGGCATTAAATAAAAGAATTATTACAGAAATCATTTTGAAGGAGCAAAGTATTTCGCGTGCGCAATTATCAAAAGTAACGGGATTAAATAAGGCTACAATTACGTCCCAAATAAATGAGTTATTAGATGAAGACCTGATTGAGGAAACGCAGTCGGATCAATCTACAGGGGGCCGAAAGCCTATTTTACTTAGCTTAAAGAAAGAGGCTGGATATGCATTAGGCATCGAAGTAGATGTGGATCATATTTATTTTTTACTGACGAATTTATATGGGGAAATTATTCAAAAAGACATTTTGCCATTCGATACTAGCTATTATGAGAAAACGAGAGATTTATTACTACAAAAAATTCAATACTATATAAATGAGTGTGAAACAAGTCACTATGGGCTAGTTGGGGTTGGCATCGGAATCCATGGGTTGGTAGATCGAAAAGGTAAAATTGTATATGTTATTCATTCTAATTGGAGGAATGTGGATTTGAAACAGGACTTAGCCCAATATATATCTTGTCCCATTTTTATTAATAATAATACCAATTATTGTGCTTATGGGGAAAAAACTTTTTATATTCATCGATCTAATTTATTGTGCCTAACAATTTCTACAGGCATTGGTCTTGGTATTATTATGGATGGAAAAATTTACCAGGGCTTCCATGGGATAGCTGGGGAAATTGGACATATGATTATTCAACAAGATGGCAAACAATGTACTTGTGGAAATCAAGGATGTTGGGAACAATATGCATCAGAGAGGGCATTTTTAGCAGGTTTAGCACGGAAGAAAGGGAGAGCCTTATATACAATGAAAGAACTAGCAGAAAGTATTCGCATTAAAGATTCTGTTACGATGACTGCTCTAAATGATTTTGCAAAAAAATTAAGTGTGGGTATCAATAATATTATTAACACATTTAATCCTGAAACAATTATTATTAATAGTCATATTATTCCCATGTATCCTGCAATTATGGAGGAGATTAAAAAACATTTAAAATCAAGTATGAATGATTATCAAGATTTACTTTATTCAGCTCTTGGGCAAGATGCTTGCACTTTGGGGGCCAGTGCTGTAGTAATAAAATCTTTTTTAGGAATTTCAAATCTATATTTAGTCAATAAATAAAAAACTTTTTCTTTAGAAAGTTTACATTATATAAAAATTCTTAAAAAGATATTGATATTTTTGGACATCAATGGTAAAGTAATAGTAGATACTTTGTTTATTTACCAAACTAAGTTTGTTAAATATTATAATTATCTAGATTAAGGTAGAAAAATATCTTTCTATAGGAATTTAGCACAAAAATATAACACAGAAGTAGAAAGTATATATTTTCATATTTTACAAGAAAGGTGCAAAAACGCACTTTTTCAAGTGAATTAGGAAAACCTGGTCTCTTACAACCAAGACGCACTTTCCTGGTTCAAGATAAAGCGACTATGCTTTACTAATATTAATTAAATGAGGTGAATTTTATGAAAATGACATTTCGTTGGTATGGTGATGATGACAAGGTTACCTTGGAGCAGATTAGACAGATTCCAGGTATGGTAGGAATCGTTTCTGCTATTTATGACATCCCAGTGGGGCAAGCATGGCCTCTTGAAAAAATTATGGAGCTGAAAAATAAAATTGAGGCTCATGGATTAACCCTTGAGGTTATCGAAAGTGTACCTGTGCATGAAGATATTAAATTAGGCCTCCCAAGTAGAGAAGAGTATATCTCCAATTACAAAGAAACGATTAGAAATTTAGGTCAGGCAGGAATCCCAGTTGTTTGCTATAATTTTATGCCTGTTTTTGATTGGACACGTTCTCAACTAGATTATGTACTACCTGATGGTTCTACAGCTTTAATTTATGATCAAAAGCTTGTAGAACAAATGGATCCTTTGAAAGGTGATTTACAACTACCAGGATGGGATTCAAGTTATACAAAAGAAGATATGAAAAATCTCTTGGATCAATATCGTAGTATGACAGAAGAGGATCTATGGGCTAATTTGGAATATTTTTTACAACAAGTAATTCCAGTAGCAGAGGAGAGTCAAGTGAAGATGGCGATTCACCCAGATGATCCACCATGGCCAATTTTTGGATTGCCTCGAATCATTACTAATAAAGAAAATTTAGAGCGTTTTATTCATTTAGTTGATAGCCCAAATAATGGTCTTACATTATGTTCAGGTTCTCTAGGTGTAACCGATGATAATGATATGCCAAGTATCATCCGATATTTTGGTGCAAAAGGCCGTGTGCATTTTGGCCATGTTAGAAATGTGAAAATTACAACAGAAAAATCCTTTGAGGAAGCATCTCACCTTAGCTCAGATGGTTCTTTGGATATCTATGAAATTATGAAAGCATATCATGATGTCGGATTTGAAGGTCCTATTCGTCCTGACCATGGTCGTATGATTTGGGGAGAGACTGGACGTCCTGGTTACGGTTTGTACGATCGTGCCTTAGGTGCTACTTATTTAAATGGACTTTGGGAAGCCATAGAAAAATCTAATAAATAGTATAGTTTATAAGAGAGGTGTTAATATGCAAGTACCTTTTAAAATTGATTTAACGAATAAAGTTGCTGTTGTTACAGGGGGAGGTGGTGTTTTATGTAGCTCTTTTGCTAAGGCATTGGCCCTCTGTAATGCAAGAGTAGCTGTTTTAGATTTGCGCATGGAAAGTGCACAGAAGGTTGCAGATGAGATTATAGCCGCAGGTGGAGAGGCTATAGGAGTTGCTGCTAACGTTTTAGAGAAAGAAAGTTTAGAAGAAGCAAAAAAAGTAGTAAATGAAAAGTTTGGGACTTGTGATATTCTAATCAATGGTGCGGGAGGTAATCACCCCAAAGGAACAACAACAAAAGAGTACCTTTTTGCAGAAGATTTAAAAAGTAAAGAAGATATTACTACTTTCTTTAACCTAGATCCAGAGGGAATAGAATTTGTTTTTAACCTCAATTTTATTGGCACTTTATTGCCAACCCAAATTTTTGCAAAAGATATGATTGATAAAAAAGATTCAGTTATCTTGAATATTTCCTCAATGAATGCATTTACACCTTTAACAAAGATTCCTGCTTATAGTGGGGCTAAGGCAGCTATATCAAACTTTACTCAATGGTTGGCAGTACATTTTTCTAAAGTGGGTATTCGCGTAAATGCTATTGCACCAGGTTTCTTTTTGACGAATCAAAACAGATCTTTATTAATGAAGGAAGATGGAACTTATACAGAAAGAGCTCAAAAGATTTTGAGCCAAACTCCTATGGGGCGTTTTGGTGAAAATGAAGAATTGATAGGAACTTTATTGTGGCTAGTAGATGAAAAAGCATCTGGCTTTGTAAATGGTGTAGTTATTCCTGTAGATGGTGGATTTTCAGCTTATTCGGGAGTATAATAGCATGATTGATTATAAACATGAATTTCAAGACAGGTATATCCTTTAAAGGATATACCTATCTTGGCCCCAAGGCACTGGTATGATACCGGTGTCTTTTACGTTTTTCTCGTTAAAAATAGAAATAACAAAATCTTTTGCAAATAATAAGATGTCCTATGTTTTTTGTGGTATAATAATGTAGAAATTGGATCTGTTTTGATTTAGAGATAATGGATTATAAAAGACAGAAGGAGTGAATTTTGATGCCAACAGAGAAGCAAACAGGAGGTCAAATAGAGGCTTTTTCAGATGTAACAAAGCTAGAAACAACAATTGAAGAGAATGTTTTAGAAGAAACCACAATGGAGGATATGATGGATGAAATTGAAAAATCTATGATTCATATTCGTCAAGGGGATATCATTAAAGGCATTGTTTTAGATGTAACGGAAGAAGAAGTTATTGTAAATATTGGTTATGGGGCTGATGGTATTGTGCCAAAGGCCGATCTTGTAGATGATGATCAAGTTTCTTTAAAAGATGTCATTCAAATAGGAGAAGAGATTGAAGTGTATGTGGAGAAAGTGGACGATGGGGAAGGTAATGTTCTTTTATCTAAACAACGGGCAGACGCTGTTGTAGTTTGGGAGGAGCTTGAAGAATTTCAGGAAAAAGAGCAGGCTTTTGAAGTTAAAGTAAAGGAAGTAGTAAAAGGTGGTGTTGTTGCTAATTTCCGTGGAGTGCGTGCTTTTATTCCAGCATCTTTGCTTTCTTATCAATATGTAGAAGATTTAAATGAATGGGTTGGAAAAACCTTAAAAGTACAAGTGGAAGAACTAGATGTAGAAAAGAGAAAGGTTGTTTTGTCGCGCAAAGCAGTAGAACTTTTAGAAAAAGAAGAAAAGAAGAAAGAACTTTTTGCTACTATTAAAAGAGGGGAAAAAAGAAAAGGAATTGTTCAACGTTTAATGAATTATGGGGCATTTGTAGACTTAGGGGGTGTAGATGGGCTCATTCATATTTCAGATTTAGCTTGGACCCGCGTGAAACATCCATCAGATGTCTTGACGGTTGGAGATGAGGTTGAAGTACGTGTAGTGGATTTTGATCCAGTAAAACAAAAGATTTCATTAGCTCTTAAAGATGTCAAGGAAGATCCTTGGGACCAAGTAATGAATATGTATAAAATCAATGAAATTGTGACAGGCAAAGTAGTTAGACTTCTTGATTTTGGAGCTTTTGTGCAATTGGATTCAGGAGTTGAAGGATTGGTGCATATTTCCCAGATCTCAGAAAAACATATTGCTAAGCCTTCGGAAGTGCTATCCGTTGGTGATGAAGTAAAAGTAAAAATACTGGAAATTAACTCTAAGGACAAAAGAATGAGTCTAAGCATTAAAGAGGTAACAGAATCTTTTGATGATGCATTACTTGATTATATAGACAATGATAGCCATACAGCTACTATTGGAGATTTATTAAAAGGAAAATTTAAAGGATTATAGGAGGAATTTCTATGCCAGATATGTTGGTTAAGCTTTATGAATTGCCTGAAAAACATGAATTAATAAGAGAACTTGAAGAAAAGGAAATACAAGTGAGGCGAGGAATTGGGCCTGAAAAGCACATTGTAGTAGAATGGGTAAGAAAAAATTTTAATCCTCATTGGGCTAGTGAATGTGATATAGCATTTTCTAGGCAGCCTGTTTCTTGTTTTATCGCTCACAGAGGTCAAGAAATTTTAGGTTTTGCTTGTTATGATGCCACGTATAGAAATTATTTTGGGCCAACAGGGGTTACACCTGATTGTCGCGGACAAGGGATTGGGAAAGCTTTATTATTAGCTTCTCTTCATGGTATGGCAGAGCAAGGATATGCTTATGGTATTATAGGAGGGGCAGGGCCAGTTGAATTTTACCAAAAAACCTTAGGAGCTATGGTAATTGAAGGTGCAGACAAGGGTATATATAAAGGAATGTTAAGATAATATCATTTAACAAGGACAGTTGATATAAATAGTCAATAATTTAACATTTCATAGAAAAGGGTAGATGTAGGCATATAAAAAAGCTTCTTAGTTTGAAAAACTAAGAAGCTTTTTTATATGCCTTTTTATGAAGCGAAAAGTTAGTTTTTTGTATTTTTTCGTATGCTCAAGGCTAGATAGTCATAGTTATATATTTTTATTAGTGGACATACAATAGTATCAGTTGCTATGTCCTTACTAAATAGTGATTGTAAATAAGAATGATTAAGAGAGAAAATAGGAGGAAATAAGATGAAGGTAAGAGTATTGATTTTTTTTACTTTATTTATGATATCCATATCTACTTTAGTGAAAGCAGGAGAGATGTGGCAAATGACTCTTAGACAATGTCTGCCTGTACTTCTTAAAACCATAGATAAAGAGATATTGAATGAAGAAGCTTTAAATGTACAAATGAATGATGAAAATATTTTAGTTTATGCAAAGGGAAAGGGTTATTTTCAGGGTTTGCCTATGAAAGAATTGGATGACCCCATTTCTTCCTATTATATTGCCCGTTTAGTATGTAATATTTTGCAAATTCCGCCATTTTACTCCACTTACGATGGGTTATCGGGGATTGGAGATGCTCAGAGGGCGTATGCTGCAGCTTTAGGCACGAAGCAATTATGGGATATAACTGTAGGGGAGCAAATGAACTGGGATCAGTGGAGAGGGCTTTTAAATCGTCTAAATGCGTATATAGAAGATGGAGAAAAATATCTAGAAAGAGAAGATGTAGAAAGTTTTAAACAGTTTGCAGAAAGATTACTGGAACATGAACAAAAAAACAATCCATTACACAGATTTTCAATTGGCACAGTTTTGGGTCAAGTTGAAGAAACCATTTTTACTACAAAGATTAATCAACTTATAATTCCAACTTATCTATATAAAGGGCGACGTTGGGTAAATACATATCACCTTTCTATGTATGGGTTTGATGTGCGTTGGGACGAAGAAACAAGAACTATTTACATCAGTAGGAATATTACAAAAGAAACTCCTGGGTGGAATATGGAAGGAGGAGTGATAGATTTTAAGGGAGAAAAGATATGTTATAGTAATATTATTGTTTATATAGGGACTCGTAGAATACCTTCATATAATATCCAAGGATGGACAATGATTCCTTTAGACGAATTATCTTTATTTGGTATGACACAACAAGAGGGGGATTATATTTCTATAACCCTTAGTGATTTTACTTACGATTCTCAGTTATTTTTAGAGTTTGAACACGAGAAGTGGATAAATAAAAATTTAGAAAAAACAGACATAGAACTTTTACACATTTGGTATGATTTAGTAAAAGAGGAATATCGTGAGGACAAAGAAATTATTTTTGGATTAGAACCTGATCAATCAGAATATCTTTCTTTTAAACGTTTTTTATGGGGAAAAAATGAAATTTATATAGGAACCATCATTGCTTTGGCAGGAGAGCACCCGAATCCATATTTAGAAATGGATCGAGAATATATGTATTCTAAAGAACGATTACAATTGCTTACGGAATTAGATGAAAGGAGATGGAAAGAAGAAATTATTAATAAGGTAAGACCATCAATCATTATTGGTACAATGAAAAGAGAAGTAGGTATTTTTAAAGCAGGAGAGAAGGTAGAAATTTTATATGGAGAAGATGGAAAATGGTATGAATGTAAAAGTGTTACTACGGGAAAACAAGGAAGGATTCCTTGGGGCTCAGTGACAATTCCAAAAGACCCAGCAACCAATTTAGGCCGAATGACAGCAGAAGAATTAGAATGGTATGTAGCATACAAAGAAATAACATCATCTACACCTTATTTTGTGTGGACAGATTTGGATCGACAACTTACTTATGTGTTTAAAAAACAGCTAGGAAAATGGAAGCTAATTCGTACTATGCTTTCTTCGTCAGGCAGAAATATGACGCCTACTCCTCGAGGATTTTTCCAGATACAAGATCGTGGAGCTTATTTTGGCAAGGGATATCAAGCAAAAAACTGGGTAAGAATCAAAGGAGATTATCTCTATCATTCTGTTCTTTTTGATGTATCTGGACGTTATTTGTTAGAGCGAGGAGTTTTAGGACATCGGGCGTCTCAAGGATGTATTCGATTTTCTTTTGAAGATAGTGAATGGTTTTATAAAACAATTCCAAGAGGAACGGCAGTTTGGATTTATTAAGAAGGGAACCCAAGAGGGATCTCTTCTTTTTTTATCAATTAGGAAAATTCTTTTTATTTGTAAGAGAGAAGCTTTCTAGTTCACTTGAAAAAGTGTATCTTTACACTTTTCTTGTAAAAATATTAGCTAATAATGTCGACAATAGTCGAAAGTAGAACTCGAGGTGGTATGGAAAAAAATAGGACACCCTCTTTTTTCTATACTTTCTACTAAAAAAAACAGAAGGAAACTAGCATAAATTCACAAAAGTTAAACCAACGATTATTATATGATAACTATTATATTAAAATATATCAATATTTAGTATAGCTTTCTTATTCAAACTTTGTTTTATTACCCTACAAAGAAGGGGCTTCAAATTTTTTACAAAAACTTGACTTTATAATTTTGATCTCCTATAATCCGATTGATTGTTTAAAAAAAAGGTAAGTTACGAAAGGAGTCTTTCTCATATGCAAAAGTATATGATAAAGAAAAATATATTTTCAGGAATCCAATGGACAAGCATAAAGACAGAACTTCAAAAAAGAAGTCAACTTTATCTAATTATGATATTGTTAACCCTTTTTGTAGTGTTCATTCTCGGCTTTTTTACAAATCTTTTTGCAAATCAAATTCTAGGAGAGCAAGAGATGAATGTCAGCCTTTATGAAGTTGAGGAGCCAAATTTAGAAAATAATTTTTCTGTTTCGGATATCCAGAGGATACAGGAGACTAGTGTAGAGCAAGTATTGGATATGGAGCAGCCAAAGATAGAAGAGAGAGAGGTATTTAGTGAGGCTAGAGCAGAGGTGCCTGAGGATGCGAAGTCTAAGGTAGCTGCAATTGAGGAGTCACCAGAACAAGTTGCGAAAAAGGGGAAAAGAAGATCGTTAACAGATCAAGACTTAGAGGCACTTTATCGTATTGTAGAGGCAGAGGCGACCCAAGAGGATATAGTAGGACGCATTTTGATTGCTAATGTAATATTTAATCGTGTTGATCATGACGGTTTTCCAAATACAATTTATGATGTAATCCATCATAAAATAAAGGGAAGAGCTCAGTTTTCCCCGATAGATGATCGGCGTTATTTTACAGTGACGGTTTCTGATAAGACGAAGGAAGCAGTAAAACGTGCTTTAGATGGCGAAGATTATTCAGAAGGAGCTTTATTTTTCGCAGCTCGTTCTATGGCTTCTCAAAAAGCAATGGGTTGGTTTGATCGAAATTTAAAACAAGTGAAAAAGCATGGCATCCATGAGTTTTTTACCTATTAAGATGAAAAACATAAACCTTTTATATCAGTTTGTTATTCCCAAAGGAATATAAATAGAGTATAATAGATCTATTATGAGAAAAAGGAGGATTGCTATGTATTGGTATTTATTTATGGTACCCTTCTTTTTCTTGATTGATCAAAGGACAAAGAAAAAAGCAGTTAAATTGCTTTCATCTGGAGAAGAGCGTAATCTTTTTGGTGGGCGTATTGTACTGACTTTACATAAGAACCCAGGTGCAATGTTAGGATTTTTAAAGCAACACCCTTATCTTCTATTACTATTGAATGTACTCACAATAGTAATACTTAGTATTACTTTTATTCAGTCTTTATTCCAAGAAGGAAAGGCGTTCTGGAAATGGGCCTTTATTTTTATGATTGCAGGGGGATTGGGAAATCTTTGGGACCGTATTTCTCGTGGTCATGTAATTGATTTTTTTCGCTTCTCAAAAAGAAGAATAGTTTATAATATTGCTGATTTTTTAATTTTCTTTGGTGTTTTCTTAGCTTTCATGGGTGAGATTATTGCAGCTATGAAAAAGATCTAGCATTTTTTTGACCTTTGATTCATTTCTGTGTTTACTTCTTAAAATATTTCCTTTTGTTTTTGAAAACTGAATAGAGCTAATATAGATATGCTATACTACAAAGAAGAAGTATGCCTTAACGGAGGGATAGTGTGAAAAAAGTGAGTTTTTTAATTCTGGCGTTAGTGGCTATATTTATTCTCGGTATCTACGTCCTCGAGAAAAGCAAACCTACTTATCAAGAGGTAGAAGGTGAGCAGATGGAAATCAATCAGAATAAGATTAAGATAGATCAAGGCATGTCAGAAGGGGAGAGTGAAATGCTTACAGCAGATAGAGAGTCAACAGTAGAAGAGGAAACCAATTATATTTTTGCATATCAATCTATCCCAGAACCAATAAAAGAAACGATGAAAGGGGTTTCTTGGCAAGAAAAGAATCCAGTTTCATTAGAAGATTTATCTTATGTACAAGTGGCATACTGGGGCTTTGATGGAGAGATACATCAAGGGGAAATTATAGTTCATCAACAGTTGGCATTAGAAGTACAGGAAATTTTTCGTGAACTATATGAGGCAAAATTTCCAATAGAAAAAATGGTTTTAATTGATGAATACAATGGAGATGATGAGAGCTCCATGGCAGATAACAATACATCAGCTTTTTGCTCCCGACCTATAACTGGAAAACAAAACGTATATTCAAAGCATAGTTACGGAGTTGCTATTGATATCAACCCAGTTCAAAACCCGTATCAAAAGGGAGAGTTGATCTTGCCTCCTATAGGTGAGGTATATCTTGATCGTAGTAAGAATGCTAAAGGGATGATTCAGGTGGGAGACCCTTGTTATACAGCCTTTATAAGCCGTGGATGGAGTTGGGGTGGCGATTGGATTGATCGTAAAGATTATCACCATTTTGAAAAAAATATCCCTAACTCTTAGCTTCAATAAGGTCCATGAGGGTTAATTAGATCTATTTGGATTGAAAATATTTTATTTTAAGGTACAATAGTAGAGTAGTAGTATTACAAAGGAGGAATATAGTATGCAACAGCCAATTCAACTTGTGGAATCAATTCACTGGATAGGTGTGAATGATCGAGAAACTCATTTATTCGAAAACCTTTGGCCTTTAGAGAATGGTGTTTCTTATAACTCCTACCTAATCAATGATGAAAAGGTGGCCTTGATTGATACAGTAAAAATTACAAAGATGGATGAGTATATTAGGAAAATTAAACAACTCATAGGAGAAGGGAAAACCGTTGATTACTTAATTATTAATCATATGGAACCAGATCATGCAGGGGCTATTCAAGTTGTTGTAGATCATTTCCCGAATATCAAGCTTGTGGGAAATACAAAAACCTTTGAGTTTGTAGAAGGTTTTTTTGGAATTACAGAGAATTTACATGTAGTGAATGATGGAGATATAATTGATCTTGGAAAATGCAAACTACAATTTTTTATGACACCTATGGTTCATTGGCCAGAAACGATGATGACTTATGAACAAACAAACCAAGTACTATTTTCAGGTGATGCATTTGGTAGTTTTGGTACTTTAGATGGCGGTATTTTTGATGACGAAGTAAATTTAGAGTTTTATGTGGAAGAGATGAGAAGATATTATTCCAATATTGTAGGTAAGTTTTCCCTAATGGTACAACGTGCCTTAAAGAAACTAGAAGGTCTTGATATTAAAATGATAGCAGCGACTCATGGTCCTATTTGGAGAACGGATCTTGCACGTTTGCTTTCTTATTACCAAGACTGGAGCCAGTATAAAGGAGAAGAAGGAGTTGCCATCGTATATGGTTCTATGTATGGCAATACAGCAAAGATGGCAGATACCATTGCTCGTGCTTTAGCAGAAGAAGGAGTACAAAATATTCGTGTTTTTGACGCATCCAAAACTCATATTTCTCATATCATTAATGCTTTATGGCGTTTCAATGGTGTGGTCTTTGGTAGCTGTGCTTATAACGCAGGCATTTTCCCAGCGATGGAAGCTGTTTTAATGAAGATGGAGCAAACAGGCTTAAAAAACAGAAGCTTAGGTATTTTTGGTTCTTATAGCTGGAGCGGTGGAGGGG
>JAAZLH010000441.1 GCA_012799415.1 Candidatus Epulonipiscium sp. | reverse complement strand
ATAAACGGTTTTTAATAGGGTTATAAGAGGTCGTTACGAGGCGGAGATAACCGTTATCTTCATCCATCCAATATTGGTTATTAAGAAAACCATTAACCAAACCAGCGGCTAGATAAGTTAACTGGGCCTCAGTCGTATCGATTTTAAATTTAAGAATTTGCGTTCTTTCACGGCCAACACCTAAAAAGCGCTCATCGTTATCATAATCATAAAAACTATAACTAGTATATAAATGGTCTTCGTTAGCGTAAATATGATTGACCCCACTTAAAATAGCGGTCGTTGTTTTTTTAAATGTTTTTAAATCAAGAGATAAAAAAATAGTCATCTCAGAAGAGGGGAGTTCTGGAAAATAATAAATATCATCATAATCGAGGTAAGAAGTTCTTTCTTTACCGTCATCAGTTTTTTCTATGAAGGTAGGTCTTAATTCTCCCCCTTGAAAGTTTTTCCGGGCGATGATGAAAAGAGCATCATCTATTAAACGATAATCTAAGAAGTTGCTGTCGGTTGTCAGTTCATAAAGAAGCGATAAATCATTTTTATCATAAACAGAAATTACACCTTGATAAAATCTAAAAAAGGGCCAATAACGAATTAAACTGTTAGGCTCGTGAAAGGTTTCTTGGTAACGGTAACCGATGACGATTAAGTAATCTGCAGTTAAATAAATGCTATCGCTATAAAGATCACCTAAATCAAGTTCACTCATTTCAGCTACCAAGCCGCCCACTCCAATTAAAAACACTTTAATAACATTTTCAGTTCTTAAAAGATAATAGATTTTATGACCATCGGTTTTAATAATATCGGCTTCTAAAATTCCATCAACTTGATTATTAGTATCGAAATGATCACGAGAAGAAGTTTTAGCATCAGCTTGAGGGAGTGAGACCGCTCCATCTAAAGCGAACTCTTGATAAATAAGATCATTGCGGTAAAAATTGTTTTGATCTTTTAATAAAACACTTAATGTTTCCGCAGTTTCCACACTTTTTAAATTTAATAGCTCTTTTTGGGGAGGCATTAACTGGCAAGAAAAAAGCGTTGCTAACATTAAAACGCTGGCAGCTAAAGTAAAAAGGCGTTTCAAGTTAAGACCTTTCTGTTTCCCCTTTTTAAAAGTAATAATAGTAACGATTGCAAAAGTAACTAAAGTTGTTAAAGCTAGTTTAATTAAGATCATTTTTCCCATCCTTTCGCTCCTTAAACTGGTTGTGTTAAAAAACTTATTGTCTAAATTAATTTTACCATGAGAAGAGCTAATCTTACTAGCAAAAACTATTAAAAATAATAATTATGGTATCAAGTAGGCAAATTGGCTGAAAGTAATGATAATAAGTCTTATAATAAAAGTGGAGGTAATTATGAAAACATTACATAAAAATCCCATTACAGTGATGGGAAAAGAATTAGATATCGGTGCTAGTGCGCCAGATTTTACTTTAATAGATAATGACTTAAAAAAACGAGTCTTAAGCGATTTTAAAAAAGATTATCTTTTGTTAAGTATTGTTCCTTCTTTGGATACAGGGGTTTGCGATTTTCAAACTCGCAATATTAATGAAAAGTTAGCGGCTTTTAATAATGTTGACTTTGTTACTGTTTCTATGGATCTGCCTTTTGCTCAAAAAAGATGGTGTGGTTCTGCTGGTTTAAACGTTATTACTTTAAGCGATTATCAAAGTGGAGAGTTTGGACTTAACTATGGTGTTTTGATTAAAGAATTAAGATTGCTTGCCAGAGCTGTTTTAGTCTTTGATCAAAAAAGGAAGCTTGTTTATAAAGAATATTTAGAAGAGATGGGGAACCATCCTAATTATGATAAGTTAATGGAGTTTTTAACTAATTTATAATTAAGTTGTCTTAAAAATTAAAATGATTTCTTCGAGATTAGAAGAGGTCATTTTTTTTAATATTTAAATTAGTATCCTCTTTATTGTTTAAGCATGTTATAATTTAAGTGAAGGAAAAGGGTGTTAAGAGAATGAAAATAAAAAGAGAAAAATTGAGAAGTACCAGTAGTTATTTTTCGTTTCTTATCGGTCTAGTTGTGCTATTTTTTAGTGCTAATATTGAAACTGACGATAAGATTGGGATGACGATTAAAGTGCTCTTAATTATGGCGGGCTTACTGCTGGCGGTAATTGCAGCTTTAGCAATTTTTAATGAACGCTTTTTAAGAAATGAAAAGCTCAACAAAGTAATGATGATAACGCTCCTTTCTTATCAAAGTGTAATTCAAGTAGGGGCGCTAACGTTATTGGTTTTTGTTATGGTAACTCCCGAGTTAAAGTCACTTTCAATAATTATGATTGTAATGGAACTTATCTTATTAATTCCTTTCTCACTTT
>JAAZLH010000076.1 GCA_012799415.1 Candidatus Epulonipiscium sp. | reverse complement strand
GATATGATGGCTATATATCCGTAGAATTTGAAGGCATGGAGGATGGTAGGGCGGGATCAGAATTAGGAATGGGATTAGCAAAAAGAATATGGGATATGATATAGACTTATTTTAATGGCAAATATAAGAAATACTTTATCGCTGGGCCTGATTTAAAAATCAGGCTCTTTTTTTATGGGTAGCTAGCATTTTATTATGTGCATGTACTATAGGACGGAGCCGCAAATACGGGCCAAATGTTACAGCTAATTTTCTTCATTGACAGGTTAAAAGGGATAGATTATAATTGACTTGAAATTAAGTCAATTATAAATGAGGTGGTTTTGTTGGCAAGAAGTCCAGAAAAAAACGCTCTCGTGAGAGAGACCAGAAAAAAGCAAATACTTAATGCTGTGCTCACCGTGTATATTCGTTCTGGATTCCATGGTACTGATATGGATGCTGTGGCAGAGGAGGCACAACTTGCCAAAGGCTTAATCTATTATTATTACAGAACAAAGAAAGAGTTATTTGCCGAGCTTTATACTTGGATGTTTAATGAGGCCTATTCATTTTCAACTACGTTGCTTGAAAATGCAAAGGGGCTGAACCCTATAGAGCAGCTTATGTATTATACCTATGGTATGTTTGGGGCAAATAAAGAAAATCCACGTATGATGCAATTTAGTATTCGTGTTCCGTTTGATGCCTATGCTATATTCGGCCCAGAACAATGGAAAGATGGTGCTCAAAAATCAGATATGCACAGGAAGGCCCTAGCAAAAATAATTGAAAAAGGTATAGCACAAGGAATAATTCCAGAAACGAATCCAAGTAGTGCCGCTAATAGTTTTTGGTCTGTTTTTGTTGCAAATGTTTTTGAATACTCAAAATTGATGACAGGAACGCAGCAACCACAGAAAAATGAAATAACAGTTTTAAGAGATGTTGTCCGATTTTGTTTTCAGGGATTAGGGATTGAATACGCTATTTGGAATTCATGCTTAGAAAAGATTGTTGATGAAAATAAAGAAGGGGGGCCAACCTATGAAGGTCTATAGAAGCGAGAAAGCAAGAAAGAAAATCATGAGTACATATGATAAACTACTGGCCATGTGGAATGTAGAGACAGAAGAAAAAGATATTATCACAACCTATGGAACAACACATGTGATCGTATGCGGAAAAGAGAGCAATCCACCCCTGGTTCTCTTTCACGGTGTTGGTGATGATTCCGCCCTTATGTGGCTTTATAATGCGGAGGCTTTATCACGTGACTTCAGAGTTTTTGCTATAGACACTTTGGGTGGGCCTGGAAAAAGCCGTCCCAATGAAAATTATAATAAAAGATTTGATAATGCAAAGTGGATTGATGAAGTGTTGGCAGGTCTTACTCTTGATAAAGTATATGTGGCGGGTGTATCGCATGGTGCTTATCTAGCCCAATATTATGGACTGCACCGGCCTGGAAGGGTCATGAAAATAGCCTGTATGGCAGCTTCTGTTCCAGTTGGTAATTCTAGCCCTATGAAAACCATGATAAAAGTTTTTCTGCCGGAAGCATTGTTTCCGACAAGAAATAATGCAGTAAAGCTTCTGCAAAAGCTGAGCGGGAAAAACAGTCAGGTATTCACCAGTAACTCTATAGTTCTAGAGCATTACCACCATTTGCTTAAAGGTTTTAATAATATGGCAATGGCCTATCACAGAGTAGAACGCTTTAGTGATGAGCAGATAGAGGCCATTCGAGGGAAAACTCTTTTTCTTGTTGGAGATGATGATCCGTTTGCCAAGTTAGGAGGCAAAGATGCTTTGCTCAAATGTAAAATGAATGCACGTTTCTTTCCACAAGTTGGTCATGGTATTAACTATGAAATATCTGAAACTGTAAATCAAATAGTAATTGATTATCTTTTATCAGAGAAGTAAATCCTTTATCTTTTGGATAATAGTGTGATTTTAGAAAACTTCGCTGTTGCCGTGATGGCATAATAAAGAAAGTTGTCATTTGGTAATTGATTTCTTGGAGTCAAATGAAGAAAGCATAGTGACAATCAGTAGGGGTGTTTTTTATTTACTCCTATTACTGGGAAAAATATAAAAAGTACTTATATTTTTTATAAGTACTTTTTATATTTTTCTAAGAGATCTTAGCAATATAGTCAGCAATTTTTTGATTTATTTCTTCTCTTTTCAATAAGAGCCATTGGGCATCCCTTGGGTATTCACTGAATGTAATGGGTTGTTCCAGATCCTTTTCTATAAATTTAATAACTTCCTCTCTACCTATAAAGGTTTCGAGTAATTGAAGAGCTCTTAAATCTTGAAGGGCTTCAAAAAATACTTTTAATCGTAATGATTCAATGGGGCCTTCTTCACTAGGATAGACTAAAAAAGCATCTCCTGATGGGAAAGCATGCCCTGCATCCGTCACTGTAAAGGGATTAATGGGATACCGTGAATATTGAGAATACCAAAAGTTATAACCCCAGTGCAAGAAACCAACAATATTAAATTTATATAATTGAATTCCGATAATTCTATTTCTAGCAGATTCCATATTAAAAAAGCGATTGGATACATCTTTATACTGACTACAGCAGTAATAGGTCCACAGATTAGGTACTTCATTTTCTAAAAAGTCTTCAATATGATTATTAGCAGGGATGGGGTTTTTAACCAGGCCAGTTTCATAAAATTGATACTTAGATAAAGCATCAATAATAGGGAAATCCTGAAGATGTTTTTTTAATATTTCGCTTGCTCCCTTATAACTTTCTAAATGATCTAAGTAAGGTTCATCAGAAACGTGGAAATAACTATTTTTCTCAATCCCCTGTTCTTTAATAAATAGAATAAGAGCAGGAAGGAATTGGTCTAAGAAATTTTTATACTCTTCTCCTACTGCATCTGTATCCCATCCAAAAATTTGTTTGAATTCTCCATTTTCTTTTACAACAATTTTGGGTGCATGTTTGGCTCCCCATTGAGTAAATAAATGAGAAAACTCGAAGTACTCTACTCCCTGAGTTTGACAAAGATCAATCCAACGCTTAAGTTGATTAAAGCCAAATTGGTATTGGTCTCCCTTTTTTTCTACATCTACTAATTGAACAGTGGGCCTTTCTCCGCCTACTAAAGTATCTAAAGGTGGAGTAAATAAGGGGGTTAAAATCATATTTATGCCGTTTTTAACTGCTGTTTGAAGAAACTGTTTAATTCGCATCCAATGTTCTTCACTAAACACTTCTACATCATACCAAGTAGCTAAGCAATCTGTATGAAACCATTCCGTATGGATTAGTTTTTGCTTAGGAAGTGATTGATCAATGATTTTAATTTGAAACTCTGTTTTACCTAGCTGTTCACCCTCAGAATTTTCAAATATAATTTCTATAGGGTAAAGCCCTGATTGAATTTGGGAAGCTGGATCAATGGTGAGCCATAGAGAGCGCCATTGATGGGGTAAAAGAGTAAGGCCTTCTTGATCTATGGGATATAGGGGATCAGGATACAAGCCGGGTGTATTTCGCAAAATATGTTCGTCATGATCTCCATAACAAGGCATCTCTGAAGGTACCAAGCCTACCTTATGTACTGTGATCCAAGGGGATAGCTCTGAATTGATTAGAACCTTAGCATTTTTGATCATGCGTGCATTCCAATGATAAGCTACCTGAAAAGAATATACTTCATTAGAAAACATAGAGCCTTGGTCCCAAGTTGTTGTTTTTAACTCTTCATCTGCAAAGATTTTTTCTAAAGAACTGACAACCTTCACTTGCAACATAGAATTCTGTAACAATGAGATCACTCCTTTTGACAATTGTTAATTTAGGTTCCGGTTAGTTTGAATTTTTAAAATGTCTAGATTACATGATTTATTATAACATATTTT
>JAAZLH010000427.1 GCA_012799415.1 Candidatus Epulonipiscium sp. | reverse complement strand
TTAAAGTTACTATTAGAAGATTTAAAAGAAGATAATAATAATCCATATACTTATTTTCAATTGGCTCAAACTTATGGAATGGCAAATATGCCTGATAAGGCTTATGAAAGTATAAGTAAAGCATTCGAACTAATTAAAGATGTAAAAGATAAAAGTAAATATTTATATATTTATCATCTGCTATCAATGTATTTAAACTCCATTGGGGAATATGAAAGGACTATAGAATTATGTAAAGAAGCCCTTAGCTATAGGAAAGAACATTTAGATTTTTATTATTTTATAGGAAAGGCTTATAGTTTATTAAATGATTACAAAAAAGCTGAATATTATTATGATGAATATTTTAAATTACATAAGAAGTTGGAAGAAGGATATATTGTTGAAGATATAAGTGTATCTAATATATCCTTTGCAAAGAAAAAAGAAATGTTAAAGGAAAGAATTGTTCTTGCATTTAAAAGTAAAGATTATGATTATATAATTAATAATTATTTACTATATAATGAAGATGATATTGAGGAAATATTATTATATGCTTTTATAAGAAAAGAGAAATATGATAAAGTATTTGCAATTTATAAGGATAAAGAAATATCAGATAAGAATATAAATAATATAATTTTTGTTTGTGATAAAGTTACTAAAGAAACTTTGAAAAATGATATATTGACAATATATGAAAACTTATTAGGTTTAGATAAAAGATTGGATAATTATATAAATTATATTTACAAAAATATAGATTTAAATAAAAAAGATATAGAATTCGATTGTTACTATTCATATAAGTCAAGAATATTGGCTAAATATATTTTAGAAGAGAAAAATTCTCTAGATATTATTAAAAATTTGAACAAAAATGATATGATTAGCTATTTAATTGATTTGAATAAAGATTATAGAGGAATAGATTTATTCTATCAATATTCAAAAGATAATTTTTTAAATAATAATCTTGAAGATTTGAGCTTTTTAAATATAATAGAAGATTTATTAATAAAAAGTAATAATATTGAAAAGGAAAATTATGATAGATTACTTTATAGGACTATTATAAATAAAATTAACTTTATAAAAAAAGTATATAATAATGAAGTTTTGAATAAATATTATAAAAAAATATGTAGTAAGGATGAAATATTCTTTATTGAATTATTTAATTTATTTAAGATATACTCTGTTGATACAGTTATGTACATAAGAAAATTAAGAAAAATGATAAAAGAATATCCAGAATATAAAGTGTTAATAGATTATCTGAAAGATAGCATTCAACTAGATAATATTAATTATAATTTAATATTTAATGAAAAAGAAAATCTTATAAATAATATACAGATCTTAATAGAAAATAATAGAATAAAGGAAGCGGAAGAAATATTAAAAGAACTATCAAATAGTTTTAAGTTTGATAGTAGAATTAATAATTTGTTAGGAGTAGTTCATTATATAAAGGGTGAATATGAGCAGGCATTAACTTATATAGGTCTTTCTAAAATATTTAATAATGATGATTTTGATGCTACATATAATTTAGCTTTAATATTACAAAATTTAAATAGAAATAAGGAAAGTTTATACTATTATAAGGAAGCTTTAATTTTATGCGGTGATGAAAATATAAAAAATGATATATTAGAAATTATTAAATTTCTGGAATAGAGGTATTTGATGATATCAATTTGCATGATTGTAAAAAATGAAAGTAAAGTATTAGAAAAATCCTTAGAAAGTATAAAAGATTATAATTTTGAAATTATTATCGTTGATACTGGATCTTCAGATAATACAAAAGAAATAGCTAGAAAATATACAGATAAAGTATATGATTTTAAATGGTGTAATGACTTTAGTCAGGCTAGAAATTTTTCTATTAGCAAAGCCGCTAATGATTTTGTTCTAGTTTTAGATGCAGATGAAGTTATTATAGATATTGACTTAAAAGAAATAGAAAAACTAATTAATAAAAATAGTGAAAAGGTTGGACGTATAATTATAAAAAATGAATATTATAGAGATGGCAATAAATTTACATATAAAGAATATGTAAATAGACTATTTAATAAAAATTTATTTATATACAAAGGTTTGATACATGAGCAAGTTACAACTCAAAATGGTAAACTGTTTAGAACTTATAATTTGCCTTTAGAAATTCATCATATAGGATATAATAATGAAGAAATAACTAGAAAAAATAAAATAATTAGGAATATTGAGATGCTTAAAGAAGCATTAAGAGAAAATTCTGAAGATCCTTATATTTATTATCAATTAGGGAAAAGTTATTATATGAATGATAACTTTAAGGAAGCGAAATATAATTTTGAAACAGCTTTAAGTTTTAATCTTGATACAAAATTTGAGTATGTGCAGGATTTAATTGAAACATATGGATACTCATTAATAAAATTAGAAGAATACAAAAATTCAATGAAATTACTAAATTTATATAATGAATATAAAAATTCTGCCGATTTCATATTTCTAATAGCATTAATATATATGAATAATGGATTTTTTAATGAAGCAATTATTGAATTTGAAAATGCAAAAAGAATAGAGATATGTAAAATGGATGGAGTAAATGATTATCTTGCTAATTATAATATTGGTGTAATTTTAGAATGTTTGGGAAATAAAGAAAAAGCAATTAAATATTATAAGATATGCAATAATTATGAAAATGCTTTAAGAAGAATAGAGTATCTTAATTCAAAAAAATAGTTCAATACTATATTTTATTTTTATAAAAAATAGGTAGAATAGTAGAAAACAAAATATAAATAAATTACATAAT
>JAAZLH010000442.1 GCA_012799415.1 Candidatus Epulonipiscium sp. | reverse complement strand
TAACTAACTTTCGAGACTTATCGCAACCAAACCAATTCGCAGCGGAAGAAAAAGTAACGCTTGTTTCTAAAGAAGGAAGAAAGCTTGAAGGAGTCCGTATTTTAGGTCCAGTGAGAAAAGAAACTCAAGTTGAGATTTCTAGAAGTGACGCCATTAGAGGAAGATTTATCGCCCCTGTAAGAAGTAGCGGTGATATCAAAGGTAGTGGCGGTTGTTTAATAGTTGGTCCTAAAGGAGAAGTAGAAATAAAAGAAGGCGTAATAGTTGCTGATCGTCATATTCACTTTAATAAAGAAGAAGCGAAAGAGTTTAATGTTAAAGATAGAGAAGTTGTTAGTATTTATATCGATAAAGAAAAATCAGGCATTTTAGGAGATGTCCTATGTCGGGTTTCTGACGCTTTTAAATTAGATTGTCATTTAGATACAGACGACGGGGCCGCTTTTGGTCTTCAAAATGGTGATTTAGTAACGTTAGTAAAAGAGTACATTATTAAATAATTTTGACAAAACAAGTAATTTATCTCGTTGAAGGAGCTCACGATAAAGCAAGATTAAAGGAACTAGATAATAGTCTTAACGTTTTAATTACGAAAGGAATTAAAATTAAACATTCCTTTATTGAACAACTAAAACAATTAGAAAAAGAACATCTAATAGTTTTAATGTTCGATCCTGATTATGCTGGTGAGCAGATAAGAAAAAGGTTGACGAAGGCTCTTAAAAACCCCTATCAAATTTATTTACCTTTAAAACTAGCTACTAATAAAAAAGGCGATATCGGACTGGAGCATCTTTCTTTAGAAACACTTAAAGAACTAATTAAAATAAAGCCAAGAGAAACACTTAAAAGTGATTTAACTAATGAATTTTTATATCAACGAGGTTATTTAAACAAAGCTAATTCTAGACAAAAAAGAACGCAGTTAACGGGTTATTTTAAAATAGGTTATGTTAATGGAAAAGGCTTGTTAAAGAGATTAGAACTTTTTAACATTCAAGAAGAAGAAATCATCAAATATGAAAAAGAAGTATTACGGTCAACACTTTCTTAATAATAAAAAAATAATTAACGAAATCGTTAATGTTTTTGATCTCACTAATAAAACAGTGATTGAAATTGGCCCTGGAGCGGGGGCTCTTTCGAGAGCACTTCTAACAAAGGCTCTTTTTGTTTATGGTTTTGAAATCGACACTGATTTAAAAGAAACTCTTCTAAAACTAGAAAGAGAACATCATAACTTTAAAGTAATTTATCAAGATATTTTAACAGTTGACTTAAATACTTTTATGAAAGAGAAAAAGTTAAAAGAAAGTTATTTAATTGCCAATATTCCTTATTATATTACCGGCCCTATTTTAATGAAACTTTTAGAGACAGAAAAGATTACGAAAGCAATTATCATGATGCAAAAAGAAGTCGGTTTGCGGTTGCTTGCGAAAGCTGGTAAAAGTTATAATAGTTTAAGCGTTTATATGCAAACTTTTTATGAACTTAAAAAGGAGAGACTTGTAAAAAGAACAAACTTTAATCCGCCTCCTTTAGTCGACAGTATTATTATTAGTTTTGTTAAAAAGGATGATTATTTAAAAAGGATTACCAACCTTGATAATTACTTAGAGTTTGTAAAATTTAGTTTTGTTCAAAAAAGAAAAACTTTAGTTAACAATTT
>JAAZLH010000426.1 GCA_012799415.1 Candidatus Epulonipiscium sp. | reverse complement strand
TAAAGATCATAAGGGCCACCCCTTGGTTTTTGCTAATGAGGAATTATATTCCATGCCCTACTCCATAAGCAGGATGAACAGTGATAAATACCTATTGTAGAAATATGGTTTTTTAGGTATTATAAAGGCATATTTTGGTGTAATATAGAATAAGGGTAATCTTAGCAATAAAGAAGAAGGAAGGGATTCGTGATGAGAAGCATTAAGAGCAAGTTAATTATGTATTTTGGAATGATCATCTTAGTATTTAGTATTGCCATAGGGGGGCTAGGCTTTTGGCGAAGTGTAGCGGGAATGAAAGAGATCCAAAGTCAGATGCTAATTGCCAAATTAGAAGGAGATATAGCTTCCACTTTTCGCTATCTCAGCAACTTTTATGGTGAAATAAGCCAAAAGGATGAGATGTTGTATGATGAAAAGGGAAATAGCCTAGAAGGACGATATGAAATGGTGGATGCTATTTTAGAGGAATTAGGGGATGTAGCTACCATATTTACTCGAGAAGGAGATGAGTTTAAAAGCATTTCATCCAATGTTATGTTGGGAGAAGGGGAGAGGGCTGTTGGGACTTTTTTAGCTACGGATGGGCAAGCCTACGAAGATGTAACGAATGGAAAAACCTATATAGGAGAGGCCAATATATTAGGTGAAGATTATTATACAGCTTATCAGCCTATGAAAGATCAGCAAGGGGAAACCATAGGTCTTTTATTTGTAGGTGTTCCAGTAGCAGCGTCAGAAAACTTCATTCAATCTCATAGTAGAAAATTGGGAAGTGCTACATTTTTTATTATTTTGCTAGGTTTTATATTTGCCATTGGTAGTAGTTTTATTATTGGGAAAAACTTGACAGAGCCTATTATTCGTATCTCGAAAGAAGTGGAGCAGATGGCAAGTTATGATCTGAGAAAAGATCAAAATAATCAGCTAATGACTTTATTGAAGCGAAAAGATGAAATTGGTAGCATTGCTAATTCTGTAGCGAATTTACAACAGAATTTTATTGATATCATAACAAGGGTTACTACTACATCTAATGAAGTTGCATCTTCGTCAGAAAGATTATCAACTACATCACAGCAATCTACCCTAGCTTCCGACGAGGTGGCAAGAGCTGTGGAGCAGATTGCAAGGGGAGCTGCTGAGCAAGCTACAGATACAGAAAAGGCAGCTAGCACAGTAAATGAAATAGGAATCTTAATAAAAGCCAATGAAAGATATGTAGGAGCCCTTAACGCTTCAGCTGATGAAATTGATGAACAAAAGAATGAAGGCTTTAGTTTATTAGATGAGCTGGTGAAAAAAACAGAAGAAAGCGAAAAGGCAACAAAGGTTATATTTGAAGTTATTAGAGAAACAAATCAAAATGCCGAAAAAATTGAAGAGGCTAGTGTTATGATTCAGAATATTGCTGACCAAACCAATTTACTTGCTTTAAATGCTGCTATAGAAGCAGCTAGGGCAGGGGAGGCAGGAAGAGGATTTGCAGTTGTAGCTGAAGAAATTAGAAAACTAGCAGAACAATCCACAGGTTTCACAGGAGATATAAAAGTAATGATTGAAGAGTTAAAGAATGCAACAGGGGAAGCAGTTACGGCTATGGGAGAGGTAGATCGGCTTATGGGTGATCAAACAAAAGGTGTTTTTAATACACAAGAAAAGTTTAAGATGATTGCCTTAGCTATTGAATCTACAAAAAACAGTATAGAAGCTATTAGCAAATCGGAAAAAGAAATAGGAAATAAACGAGATGAGCTAATTGGAATTGTTCAAGGCGTATCTGCTACAGCAGAAGAAAATGCGTCTAGCACAGAGCAGTCATCAGCCTCTATAGAAGAACAAGTGGCTGGTATGCAAGAAATAGCTAATGCAAGTAGCTATTTAGCCGAGTTAGCAGAAGAATTAAATGGATTGATCGAGAGGTTTCTTATATAAAAAAGGCTGAATCGTTCAGCCTTTTTTTATACACAATATTCTTTTTTTATCCACAGATTTCATCAAAATTTACTACTATAGCCTAGAAAATGTTGATAATCTCAAGTATAATGTGTACAAGAGAGTATGGGATCAGTGAGGGGGCGCCAAATGAACAGAATAGGCTTTATTAGTTTTTGTATTTTTGGACTTATCTATATGAATTCTCCATTTTTATACAATGAAGCGAAAGATAAGCTATTAGTACAACATAATAATGGGGAAGAAAACCTTGTACGTGTTGGATTTAAATATAATAAAAAAGAGGATTTGTGGATTGATTTTAAAAAAGGTGGAGTGAACTCTTTAATGGGGATGGGGTCTTTTTATCTCTCGTCTAATCTTTATCCTAGTACTGTACCTAATTTTCATAGAGTGTCCAAAGTATTTTTGCATACAGCTAGTGATTGGGTAGGCCCCTATATTGTTCGACAGGGCTATGAGGAAAGTGGAGACAAACCAAGGTTTACTGGAGGCTGGCATGGAAGCAACGGAGATGAGACAGGAAGCCCTACAGGACGAACATCCAAAGTAGAAGTTTACATAGATGGAAAGATCATTATGAAAGATAAAGTTTTTTCTGCTGATGAAGTACAAGTTCATGTTACGAACTATATTCAAGGATATAATACTACGCTTCTTAAAAAGGAAATACTGAAAGAAAATGTAGTCTATAGAATTATTCACAATAATATTGATGTATCTGTGGAATTGGAGGCCCTAGAAGATCTTGTTATAGAAAGGTATTATGGTTTACAGGCACTGCATGGACCCTGGAGGGGGGAGATAGGTTATTTTGCAGATCTGAATACGTTACAAAGGTTTTCCACATCTATCAATAGTAATTCTGGTTTGAAGAAAGATGGTCCAAATATTCAAGGAATGCATTTTGCCTCTACCAATGGAAAACATGAATTAATAACATGGTTAGATCGAAGTTATGGATTGGGTGCAATGGATTATGTATCTTTAGATCAGCCCTGTGCTTTTTCCTTAGCATATGGTAAGTCTTATTTTAATTTGATTCATGGAATAGAAAAAAAGATGGAAACAGGAGAAAAGTTATATTGGAGAGGGAAATACACCTTTATTTCTAAATAACACATTGTATATTATAATGAGTTTTATTTTAAATATGCAGTACAGAATGTTGTTAAGTAAAAAAAGTATTTCCTAGGGATAAGTGTTATTTTAAGAAGAAATACAGGCAGTACAAGTAAAGTTATTCTGGAATTATGTCGATATAATAGATAACTATTGGACATTTGCAACAACAGGAGGAATGATGGGATGATGATGAAAAAAAGAATAGCTATATTATTAGCAGCTATGATGTTTTTGATATGGACACCAGTGGAAAAGATTGAAGCTAGTACAAAGAATATAAGCAATTTTGTATTGAAATATAACGGGGCTGAAATATTTACAAATACAAAGGCCGTCCTGAATACAGATTTTACTGTTGAAGCAAATGAAGAAGATGTACAAGAAATGGCTTTCACCATTACAGGGGCAGGTTTTACAGATAATATTAAGCAACTTCGTTTGGTTCGACAAAGAGACAAAAAGACCATTACCATTTTAGCTGAAGATGTAAGCAAGAATAAAAATATTGAGTTTAAAAATGGGACCACCATAGAAGGAATTCTAACCCCAGCCGCAAGGAAAGAATTAAGCCGTGAGACCAAAGGTTCGAACAAAGACCATCCTTTGGTTTATAGTAGTGCTGGGATTTATGATATATACATAGATTTTTCTGACGGAACCGTAGCAGGTACAGGGAAAATGGTAGTGAAAGATCGACCAAGAATCATTCAAACCAATCCAAGGGACGGAGAAAACTTTGTCAACCCAGAAGCCTTCTCTGAAAGATTTAGAAATGAAGATGGTACCTATGATGAAGGGTATTATCTAAGGGTTGTTTTTGAAGATATTGGGAACAACTTAGAGCTACGTACAACAGGAGATAATAAACCTTTGCCAACAGGGATTACTCTTTATATAGAAGGGGAAAGTGAAAATTTTGCGGATCAGACAAAGGAACTGAGATCTAGCAGAAATGTGTCAAAGAATGAGTTTACAGTATATATTCCTTTGGTAGAAAGGTTGAAAGATGGGCAAAAGTATAAGGTGCTTTTTCCAGAAAGAACATTGGTAGAATATAAGGATATAGTTACAGGAGGCAATCACTCTTATGAATGGGGATTTGATACCAATTATTTCCCCAAAACGGAGCGATTATATGAAGGAAGCGTTCCCGAATATTACGATTATTACTATCCTATTATCATTGATGGGTCTTTGTTTACTCCTTTAACAACAATCCGTTTTCAACAGAGCAATGGAAGATGGTATGACCCCTATAGTGTAAGGGTACGAGATGAGGAAACTTTATATGTTTATTTGCCACGAAATCCTAGGTTGCTAGTGGGTACTTATGACATTGTTGTAACCAATAGAGATGAGTATGAAGCAAGTTTCGTCTATGGGGTTTTTAGCGTAGTGCCAGAGGGAGAGTATATTCCAAATGAGGAATACAGAGTAAAGAGAGAATCTTCTATGGGGATGATAAAAGAAATGCTAGGAACTAGCAAAGATGTATTAGATCTAGAATCATCTTATTCTAATGCCAGCATACTGACCATTGATCTAGATGAATGGATGGGGACTGAATCTTGGGTACGAGAGCTGCAATATAGAGTTAGAAGCTATGACCGTATTAACACCTTGCATCTAGCATCTAAATGGGTACATGCCACTCTTCATGATCTTAGGTTGCAGGCTGGTGCAGATAGTAGAGATATTAGCCTTCGGGTGGGACGTGTAGCACCTACAGTAGCAGGGGCCATCAAACCAAAAATTATAGGACGTAGTGTGAAGTCTGATTTTATTGAAGTGTCGGGAGAAAACTTTACTTTTTCTTCTGTTACCCTAGATATTCCTTATGTTGAATCTGATGGAAGGGGCTTAATTGCCCTGCGATATGATGAAGATTTGCGGAATTTCTATGCCATTGATTGTGTTGTTAATCCTCTTGAGGGAATAGTGCAGATTGTAAGTAGTCAACCAGGTATATTCGTGATCATCGAATAGGAGGGGATTGTTATGAAAAAAATAATAAGCTTAGTACTGGCTTTTATGATGATAATAGGT
>JAAZLH010000425.1 GCA_012799415.1 Candidatus Epulonipiscium sp. | reverse complement strand
TATATCAAATTTTTCTTTGGGGTTTCTTTTATCATTCTTTTGTTCTCTGCGCTCCTCATACTTGTGCTTGTCTATTGAAATTCCTTTTTTAGTATGGACCTTCCCTTCCCTGGTCTGATCATTTATTTTTTGCCTAAGGTCCGTATCAATTTTATTGAGCCTGAACTCCATACTTCCCCCTCCTTATCAAAAGCTTATACACTAATAAGCTAAGCCTTTTTGTCGATAAGGATCCCAACCATTTCGCACATTTTAGCAACCATATCTAGAATCTTTTTAGGTGGGACTTCTTTTATTACTTCTTTAGTTTTACTATCTCTTATGGTTATCATTATGGCATTATTAAATTTGTCATGGGCTTTATATTCTGCATAGGTGTTATTATCTGATAAAAAACTATTAAGCTTTTCAACGGCCTTCTTTAATGAATCTTCATCAAGTTCAGTTTTACCGTTGACATTTGATTCTATTAATTCTTCATTTAGATTCATTGTATTTTTAGGGTCTTCCACGCTGAGGCTTGGTGTTTGCATTGGTCTTCCCTGACCGGTTTTTATAACTTCCATATTATTCACCTCATTATACTATTTATTGTTTTTCTTTACATTTTTTAATATATCCACATTGAATGCTGCTGCACTCACGTTTTCTTGTTCTACTTCTTTATAAAGTTCCTTTCTTAATATGGTGATATCTCTTGGAGCCTCAATAGCTAACTTAACAGAGCCATCATCCAATTTCACTACTGTAATTTCTATATCATCACCAATTAATAGAGATTCTCCTTTTTTCCTTGTTATAACTAACATATTATCACTCCTGAACTAAAGGATGTTTTATTAAATATTTATCATTATCTAATATTATTTGTTCCCCTGATTTGGTACTTATATTTATTACTATTGGCGCTTTCATATTTACAGTAATGTTTTCTAACTTTGAATTTAAAGTCACTGTGGTTTGTATTAAAACATCATCTGGCTTTTCTATTTTCAGTCTCTTAATGAGTCCATCCTTAAGTTCGATCTCATATTCCTTATCAATGCTAAAAGGACTTATGGTTACCAAACCTACCTCTGGATCCTCAATTGAATGTAAAATATTAAATACTTCATTCTCTTCTACAGGAAATAATATAAATTTTGATAATCCCTCAAAACCTGGTAAACCTTTTTTAAAAGTTATCACTTCTGATTCATCATATTCTCTTATTCCATGATGACTAGTTTGAAATTTCATTGTACCTCTCCTATCTACCTAAGATAATCCATCAAGGTTGGTTGTAACACTTTTGCACTGGTTTGCAAGGATGCCATGTAAACTACCTGCATTGTAGCATATTCCATAGTTTTTTCTGTAATATCTATATCCTCTGTTTCTGAAAGAATTTCTTTCATGTTATAGGTTTCCTCTTCGTTTCTCAGTTTTGCACTGTCCATTCTATTCTGCTTAGCTCCGACTTCTGAACGAATTTTAAGCAGATTATTAATAGTATCTGTTATCCCTTTTAAATCGCTTCCATTAATTTGCTCTAGTGCTTTTGCTGGATCCGGGTTACCATCATTATCTTTTCCATCCAAGTGATTAGTTATGTTAGTTAATAACTCCATCAAGTTATATACAGTTCCATCTTCACTGGTAAACTCAATTACATCTGCAGCAGTTACATTGTAATCCATACTCACGCCCTGTGATATTTCTACAGACATTTTGCTTCTAATCATAGACAGTTCATTTTGCACACTTACGTCTGCAGAATTAATATCCAGCTCCGATCCGCCTCTAGAGTTATAGAAAAGTCTTGTGTTGTTAGTATTAACATCAGGACCGGCATCCACAGGCTTTGTAGTACCTCTTGTACCGCCAAATATATATTTACCATCGAAATTAGTGTTTAATATCTGTGCAATTTCTCCTACTTTTTCATTTATTTCGTCTTTTATAGCTCTTCTTTCATTTTCGCTATAGGAAGCATTACCTGCAGATATAAGAAGCTCTCTAACTCTTTGTAAAACATTTCCTGCTTGCCCTAAAGCTGTATCAGTGGTGTCTAACCAATTGATAGTATCGCTAATATTCTCGTTGTACTGTTTATTTGCATTGATACTGCTGTGAAGCTGCATAGCTCTAGCTACCTTAAAAGGGTTGTCCGATGGTCTTCTTATTTCTTTACCAGAAGTCATTTGTTGCTGAAGTTCTCTTAAATTTCCAAGGTTGTTACTCATATCTCTTAAGAAATTTGTTGATAGCATCTTGTTTGTTACTCTCAAATTTATCACCTCATCTTACTATCTTACTAGCCCATTAATAATAACATCTAGTAGTTGATCCACTGTGGATATAATTTTTGCATTAGCCTGATATGCATGTTGAAATTGTATTAAATTTGCCATTTCTTCGTCTAAAGATACACCAGATATACTTAGCCTACTTTCAGTAAAGCTATCTAATAAGGACTGTTGATTCTTAACTATTCTTTTAGCCTCTTGTGCCTGTACTCCTAATTTATCGATGGTATCTTTAAAATAGTTATCGATAGTAGTACCGTTAGTATTATCGTTAATTGTCATTCCATTATTAGTTAATGTGCTTCCACCCTTTAGAGGGTCAAACAAATCTTTTCTTTCATTAATATTAATCCCAAAATCCTGAACTTTTATTAGAGCATATCTAAGAGCAGCTATGGCTTTTGCTCTCTCTCCATCAGATTCACCGTCTAGGTCATTATTTTTTGTATAATCAAATTCGTTGTCATGAGTTCTAGTTTTAATCTTCATAACGTCATTTAGGATTTCTAGATTTATAGATATATTTTCTGCAGTTATGTTCTTTTCAGCCGCTAACACTGCATCAAGGTTGATTAGATTTCCATTACTGTAATCTGCCACATCACTGTTTACAAAGAAAGGTACAAAATCTTTAGCAGGATTTCCTGTTGATGTAACATCTTGCATACCGCTGTGTACTGCATTAACAGTCAAGGCTAAGGCTTTTGCCACCCTGTTCAACTGTTCCATGTAATTGTCTATATCTGTCATCATAGACATATATCCCTTTAACTCACCAGAGGAAGGTTGAAACAACTGCAATTCAGCGTAGGATACAGTAGCACCGTTTTGGATTTCCCATCCGTCACCCTTTATTGCTGTTCCGTCATGAGATGCCCATAGTACTCTTGTTTCAGAAATCTCTTTAGCTGCAGCCGCATCTAGTCCTGTAACTGTAATTGTCATCTTATTGCCCTCTGACGTCATATCTCCTAGTTTATAATAGGTAAGTTTATAGGTGCCTCCACCTAGATCTTCCATATTAGTTATATATGAAAATCTCTTTGCATCATCTTTATTCTCTGATTTTAATATGGATCCATCCTTAACATCTTGTGTATCAACAGGTCTTACATCAAAGCCTTCAAAATTCTTTTTATCGATATTGATATTAAATTTTTCACTAAGCTGATCTAAGAGCAAATCACGCCTGTCCATTAAATCATTAGGCATATTACCGGCAACTCTAACACCAATAATCTGTTGGTTTACCTGATCCAATTGATTTAATAAATTATTAATTTCGAATACATTGCTTCTTATTAACGTGCTGGAATTTTCTTTCAAATTCTTTAGCTGAGTATAGGTGTGATTCAATTCATCAGCTAAGGCAGCAGACTGTTGAGCCACAACAGTTCTAGCATTAGAACTATTAGCTTGTTTGGATAACTGTTGCCAAGAATCAAAGAACTTTCCAATCAATGTAGAAATTCCTGTTTCAGAAGGTTCGTTAAATATACTCTCGATTTCTTGTAAAAACTTCTCTCTAGCCTCGTATTGACCATAAGTACTAGTTTCTGTTCTTACCTGATAATCTATAAAGGTATCCCTTACTCTTTGTATAGCAGAAACTTCAGCACCAGTACCAAGCTGTCCAACTTCAGCTGAATTATTTAGAGTTGGCATACCAAATGGTCTAGTGGTTTGAATCTCAACTCTCTGTCTTGAAAACCCTTCTGTGTTGGCATTGGCAATATTGTGAGAAGTAACTTCTATAGCTTTTTGCTGAACAAAGATACCTCTCTTAGCTATATTAAATGTATTAAATAATCCTGACATCCTTCCACCTCTATTTTCTTAGTTTTCCGTATGCATTATAGGTTTGAGTATTTCTATCCGGTGTTATTATATTTAACATTCTAGTACTAAAACCTAAGCCTTGCCTAATTAGGGCATCATTTGTATCCTTTTGAAGTTGTAACTCTGATACTAACTTTTTTATATTACGATAGCTACTTTCCAAATCTATATTCTTAGACTCTCTAATTAAGTCACTCATAGCTTTTCCAGCAGTTACTTTTCTTCTCTCCACTTCAATTTCCGCAATCTCTTTGTTAACTTCCTGTATTTTGCTTACTATTCCTTCTAACTCAAAAATCTTGTTGCCCAGCAATAATTTATACTGCTCTTCCAATAAAGAAAGAAGCTTTTTCAAGGCATCTGTTTCCTTCAGCATTATACCCTTAAGTATTTCGGAGTCCATTACAATTCTCTCCCTTTCATGAAGTTTATCATTCTTTGTGCCACTAATTTTGAATCTACATTATATGTTCCTTTAGAAATCTCATCTCTTATTTCCTCAAGCCTTTTCTCTGATATTTCGTAATTTTCATCTAAGGACATATAACTTAAACTCTTTCCAAGACTAGATATTTCAATTGAATCTCGTTGAACTTTGTTAGTGTCCTTAATGTCTAATTTTTTGGTTGTATTATATAAATTAATGATTTTATTTGGGCTTACTCCATTTATTTTCATAATTAATCCCCCCACAAGTTTCCTATACTTATTTATCGTTTATATTTTTATAAAGTTTATACCTTATTTCGAAATTGATAAGAAGTCTCTACATATATTATAAATGTGCCTTTTTTAGATAAAATAAAACCCGGGATTTATTCCCGAGTTCAATAATGCAAATTATTAAATTATTTACCCAAACTTTGTATTCTTTCTGCATTACTAACAATACTAGTAATTCTCACTCCAAAGTTTTCATCCACCACTACTACTTCTCCATAAGCTACTTTCTTACCATTTACAAGTATCTCTACAGGCTCTTCAGCTAGTTTAT
>JAAZLH010000424.1 GCA_012799415.1 Candidatus Epulonipiscium sp. | reverse complement strand
GGAAGGAACATGGACAATATATCCTTATAATCGATTGCTTTCTTTTTCATGGATCAAAAGTAATATTTTATAAGGGAAGTAGAAATGGACTAATTGTTAAATCCCCAACTTTACGGACTGACCCCTTTTTTCTTTCTTCTTATTGGCGTGCTTTTAAAAAAGACATAAAAAAGAGGACACCTAAATTGGTGTCCTCAATGAAATTTATTTTATGATTTAACTCTCTCCCTTTCAATCTTTTAGCTTTGAATGTGTTTATTAAAAAACACTCTATATGCTTTTAGGAGCCTAAGCGATAGTTTTATTATTGGTTATCTATTTCTTCTTCTATGTATTTTAGTAGATTCTCAAACCGACAAGGCATAATTAATTTACAATATGAGTTAGGATCACACGATTCAGTATATAATTTGAATTTTTGTTTCCCTATCAGTAGCTTCTCAAGTTGATAGAGTTCATAAGGAGTTATAACTGATAGATCTTCTGTAGATTTAAGGGGAATTGTTTTATCCCCTATTCCACCGTAAAATATAGCTTCTATTTCACCTTTCATATTACAATAGAACGTTATAGTGATTCTTTTTCTCTCTCTTGCCAAAACAGTTATTTTCTCTTTAGAAAACATTTTTGATTTAATAATCAGACTATCTAACGGAATAAATTCCATTATTGGAACTTCACAAAAAGGTCTTTCTGGTGTCCTCCCATCTAAAATAGATTGGCTTGTTTTACTTATTGCTAAAGCGTCAGAAACAATATACATTGAGTCTAACTCCTCTTTAGTTTGTGCTAAAACAAAGGAGGGCATAAAAAACCATAAGAATCCGATAATAAGAATATAACTACTATTTTTTTTCATAAACTTTTTTTAATAAGTACAATCCAACTCACCAAGTTGTAATATGACCTCTGGTTTAAAATCTCTGATCGAGGGGTAATCATAAGCTGGATCTACAGATCTAAACTCCTCCAAGAAGTCCCAATAATTTAAATTCTTATATTTGGGGTTTCTCTCAAGCATCATATCGTAAGAAGGAAAACGATCTGATTTATTTGCTATATCACATAACCACTTATTAAAAGCATCTTCATTCTTCATGTTTGGACTTAATTTACAAGCACCACCTATAGGATTTTTAGTTACCATTATGTCATAGATAAGCTTTGCTTCAAATTCGATGTTTGAAATTCCTGGTTTATTATAATATTTACTAAGACCTTCATAAAGGTGATCTTGATAAAGATGAAGAAACTCCTCTCCCAAAAAACACCCCTGTATGTTCTTTGCACTTTTAAATTTCAATTCTTTTGTTTTTGGATTAAATGATGCACCTCCTATCATATTTGGGTCTATCCTAACATTGCTAAACTTTACATTTGCATTACTAAGATAATCAAAAATTGTTGAATACCCACAATTTTCCAATAAAAGAGCTAACGTCTGATTTAATAATCTTAGTTCTTCGCTAGTTAAACTAAATCTACTAATAAGATTAGCTACCTGTGGACTTGGAGCTACAGTACCTCCTCCACCCCCTCCTTCACCGGGATTCCAATTCCAGTATGATCCACTACCTGATCCACTGCCTAATCCTGACCCCCAACTATCATCACTTCCATAGTCTAAGTCCCAATCCCATTTCCATTCACTGCCTGAACCACTCCCAATAACCACTACTCCTGGGAAAGTCCATCCCCATCCACATACATAGACCTCGCTTTTTAAGACTCCTCTGCTGCAAAGTTCAAAGTAAAATTCTTGCGACATACAATCGTTTGGACCTGAACCTGTACTGTACGTAGTAGCCTGTGACTCTATTGCAATCTCTCTTAATCTTAGTTTGTTTACATTGTTTTGTTTACTCATTTTCTTTTGTTTTTAACTGTTTATAAATAAATCAACCTATCATTGGTTGATAGGTTTTAAGAGGCTGAATATCCAATGAATGTCCAAATTAAACGTAAAGAAATGGCTAATTTTACTATCACTACACGTATCCGAAAAGATAAAATGGGAGAATTTATCATTCCTAACAACGG
>JAAZLH010000423.1 GCA_012799415.1 Candidatus Epulonipiscium sp. | reverse complement strand
GTAGAAGGAGATTATAAAATTTCCTTTACGTTTACTGAACCAAAAGCAGATAATCTCAATAAATTCAGCTATGGTATTATGCCTGCCCACCACTATGCATATGAAAAAGGTAATATTCAACCTATTAAAGATAAAATGCAAAACTTTGACATTTTAGGATCAGGTTCTTATACTTTTGTAAATTTTGAACCTAAACAATTTGTTGAATTAGAAGCAAATCCAACTCATTTCTTAGGAGAACCTAAAATCAAAAATCTAATTACAAAGTTTACAACAGCAGATACCTATATGCAAGAGTTAGCAGCAGGAACCATTGACGTGCAACTACAAGTTCCTTCAAATAACGATAATTTAGCACAAATTGAAGAACCTGGTTTCTTAGATATTACATCTTATGATGCAAACTCTTATGGATTCTTTGTATTTAACTTACGTGATGAGCGTTTAGCAGAATTAGAAGTTCGTCAAGCATTGGTTTATGGCTTTGACCGTGCAGAATTTGCAGATCTTTACTTTGATGGAAATGCTACTGTAATTAACACACCGATTTCCAAAATTTCATGGGCATACAATGATGATGTAGAAGAATATGCATATAACCCTGAAAAAGCTAAGCAAATACTAGAAGATGCTGGCTGGAAAGTTGGAGCAGATGGAATTCGTGAAAAAGATGGTAAAAAACTATCTTTTGTTTGGGATACCTATACAGAAAGTAAATATATAGAGACATTGATCCCTATGCTACAAGCAGACTGGGCAGAGATTGGTGTTAAAGTAGAGCCAAACTTAATGGACTTTAATGCTATGGTTGATAAAGTGTTCGAAAACCAAGATTTCGAAATGTCTAACTTAGCATGGTCTCTAACAATCGATCCAGGTAGTAACTATACTACTTTCCACTCTAGTGCAGATGAGCCAGGTGGTAATAATGCAGGTGGACTTAGAGATCCAGAAATTGATAAATTGTTAGAAGATGGTGCGAAAGAATTTGACTTTGAGAAGCGTGCAGAAATTTATCAAGCATTTGCAAAACGTATGAATGAATTATTACCATATATGTTCATGAGCCAAGGAAAACAATGGGACGTTGTAAATCAAAGAGTGAAAAACTTTAATGCAACATCTTATTGCAACTGGACCTATTATATCCTTGATATGGAATTAGTAGACTAAGCAGAGTTTAGTAATATAAACGAAATAAAGCCCTGATTTTCCAGGGCTTTTGTTTCGTATAGATTTGTTTTAATGATTAATTATAGGAGGGAAACCATGATAAAGTACATTCTGCGACGAATTTTACATCTAATTCCTGTCGTTATTATTATTTCTATTTGTATTTTTGGTATTGTTAAGTTAACACCAGGAAATCCTATTGGATCCAATTTAGACCCACGTGCTACAGCGGAAGAAAAAGCGGAAGAAATGAGACGTTTGGGCTATGATAAACCAATTCCTGTTCAGTATTGGAATTGGGCTAAGCGATCTGTTCGGGGGGATTTTGGAGAATCTTATTTATATAAGAAACCTGTATCCAAAGTAATAGGAGATGTTCTTTGGAATACATTTATATTAAATGTTGTTGTTTTTATATTAGCTTTTCTTCTTGCAATCCCTATAGGGATTATTAGTGCTGTTAAGCAGTATTCTAAGACAGATAGTTTTTGGACTCTTTTTTCTTTATTTGGAATTTCTATGCCTTCTTTTTTCTTTGGATTACTACTTATATACGGATTTGCTGTAAAGGTTCAATGGTTTCCTATTAACGGTATGATTAATCCGGGTACGAGAACCGTAGGACTTGCACGAGCATTGGAAATTGGGCATCATATGGTATTACCTGCTATTGTTCTTATTATTTCTAGTTTAGCCAGTTTAGTTCGATATACGAGAACTGGTATGTTAGATGTTTTAAGTCAAGATTATATTCGAACAGCTCGTTCTAAAGGATTAAAAGAAAAAGTAGTTATTTATAAACATGCTTTTAGAAATGCATTAATTCCTATTGTAACGTTAGTTGGATTCTATATACCAGGTCTTTTTTCTGGTGCAGTTATTTTAGAAACAATCTTTGGATGGCCAGGAATTGGACGAGTTTTAGTAGATGCTATCAATAATCGAGATTACAATTTGATGATGGCTCTTATGATGTTTTTCTCTATTCTTACTTTAATAGGGAATTTGTTGGCGGATATTGGTTATGCCTTGGTTGACCCAAGAGTAAAAGTAGATGGGAGGTAAATAGGGTGAAGGAAGAAAACATCATTATAAAAGAAAAAACAACAGAAATTATTGGACCTTGGAAAATGATTTGGCTTCGTTTTAAGAAAAAGAAAACAGCTGTTGTAGGTCTTATTATATTTATACTATTGGTATTAAGTTCAGCTCTTGCTCCTTTCCTGACGCCATATACCTTAGAAATGATGGATAAAACGGCACGAAACGCTCCCCCTTCTTGGCAACATTGGTTAGGCACCGATAACTTAGGACGGGATTATTTAACCCGTATGCTTTATGGAGGCAGGATATCTCTTAAAGTTGGCTTATTTGCTGTAGTAATTAGTGTTCTTTTAGGAATTATTGTTGGTGGAATCGCAGGGTACTATGGTGGATGGATTGATAATTTAATGATGAGATTTACAGAAATTATTATGTCCTTTCCATTTTTACCATTGGCTATTACAGTATCTGCTGTTGTTGGTGGTCGTGTGCCTGGTGAATATAAGATGTATATTACAATGGCTATTATTGGATTACTTGGTTGGCCAGGGCTAGCCCGAATTATTCGAGGGCAGATTTTAACCTTGCGAGAGCAGGAATTTATGTTAGCTACAACAGCCCTTGGCTTATCAGATAGAAGAAAAATTTTCAAACATTTAATTCCAAATACTTTAGGATATGTAATTGTAAATGCTACACTTGGGATGGCGTCAGCGATTTTAAGTGAGTCTGCCCTATCATTTTTAGGTTTAGGTGTTGTTCCACCTACGCCTACCTGGGGAAATCTAGTTTTAAATGCAAGAGATGGACATATTTTAAAAACCCGTCCTTGGCTATGGATTCCACCAGGAGTGGCAATATTTTTAGCAGTTATGAGTATTAACTTAATTGGAGATGGACTTCGGGATGCAGTAGATCCTAAGTCACATCGTTAGGAGGTGACGTATGAGTAAACATTTACTAGAAGTAAAAAATCTTAAAACATCTTTTTATACAGACAAAGGCGTAGTAAAAGCAGTTGACGGTGTCAGCTTTGCAATAGATGCAGGAAAAACTTTAGGGATTGTTGGAGAGTCAGGTTGTGGAAAAAGTATTACATCCATGTCTGTCATGCGTCTCATTCAAAAACCAGGAGTGATAGAAGAAGGAGAAATCCTTTATCAAGGAAAAGATTTATTAGCTATTAGTGAAGATGAGATGAGAAGTATGCGAGGGAATGAGATTTCTATGATTTTCCAAGAACCTATGTCATCATTAAATCCCGTTTTCACCATTGGATATCAAATTATGGAAACTTTAATGCTTCATCAAAAACTATCTAAAAAAGAAGCCCGCCAAAAAGCTATCGATATGCTAAATTTGGTACAAATTCCTCGGGCAGAAAAAATTGTAGACGAATATCCTCATCAATTAAGTGGAGGAATGCGTCAGCGTGTGATGATTGCTATGGCTTTGGCTTGTATGCCTAAAATTTTAATTGCAGATGAACCAACAACAGCCTTGGACGTTACAATACAAGCACAAATTTTAAATTTAATGAATGATTTAAAGCAACGTTTAAATACAGCTATCATGCTAATTACTCATGATTTAGGTGTAGTTGCAGAAATGGCAGATTATGTAGTGGTTATGTATGCAGGAAAGGTAGTAGAAGAAGGACCAGTAGAAGAATTGTTTGCAGATCCTAAACATCCTTATACCATTGGACTTCTAAACTCTAAACCAAATCTAAATGAAGAACGAGGAAGATTAGATAGTATTCCAGGCAGTGTACCAAACCCGACAGATCTTCCTCAAGGGTGTGCGTTCCATCCACGCTGTAAATTTGCTACGGAGCACTGTAGGCAGTACCGGCCAGAATTGAAAGAGTTAGGTCCTAAGCATAGTGCAGCTTGTTTTGTAGCTAGTGGGGAGGTGGAAAGTAATGCAAAATAAATCAACAAATAAATCTTCTATTAAATCTGCCAATGCGCCTTTATTAGAAGTAAAAGATCTTAAAAAATATTTCCCTATTACACAGGGTGTTTCTAGGAGACAAGTAGGAGCTGTAAAAGCTGTAGATGGGGTTTCTTTTGTACTAAAAGAAGGAGAAACATTAGGAATTGTTGGAGAGTCAGGTTGTGGAAAATCTACTTTAGGTCGAACTATTTTACGATTACTTCCTTCAACAGCAGGAGAGGTCTATTATAAAGGCCAAAATGTTTTTAAAGCTAGAAAAAAAGAGATGTTGGGTCTTAGACAAGAAATGCAAATTGTTTTCCAAGACCCTTATAGTTCTTTAAATCCGAGAATGGCTATTGGTACTGCCATAGGAGAGTCTTTGATTCAGCATAAAATGTACAAAAAAGGAAAAGAGCTAGACGATCGTATAAGAGAAATTGTTCAACTTTGTGGTTTAGCAGATTATCATATTAACCGATACCCCCATGAGTTTTCTGGTGGCCAAAGACAACGAATTGGAATTGCAAGAGCTCTTGCTTTAAATCCTTCTTTTGTTGTAGCAGATGAGCCAGTATCAGCTCTAGACGTTTCAATTCAAGCTCAAATTGTTAATCTTTTAATGGAATTACAAGAGAAAATGAAATTATCTTATTTATTTATTTCTCATGACCTAAGTGTTGTAAAACATATTAGTGATCGAGTTGGAGTTATGTACCTTGGTTCTATGGTAGAATTGGCTTCTACTAAGAATTTATATGCAGATCCAAAGCATCCCTATACTCAAGCGCTACTATCTGCGATTCCTATTCCAGATCCTACAGTAAAGCGTGAGAGGATTTTATTGCAAGGAGATATTCCAAG
>JAAZLH010000075.1 GCA_012799415.1 Candidatus Epulonipiscium sp. | reverse complement strand
CTAACTGTAACTTCCTCCCCAGCCTTACCTTCTGCCATTCTCCCTGCTTCCACTTGAAGGAGGGGAGTGCCAGGTTTTCTTTCTGGAATTTCTTTTGCTGGTCGCTCTCCACCTGTGTTGATATTTAGATTGGTACGAAAAGCTTTTTGTTCTGATTCTATATCTTTCCCTTGATCATCTCTTGTGGGTTTGCCATCTTCACCTAGTTTCACCTCAGAATATACAATAACAATAGGGAGTCCATTTGCCCCCCCTGCATAAGTAATTGGTCCGATTCCCACACTAACAGATCTTGACTCATCCTTTTTGATAATTTCTCCTTTATCAATCGAGCCATTCTTAATTAAAAAAGAGGGATTTTGTTCTATCATGATTTTTTTAATTTTTATAGCATCATTTGATCCACTAGGTATAATTCTATTAAATAATGTTACATTTTTTAATATGAATCGCTCTTCTTTATAAATTGTATTTTCATCAATATTCTCTGTTTTTGAAATATCATACCCAACTACTAACAAAGCATCTCCTGAAGGAATAGTATTAGGATCCAACGTTCCATTGGTTCCATACACCACAACCCCACTACCAGCAACCACTTGCAAACAAAATACAAGTATTAATACAATACTTCCTATCTTCTTTAACATCTTTAACTCTCCCCCAATTTTAAATTATACAACCTTGGTATTTCCTCATTTTTAAATATCAAGGTTAATAACAATTCTATTTATCTTTCCTAAACTAAACTTTCAACTTGATTTCCCTGCATCTTTACGCCTTTATTTTCTATAATTTTTTCTATATTCCCATCCCTTATATGTACTGTTCTATCTGCATATCCAGAAATCTCTGTATCATGCGTAACAATGATTAACGTTTGATTATGTTGTTTTGCCATAGATGTAATTAGATCCATCACTTCAAATGTAGTTTTTGTATCTAGATTTCCTGTCGGTTCGTCTGCAAATACAATCTCAGGATTGCTAATAAAGGCTCTTGCAATACTAACTCTTTGTTGCTGACCCCCGCTCATTTGCGATGGCTTATGAGACAATCGGTCTTTAAGTCCAACGGCTTCTAGCATTTCAGTAGCTCTTCGCTCTCGTACCTTTCTAGGAATTCCTTTAAAGATTAAAGGCAAACTAACATTTTCTAAGGCTGTTAATGTAGCTAGAAGATTATAAGATTGAAAAACAAATCCTACATTATCCTGTCTAAACTTAGCCAACTGCTTTTCATTCATTTTCTCTATATGACGCTTTTTTATAATAACTTCACCTCGAGTGGGTTTTTCCAAACCTGCCATCATATTTAAAAGGGTTGATTTACCCGATCCTGAAGTACCTAGTAGACAGCAGACTTCTTCCGGCTCTATGGTGAGGCTCATATCATCTAAAGCTACTATTTTTTCATCACCCATACGATATACTTTTCTTACATTTTTAATTTCAATAATTGGCGTGCTCAAATTCCTCCTCCTTTCTCTTTTACCTGAACACTAAAGTTCCCCTACTTAATATTAACGTATAAATTCAAAAAAAGTTTCCTATTCTAACATAAAAAAGAACTTTTGTTCAAACAACTGCTTTAAAGCTTAGATACAGTGACATCTTTTATTACATCTTTTTCTGTGTTACTCAAATACAAATCGGGCATAATAAGATTGTTCTTCTCTCTAAATCTCTTCCTTTATATCCAAACTTCAGGCTTGTTTTCACTTAAAATGCTTATTTAAAAAGCTGGGTATAAAGAAAATCATTTTACGTCAAGGAGGCCTTTTTATATGAAAGATCCAAAAAAGAACACTACGGAAAGAGAATATGAAGAAAATGCTCGTCGATTAGAACAGTTAGACAATCTTATTCAAAAGCATACCAGAACAGAACGTCATTTAGAACAACATTCTGACATTGCTTCCCCAGAAAAGTTAGATCAAGCTGAAGAATTACAGCAAGTTAGGGAAGAACAAATGGAACAACTAAAAAGTAAAATCCTTGCAGGTCCTGTTTCTTCTAATGAAGAATATAATAATCTAAAAAGAAACTTTGAGCAAACCGAAGGGTATTTAGAGAATAACAAAGATCACATTGATGACTTTACGATGCAAAAGATAAAAGAAAAACAAGAACATCGTAATGAACAAATGGATTTCTTAACCTAGTATATATAAAGGATGGATGGGTGCCTATCCATCCTTTATATATACTAGGTTTTTTATTCTCTTCTCTTTTATTATAAGATAGTTTACTTAATGCACAGATTTCTCCTGTCTGCATATTCTAATCATAAGTAGAAAGGAGGAATCTATTATGAAAGATTGCAAACCTATGCCCCATTTGATGCCTTTGGAGCCTGTCTGTGTCCCCCCTCTTCCCCTAGCCCATGCATATATTCCCAATCAACCTTATGTGGGTATCGTACCCGTGGAAGAAGGCTTTAAAAGAGGTAGCATGTTTCCTAATCTCTATCAGCCTTATCATAAAAAGAATAAAATCTGTTAAGGAGGTTTTTTTATGCCAATGGATGAACGTCAACAATTAATGAGACAGATTCAACAACTATCTTTTGCTACTGTGGATCTTAATTTGTACCTAGATACTCACCCTATGTGCCAACAGGCTTTATTCGAATATAATCGGTTTACTCAAGAACTCTTACGCCTCCGTCGTATGTATGAAATGAAGTATGGTCCTATCACTAACTTTGGATATGCACCAAGCCAATATCCCTGGCAATGGGTCTCTGAACCTTGGCCTTGGGAATAATTCAAAAGGAGGGTAACTTTTTATGTGGATTTATGAAAAAAAACTACAATATCCTGTTAATATTAAAAATAAAGATGTAAGAATGGCAAAAGTCATGATGACCCAATATGGTGGACCCGACGGAGAACTTAGTGCAGCCCTACGTTACCTTACACAACGATATACCATGCCAACTGGGAAGTCAAAAGCTCTTTTAACAGATATCGGTACAGAAGAACTTGCTCACGTAGAAATGATTGCCACAATGATCTATCAACTCACCCGTAATGCCACCCCGGAAGAGCTCGAAGCTGGAGGGCTTGGTGGGTTCTATGCTCAACATGATCATGCTCTTTACTGGAATGATGCCAATGGTGTTCCTTGGACCGCGTCCTATGTCCAATCCCAAGGAGATCCTATTGCTGACTTACATGAGGATTTGGCTGCTGAACAGAAAGCTCGAGCTACCTACGAGCGCCTAATCACCTTAACAGATGATCCTGATGTTATTGATCCCTTGCGCTTTTTGAGACAACGAGAAGTTATTCATTTCCAACGTTTTGGAGAGGCACTTAATGATGTTCAGTTTCATCTAAGTAGCCCCAAATATCATTAATTCTCCTTCCCTTCCTTAAGCCTTATGGGGGAATTCCTTAGGGAGAAATCCCCCATCTGTATCCATATCCCCATTCTGTAAGAATATATTTAGGATCTGATGGATCTTCTTCTATTTTTTTTCGTAATCTCCGGATATTCACATCTACTACTTTCCCATCACCATAAAAATTATCTCCCCAAGCCTTATTTAGAATCTCATCCCGACAGAGGGCAATTCCTGGATGATCAAAAAAACATTCCATAAGTTTATATTCAATTTGAGTTAATTCTATTTCTTGTTCATTTTTTAATAAAGTCCTGCTTTGTCGGTTAAAGGAAAAAGGTCCAGAAAAAATAATATCGTCTTTTTTTCCTTTCAGCAATTCTACTCGACGATGAAGAACATCTACACGTGCCACTAACTCACCTGGACTAAAAGGTTTTGTCATATAATCATCTGCCCCCGTATATAGTCCCGTAATTTTGTCTACTTCTTGAGTTTTGGCTGTAAGCATGATAATCCCTACGGCTTCATCTTTCTTTCGAAGATACTGGCAAACCTCCAAGCCGCTAATTCCAGGTAACATAATATCTAAAATTGCTACATATAAACCTTCTTCTTGGTCTATAATCTGTAATGCTTCCTCTCCCGTTTTAGCCTCTATCACTTGATATCCACCGCGTTTTAAATTGATTAGAATAAATCCTCTAATATCGTCCTCATCTTCTAGCACCAATACTTTTTTATTCATCCTTGCCCTCCCCTCTTCCTCTATCCAAATTTGCTTATTCAAATAAACCATATGATATCCACATTCAAAACTGAACGATCTCAGAATTTGGCGTCAATGCCTTAAATTCATATCCCTTTTCTTTTAGTTGTCGAATAATTTCGGGTAAAGCCTCTGCCGTTGTTGTTTTAGCAGGTGCATCATGCATTAAAATAACAGCTGTTTTTTGTTTGCTTGCTCCTTGCACTACTGCTTCAATAATAGCTTTTTTTGATTTTAACTCTTTTGTCCTAGCATCTTGACTATCTACATTCCAATCTACATATACATAACCTTTTTGGGTGAGTTCTCCTTTAATTTCTGCCATTACATTAACGCCATTTTTATTATACTTTCTATACTGCTGGGTATTAGAACCCCCAGGAAATCGAACCATAACCATCTTCCCATTAGTTAAATCAAAAACTTCTTTTTCTAGGCGATTAAAATCTTTTATAAAATTTTCTTTGCTTGCATAAATATAAGAATATTGGTGAGAATAGGTGTGATTCCCAAGTTGATGTCCTTCATCTAAAATTCTTTGGTATAGTGCTTTTGTATCTTCTTGCTGTAATCCTGCACCTGTTACAAAAAAGGTAGCAGGAACTTCATGTTCCTTTAAAGTATCTAAAATTTTTTTAGTGTTTTCACTAGGCCCATCATCAAAGGTTAGATATGCTACTTTACCAGTAGATTTAACTTGCCCTTTAGTATCTCCTTTTGCTTGAAGTTCTTCTTTCAATGATTCAATTTCTTTCAGTAATCTTTCTTGCTCTTGTAATAAATTTGCCTTCTCTTGTTCAAAGTTCTGGCTATTCATCTCTTGTTCCATTTTTACTTCTTCATATTTTTGTAAAATAATGTCGTAATTTTCTATAACCTCTTTATATTGTTCTAAAGCCTCATCTAGCTTACTTTCACTTGATTGGACTCGTTCTGTTAGATAATAATTAACCACCAAGAGCCCTATAATAGTAAGTATGAGAATACCTATTAGCCACATTCCTCCGATTATCCTGCTTTTCAATTTTTTCTGCTCTCCCTTATGTCGTATACCCTGTGTATAAATCAGTTGACTCATCTAATTCACCCTTCTACTATATTCTCCCCTTGAACTGCTCTCTATTCTCTATAAGATGTATTTCCAATGAATTCATTATTAATCTCATATCTATATACTATACTAAAATAGAAGAAAAAGGGTTACAAAACGACAACAATTTGATGAAGATTTTTAATAAAAAACAGCCGAATCACTGAAACGGCTGAATACTTAAAGGTGCACTAAGTTCTTCTATTCGCTTATAAAGTCTTTCTTTTTCTTCTCCCTCTAAAGGAGTAGGACGATAATCATTGCGATGAATCACAGAAGATATACGACATGGAATAATATTCTCAGTGGATTCTTCTATCAGCCACTGATTATCTTCATCAAAAACAAAAGTTTGTTGAAAAATAAAAGTATCTTTATCTGGAGGATTTCGATGCCCTCCATAACAAAAATTCCCTAAACTATAGACAATCGCCCTATCTTTATATCGCTCAATTCCCTGAATCACATGAGGATGATGACCAATGATTAAATCTGCACCTAAATCAATAGACAAATGGGCAAAATACTTTTGAACTTCATTAGGAAAATAAGTACGCTCATCTCCCCAGTGAAAACTTACAATAAGTAAATCTGTTTTTTCTTTCATATAAGTAATTTCTTTTTTTAATGTAGCAATAAAAGGGTCCGTTTTCGCCCAGGTTTTATACCCTAGTACTCCTATCTTGACACCTTCGATTTCTTTAATATACTGATGTCCATAACCGTAATAGCCAACACTAGCGTTTTCTAAAGCCCTTAATGTATCTTGATGTCCTTGTTCAAAATAATCGTGGCTGTGATTATTAGCTACATTCACTGCTTCTACACTTCCTGATGTTAATATATTGACATAGGAAGGGGCGCCTTTAAAGGGGAAGGGTTTATCCATGTGAGCAGTTGCATTGGTAAGGGGACCTTCTAAGTTCACCAATGTTAAGTCATCGGCTTCGAAAATTTCTTTCACATTAGAAAGAAAATATGTATAATCTTGACCTTGTTTACGAAAAACATCATCAAAAGTATTGGCTTCATAAGTAGGCAAATAATTACCTAAAGTAAAATCCCCAGCAGCACTGATAGTAATATTCTTTCTAATAGGCTTTATAATTGTTGCTTCCTCATCTTCTACTAGAGATTCTTCCTGAAGTTCTTCATCAACATTAAAATCTATCTTTTCTGAATCCTGAACTTCTACTGGCACTCCTATATCTTCCTCAGTAGATTCATTTTTTCCTTCCTCCACTGCTATCCAAGAAGGGGGCTTTTGTATGTTTTTGTTTTGACTAGCCCATACAAAAGTCAATACAGCCAATTGAATTGAAGCAATACATATTAGGATACCCAGAAAAATACACCATTTTCTATGATTATTCTTTTTCCTTTTCAATCGTCTCCCCATAATTAAAAACCTCTTTCTTTTACAAATATATACAATCTATAATTGTACAATTTTGTTTTAGGAAAAAACTATACTATCTTATCTTTTTAATTTACTTCTTCTTGAGTGGAGACCCCTGACATCACTTCTACCATAATTTCAAGCACTCGTCTAAAGTCTGTTTTTACTACAGTTACCTTAAGGTTTTCATATATAAAATGATCCCCCACATCGGGTATCCTTCCAATCTCTTCTACTACCCAACCACTGACCGTAACAGCATCATAATTATCACTATTATTCTTAAGTTCAAATCGTTCAAATAAACTCTTTAGATCTGCATTACAGTGAATCAGATACTTATTCTCTTCCATCTGAATAAAATGTTCAATAATCTCATCATGTTCATCCCAAATTTCCCCTACTAATTCTTCTAAAATATCTTCTAACGTAACAATTCCCATAGTACCCCCATATTCATCGAGAACAACTGCTATATGACTTTTAGAACGTTGCAATCGTCGTAAAAGCTCAGAAATCTTCATTTGAGGTGTCACACAAACAATACTTTTGGCAATAGATCGTATTTCTTTCTGCCCAAGATGAAGCATATGATAGAAATCTTTTTCATGAATAACACCAATAATATGATCTATCGTATTACGATAAACGGGTAGCCTAGAAAATCCATGAGCGATAAATAATTCCTTTATCTCTTCTATAGGTGCCTTTTCCTCAATAGCTATTAAATCTACCCTCGGTGTAAGAATTTCTTCTACATCAAGATCATTAAATTCAATAGCTGATCGGATAAGCTCTCCTTCATGAGCACCTATTCCTCCTTCACTCTCCACTTCATCTACAAGAGTAATTAACTCTTCCTGGGTAATGCCCTGCCTATCCGTTGTCTTAAAAATCTTAGAAATCAACTTTTTCCAAAAAGAAAACAAGAAGTTTAATGGCATAAGTAGGTAGATCAAAAATTTAATGATGGGTGTTGAAAACATAGCGAAGGTTTCTGGTGTTTCTTTAGCCAAACTTTTTGGTGTAATTTCTCCAAAAAGCAGTACGAATATTGTCGTTATTATTGTTGATATAGTTACACCTGCATTTCCAAAATAATTTGTACAAATCACCGTCGCAATGGAAGCGGATGCAATATTCACGATATTATTACCGATTAATATAGTGGAAAGTAGTTTGTCAAAATCCTCTGAAAGTGCTAAGGCTTGCAAAGCTCTGCGATTTCCATCTTTGGCCATATTCTTCATTCGAATACGATTTATACTTGAAAAAGCAGTTTCTGTGGCCGAAAAATATGCCGACATCAAAAGCAAAATTCCAAAAACGATAATAAGGGTACTACTATGACTGTCCATTAGAATAAAATCACTCCTGTTTTCTTTAATTTTATGCTTTAGGCTACTTGCCTATCTCTCATATTTATATGCTACTCAATTTTAAATTCGATTCAGATTCAATTAAGAATTCGAAGATTGGTTGCGTTGGTTTACATCATGCTTAATCAGTTGATACATAACTGATGCCGTTGGTACACCTAATAACATCCCAAGAATTCCAAATAGGCCGCCACCAACAATAATTGCTAACATAACCCATAAAGCTGGCAACCCTACAGAATTCCCAACCACCCTTGGATAAATTAAATTTCCTTCAATCTGCTGAAGAACAACAGCAAATAATATAAACCATAGGGCTTGTATAGGTTCGATCATTACCAAAATAAATAAGGCAGGAATCATTCCGATAATAGGCCCTACAATGGGAATTAAATTTGTTATCCCTATAATGACACTGATTAAAATAGGATACTGAAAGTTAAATATCAGCATTCCAGCAAAACACAACAATGCAAGAATCATGGCTTCAATTAATTGTCCCGAAACAAAACTAGTGAATACTTCATTGGTAATTCCCAAAACATTCATCAGCTTCTTTCTAAACTTTACAGGAACATAAGCTTGTAAAACATCCGCAAATTGCCTTTTTAAATTCTCTTTATCAGCAAGTAGATAAATTGACAGTATAAAACCTAGTATAATATCAATAGATGCACTAATAAAACTTGTTGTAAAATCAAAAACCCGGGGGACAATACCTTTCAAAACATTTCCAACCATATCAGGTATTTTTGCTATTGTTGTTTCAAGACCAGATAAGTCTATACTATCTAACCTTAAATACTCTATCACATCGAAAGCAAAGTTTTGTAATCTTGTACTATAGCCTCCTATGTTTTCATATACCAGATTGATACTTTGAAAAAGTTGAGGAATAATAAAGCCTACAATTCCACTAATAATACCAATAAATAAAAGAAATACTGTTGTTAATGCTAATGGCTTTGAAATTTTAGGCCACTTTTTTTTTGAAAATGCATTTACGTATTTATCCAAAAAGAAATTATAGGGTTTATTTAGTACAAAAGCAATGGCAAAACCAATAAATAGTGGTGCTAGTATTCCGATGGTTTTTGTAAAGATAGCAATCAAAACATCAATCTTTACAATCATAACCACTAACAATATACAATAAGTAATTAGAAATAAAATACTCTTGAATGTTTTTTTATCCATCTGGTTTCCCCATTCATTATAATAATTCCCTTTGCAAATCTTCCTTGGATTTCCATGATAAATAACCTGGAGCAATATCAAAAATGGTTCTTGCTCCTACTTGTCCTTCTTTACCTAGGGCATAAGCAGCTCGCGCATAAGCTACTAATACACTAGAAGTAAATTCTGGATTGCTACTAAGAGCTAGCCTAAACTCCATACTTTGATGATGCTCCT
>JAAZLH010000447.1 GCA_012799415.1 Candidatus Epulonipiscium sp. | reverse complement strand
TACCTCTACATCAAAGAGAAGAGAGCAAGTTTGGTCCAGCACACACCACTTTTAGAGGGTGATGTGACATTAGAAAGAAGGTATAGAAATGAGCATCTACATTATAAAGTTGTCATGGTATAGACATTAGAAAACCCTACACTTTTAAGCGATTAAGCCGAGTTTTGTAGGGTTTTTGTTTGTTTTTTATTTATGTTCGCCTATTCTGTGATACATCTCTAGGAGTTCATCTAATGTAACATCAATCCCTGCCGCATGGAGTTTATCTTTTCTCTCATTAAAGAGCTGTTCAATAAGTTTGTCCGCGTCTCTACCATAGTGAATTTCATTGTGACAATTGCTACATAAAGAGACAATGTTTTCCGGGATGTCCAATGATTTTTCGAACTTGTAATGATATTCGAGAGGAATCAAATGATGAACCTCTGTATATGGTATTGCTGTACTTCTCCTAATAAAACATTCATGGCTTGTATTGTATTCACACTTATGGCCAGCATTTCTTAGAGCAATAGCGGCCATCTTTGGGTCTCGAGGATAATATAATCCACCTTCTCCACCTTTTTTAAGATTTGCTTTTTCAACTGGCTTAGTAACATACTCCTCAGTTGGTTCTTTCTCTTTAAGAAGTTTTTTGTTTAGTTGATTATCTGCGTCTTCATTAATTTCTTTAGTTTGAGAAACGTTATATCTTCCAAATTCAGTGTAAAGAAAACTCATATAATCATGATTATCCATTTGTGGGAAGTGCTGATTTCTATAAGCAATTAACTCTTTCTGTGCCTTTTCAAATGTTTTGCTCATTTTTAAACCCAAGCAATCTTCAAAATGTTGTAAATCTTCAAGAACAAATGAAGGCAACATCACATTTGGGTTATATAAGTAAATAATCTTGTATTTGAACATGCCGTAAATTAAAGATTTCAAATCCCTGAATTCTGTGAGATCTTTTGCTTCTCTAATCAATTTAGCTAGCGCAACTTTAATATCATTGAAAGCTTTATCGATATCGCCACCGAAGTGTTGCTTTGTAGCTCTATACTTGACTTCTTTATCATCGCCGTGTGTGCCATACCATAGTCCAAATTTAGAAGATGTCGCTCCTCTAATGTCTCCTAGTTCTTTGGTTCCTGCTTCAACTAAATAGCAGAACGATTTATTTCCAGAGCCAAAACCAACAACATATTCTTTTGGGTCTGTCATTGATTCAATATATTCTGGAGTGAAATGGGTTACTAAATAGTCCCAATTTTTGCGTGTTCTTTCACTAATTTTTCTATTTTTACTCATCGTTATACTCCTTAATTATATTATTGCTGCGTATAGAACATTTTATCACGACTACTCAGCATCATCGGAACTTTCTTTTTTCTTTCTGGGCTTAATTATTTCAGATTCTAAATCTTCAGTAATAATATCGAATTTGGTTGTTTCGGTATCTGTAAGAATAATTGGGTAATCGACATAGATGTCATTAGCAGCACTTGCTTTAATTGCTTTAATAATTCTTGTTTTAGGGTCTTCTCCTTCCGTTGAAAGAAGACTTCCTATGGCTTCAGACGAACCGCTGCCGATTGCAACATAATCATTTATTTCAAGAACACACAAGTCGTGATCAATTAGAAATAGTTTGTCTTTGTATGCGAACAAAAAAGCTGAATTAATAAATTCAATATAATTTTCATCTTTGATGAATCCTGCTTTTTTAAGTTCACG
>JAAZLH010000422.1 GCA_012799415.1 Candidatus Epulonipiscium sp. | reverse complement strand
CTGCAAGTTTGAAGGAGATTAGAGAAGCGAATTACTCTCTTGCTCCAAGTAAATATGTGGAATTTGTGGATAGGGATTTGGATATTGATTATGAAAAAGAGATGGTGCGTATTCAAACCGAAATGAAGGATATAATTAAACTTGAAAAAGAATCACAAAAAAGCTTGGAAGATGCTTTTAGGGGGATTGGGTATGAAATATAGTCGATTGAAAATAGGAGAATTTATAAAACTATGTAATTATACTAATGTTGAAGATCGTAATTTACCCATTTATGGTATCAATAAGGATAAGGAGTTTATGCCGACAATAGCAAATACCTCTAATGTCGATAAAAAAAAATATAAAATAATGACAAAGAGTAGATTTATTTTCAGTGGTATGCAAACGGGTAGAGACCAATGTATAAGAATTGGGCTATATGAGAAAGAGTCCGATATTTTGGTTTCACCAGCCTATACTACTTTCGAAGTAGATGAGAAAAAAATCCTCCCAGAATATTTATTTATGATTTTCAAATCCTCAGAAAAGGATAGATATGGTGCATTTTTAAGTGATGGAAGCATAAGGGCTAACTTAGATTGGGAAGTATTTTGTGGCATAGAGTTAATAGTACCCTCAATTGAGATACAAAAAAAATATGTGGATGTATATAAGTCAATGTTAATAAATCAAGAAGTTTATGAAAAAGGAATTGAAGATTTAAAATTGGTATGTGATGCAACGATAGAAAAGCTTAGACGAGAAATGCCTAGTAAAAAAATAAAAGATTACATACAGCCTTTAGATGATAGGAACAACAAAGGATTATATGATGTTAACAATGTTAAAGGTCTTTCAATACAAAAGGAATTTATTGAAACCAAAGCAAATCTAAGAGGAGTATCACTCACTTCATATAAAGTTGTTAAGCCGGAATCCTTTGCTTATGTAACAGTAACGTCAAGGAATAGCGATAAAATTACAATGGCTTATAATAGAACTAGTGATACTTATATAGTTTCTTCTTCATATATAGTTTTTGAGGTATCAAAACAAGATTTATTAAATCCCGAATATCTATTTATGTTTTTTGAAAGGTCAGAGTTTGATCGCTATACGAGGTTTCACTCATGGGGTTCAGCTCGTGAAACGTTCACATGGGATGATTTAGTAGAGGTTGAAATTCCAATACCAGATATTAAAGTTCAAAACTCTATTGTAGATATATATAATGCCTATATTACACGAATGGAGATTAATGAAAAATTAAAAGAACAAATCAAGGATATTTGCCCAGTTTTAATAAAAGGTTCACTTGAGGAGGTGGCTAAAAGTGAAAAAGTTTGATGAAGAGCAGCTAGAACTTGCAATAATAGATTTATTTATTAAGCAGGATTATATCCATCAAAAAGGAGAAGAGCTACATCGGAAATATGATGAGGTGATAATTGAAGAGGACTTATCTAGTTTTTTATCCTCAAAGTATTCTGGATTAACTAAGGCAGAGTTGGGGAAGACAATTAATAAAATTAAGCATATTTCCACCTATCCTCTTTATTCCTCTAATAGACAGGCATTCTTTTTAATAAATGAAGGCTTTGATTTAAGCCGGGATGATAACAATAAAATGCCATTACACATTGATTTTATTGATTTTGAAACTCCAACTAACAATATTTTTAAGGTTGTAAATCAAATTACTATTTCTGGAACAAGAGACCGTAGGCCAGATATGATAATCTTCATTAATGGAATTCCCATGGCAATTTTTGAATTTAAAACTGCCATTAAAGAAGATACTACAATTTATGATGCATGGGAACAAATTCATATGCGTTATAACAGGGATATACCTAACCTAACTAAATATTGCTTTTTATCTGTATT
>JAAZLH010000421.1 GCA_012799415.1 Candidatus Epulonipiscium sp. | reverse complement strand
GTTACACCAAGCCAATATATCCAAAGCCGATAAAACAAAATCCCCTCTCCTTATCACATAGAGATAAGGGGAGAGGATTTCATTTGACATAGGACATTTCCAACGAATACGCACATTGTTTTCTGAGGCATACCCTTGCACATCCGCAAAGACCAAGGCAGCATCCCAATTTTTCACGTATTCTAGGGTTTTCCCTTTCTCTCTTGTGGTGCCATCATTTAAAGTCACCTCAAAGCCTACTCTTTCTAGTTCTTCAATAATGGTTTTTTCAGATGCAGTAGTAGCACCTAAGACGCCACCCATCTCGCCATATAAAGTATATAGCTTAATTCTAGGATGGGTTTCTGGTCGAATAGGTAATTGATCTAAGGTATTTTTCACTAAAGTGATGCCTAAATCTGCAGCTTCATCAGCCATGGCTTGATGCTCAGAGCAACCAATGATTTTCAGCCCTTCCCTACTTGGAATTAATGCACCTTTTTCTTTTTTTATGTGAAGTTTTAATGCAGCCTTTAATCCTAAAACTCTTTGTAAAGCCTCATGCAAACGTTCCTCTGTAATGATCCCATTTTTATATCCATCTAACATAAAACCAAAATCTTCTTCATGATCATTAAAGAATAAAAACATATCACACCCAGCAGCAATGGCAGCAGGTACATAATCTTTACGTCTCATGGCCGCCGTCATGCCTAACATATGGGAAGCGTCTGTCAGTATCAATCCATTAAAACCGAGTTGCTCCCGTAATAAATCTTGAATTAATTCTGGTGCCAAGCTAGCAGGCAAAATTTCTTCATACTGAATTCCTGGTACCAATCTTTTTTGATATTCAGGCAGTGCAATATGTCCCATCATAATACTCATCACACCTTCATCGATGGCATTTTGATATACTTTTCCAAAGCTAGCATCCCATTCTTCACAGCTTAGCTCATTAACACCTAGGACAAGATGTTGATCCCGCTCTTCTGTTCCATCACCTGGGAAATGCTTCACGCAAGATGCAATATTACTTTGTCGTAACCCCTTCATATAAGCCGTTGTATATTTGATAACAGGTTCTGGTTTATTTCCATAGGCCCTTGTATTGACAATGGTATTTCTCCAGTTAAATAGAATATCTGCACAAGGATCAAAATTCCAGTTACATCCAATGGCTGTAGCCTCTCGTCCACTAACATATCCTACATTGTAAGCAACTTCTTCGCTGCCTGTTGCTTCTACCTGAGCCGCTGTAGCTACTAACGTTCCATCACTACAAGCTCCATTGCCACCAGAATCACAATTAGCCGCTACTAACATAGGTATTTTACTATATCGTTGCAAATTGGATGTAAGTTCATATACCTTATCAGAAGGAGCTCCCATATACCTGGCCCCACCAATATGATAAGTTTCAACAATATGCTTTACATAATCTGGATCAAAATCAGCAAACAAATTGATAAATAACTGACCAATTTTTTCTTCTATCGTCATTCCTTCAATGGTCTTTTCAATCCATAAAATATCTTCATCATTTAAATAAAATGGCTTTCCTTTTAGATCTACCATGCTTTTCCCTCCTTTTATTGTAATGACATATTAAATTCATCGATTAAACTTTGCTGATATTCACCTCTTGGCTCCAACGTAATACCTTCTTCAGCTGCCCATCATTTTGTCTTTAATAACTTTTTTCAAGAGCAGGGTTTGATAAGCCCCTTTGATTCATTAACTCACTTTAAAACCGAAGAAAAATCTGGTACATCCTTACTCTTGGCTGCTAATATCTCAAAGGTTTTCACAAGACCTTTAAAACGATTAATTCCTCTTGTCTTTGAATATAGGTTCACACAATTCCAGGCTTCTATAAAATCCACAGAAATGGATTGAAGTCCCCAGACTTCTACAACCTTAGGTCCAAAGCATCTTTTATGATTTATTTCCATTGTATCCATTGCACAACCATCAGAATCTATACAAACCAAAAAATCCTTTGGTTTATGAAACTCTCCTATGGTTTCTTTCATGAAATCATCCTCCCTTCATTAAGCCTTTGCATCTACTTTTTTATCCGCAATTGCTTGTTTAACCTTTTCCATCGCCACTCCATCAAGTTCATAGAATTTCATAGCAATAATAGAAGCAATGTGTCCCAGTAAAGGAAGACCATATAAGATAAAAAGAATAGCAATATAAAACTTTGAATTTACTGTGGTATTTGGTTCGATCTTTGTATTTCCATATCCTGCCCACGCAATAGCTATTCCCATAATAAAGGTTGAGAAAGAGGAAACCATTTTATCCACAAAGGAAAATAAGGTTCCAATCATACCTGGAATAAATCGGCCTGTACGATAGGTTTCATAATCGGAACAATCTGCAATCATAGGAATAACAATATTACCTGCTAGACCTCCTACACCTTGTTGCACTGCAATCAATACCAATAAAATTAAAACACTAAGACCAAAAGTTGGCTTGGCAAGGATAGGCGTGACAAAAATTAGTAATGTAAGAAGCAAAGCACTGACCCAAGTGGCTACCACAAAGGAGCGTTTGATTCCTGTCTTTCTTGCCCAAGATACACCTACAAAAGTTGCGAGAACAGATGGAATCACAGCCCATAAGGAGTATTTCCCTTGCATAGCAGAATTTAATAAAATATTAGAAAAGAAATAAAGTAAGGCACCCCTAAAACCAACATTAGCCAATTTATCTGTTGAAGCCGCTACAATGAGCATCTGTAAAGGCCGGTTATGTTTAATAACATCTACATAATCTTTAAACTTGACTTTTACAGCATCCTCTCCAAGACCAAAAAATTCTGTTCTATCTTTTTCCCATAT
>JAAZLH010000446.1 GCA_012799415.1 Candidatus Epulonipiscium sp. | reverse complement strand
CGAGCTGCAGCGGCACTGTCGAACAAGTCCCCTTCGGACTGAATCTCGGCTACGGGTTCACCGATCGGAGCCCGGCGAGCGAGAATGTGATCATCTACGATTCAGTGGTGCACAAGCTTCGTGAGGTGACGTTCGAATATGGCTCTTATCTGGAAGAGTGGACGATTAGGGATGACGAGGGACGGCTCGATCTCGTCTTCCAACCGGTCACCGACCGCTCTTCACACTTCAATCTGCTTTTGATCGCCAGCGAGCAACACCAGATCTTCGGTCATTTCAGCGGCAGATGCACATTGGACAACGGAAACACCATCGTGGTGGACAAGATCGCCGGATTTGCCGAAGAGGTCGCCAATCGGTGGTAGCCGTCTTGCAAGTGTCATCCTCTTCCGATACACTCTTCCCGGTGCCAAAACACACGGGAGCTTCATGACCAACACACCAACGTTCGCTGACCTCGGCCTGTCCGCTCAAACAATACAGGCGATTGAAAACAAAGGATTTATCCACCCTACCGGCATTCAAGCAACATGCATCCCTCTTCTTTTGAAGGACCGAGTGGATGTCATCGGCCAAGCGCAGACGGGAACCGGAAAAACGGCTGCGTTCGGCCTTCCGATCCTTGAGCTTGTTGAAGAGCAACTGAATGCGGTTCAAGCTCTCATTCTTGCCCCGACCCGGGAACTTGCCCTTCAAAGCGCTGAAGAAATTCTTTCGCTCAAAGGTGGGCGGAACCTCGAGATTGCTGCGGTCTACGGAGGTGCGGCGATCGTCAATCAATTACGCCAGTTGAAGAAAGGCGTTCATGTCGTCGTGGGAACTCCCGGGCGGATTCTCGATCATCTGAGGCGCGGCTCGCTCGTGCTGGACCAACTCAAGTTCCTCGTCCTCGACGAAGCGGATGAGATGCTGGATATGGGTTTTCTCGAGGAGATCGAAGCGATCATGGTCCGGACACCGAAAGAGAAGCGAACCCTCTGCTTCAGCGCCACGATGCCCGATCCGATCCGCCGCCTGGCCGAACGCTATATGGACAAGCCGCAGGTGGTTCGCATCGCCGACGAGACGTTGACCACCGACTTGACCCGGCAACTCTTCGTCGAAGTTCGCGAGAGCGATAAATTTGAGGCGCTCACCCGCTTCATCGACATTGAAGAGAAATTCTACGGAATCGTCTTTTGTCGAACGAAGCTCCAATGTGACGAAGTCGGTCAAAAACTTATCGCCCGCGGCTATCATGCCGAAGCGCTTCACGGCGATCTTTCACAAAAGCAGCGTGAATCAATCTTGAATCGAATGCGGACCCGACAGCTGGCGATTATCGTGGCAACGGACGTTGCCGCCCGGGGAATCGACATCAGCGCCCTCACCCACGTCATCAATTACAACCTTCCCGAAGATCCCGAGGCGTACGTCCACCGGATCGGTCGTACCGGGAGGGCGGGAAAACAGGGCGTGGCGATCACGTTCGTCGCCCAACGGGAGTTCAAGCGTCTTCAATTCATTCGCCGCACCATCCAAAGCGACATCCAGCGAACCGCGATCCCGCCGATCGAGGCGATCATCGCGACAAAGCGCAAACAGATCGTCGAACGGCTGAAAAATCTGGAAGAACCGAATGACTCCTTCCTCAACCTTGCCCTTGAGGTTGCGGGAAGCAAGCTGCCTGAAACCGTGCTCGCCTCGGTGTTGGCGAATCTTTACAAGGAAATTTTGGATCCAACGCGCTACCGGACGATCGAGGAACTCGGGAAACCGCCGAGAAACGAGTATACCCGTCTTTTTATCGCCCGAGGCCGTCGGGACGGACTGGACAAACGCAACCTGGTTGATTACCTTG
>JAAZLH010000420.1 GCA_012799415.1 Candidatus Epulonipiscium sp. | reverse complement strand
GTAAGAATGTATCGATCTCTATACTTTGGCTCCACAGATACTCCTGTACGAGATCGACTTTATGATCTAGTAGCAGACACCCAGGAGCATGCTATCCAACTTACTTATCTCTACGCCCGTCTTAAGTAGAGGTAATAGGATGACAAAAGTCACGCTTTCACCGATCCTATGCACTTGCTAGGAAGTGACGTATTTTCAATTACAAGGAAGTGTAGATCCATATCTTTCAACAGGTAGTAAGACAGTAAATAAACTTCCTTCGTTAGGGCGACTTTGTACTGAAATTTCTCCACCGTGAGCCCAAATAATTTGTTGCACAATAGCAAGACCTAGACCCGTTCCATAAGATTTCGTTGTAAAAAAAGGGCGAAACAATTCCATTTGCTCCATTTCACTAAGACCAATACCGGTATCAGCTACCTGAATTTCAACCCAATCAGGATCTTTACAACAGACACTCAAAAAAACCTTGCCGCCAGGATAGGATGCTTCAAAAGCATTTTTAATAAGATTCATTAACATTTGTTTTAAACGTTGTTCATCCCCTAAAATTAAGGGGATTTTTCTTTGTACATCAAGACAAAGTTCCAAATCTTTTTCTAATGCCATTCCCTCAAAGAGAGAAGGCATTTCCTCCATTATTTTTGCTAGACAAAGAGGTTGAAGCATAGCCTTTTCAGCCTTTTTCAAATCCAATAAATCTGAAAGCAAGCCATTCATCCGATCTACTTCACTAAGCAATAGATGGATTTTAGAAGAGAACTCTAAAGGACAATCCAGTTGCATCAATTGCAAGGTTGCCTTCATTAAACATAAAGGATTTTTCATTTCATGAGCCATTGTAAGGAAAGCAGGATGCAAATTTTCCACCATAGACACCTCCTATTTTCAATATTTTACCATTTATAAAAATCAAAAACAACCCCCTCTTGTGTTCTTAGGAAAAATCAAGTAAAATGAAACTACTAAATAAATCGATATCTAACTTTGCAGCTCTGTAGAAACATCTATGCGGCGACAACAGCAGAGAAAGGAGAAATATAATGAAACAAGAAAACTGTATCTTTTGCAAAATAGCCAGAGGGGAGATGGAGTGTGTTTCCATTTTTGAAAATAGTGAATTTAAAGTGATGCTTGATCGTTTTCCAGGTACCCCGGGCCATACGCTTATCATTCCTAAAGAACATGTAGAAGATATTTTTGAATTAGAGCCGGAAAAAGCAGGGCGACTTTTTCAATTAGCAACTCAAATTGCTCAAGTGATGAAAAAAGAATTCAAACTCGAGGGAATGAACATTCTGCAAAACAACGGTACATGTGCAGGCCAAACAGTTTTTCATTTTCATTTGCACTTAATTCCTAGGCATGAAGGAGACAGTGTTACCTTCAAGTGGAAATCTACAGAACCTACCATGGAAGAATTGGAGAACATAGGAGCCCGAATCGCAGATGCTTTATAAGTAAAAACAAAATTCAACAAAATCAATCCTATACTTATATTTTATCCAAAAAAGTAACAAAATATGCATAAACAACAAAAAACAGAGGCAATGCCTCTGTTCTTTATTTATTCAAAATATTGTTCATACCATACTAAAAACATATACACTGTCCAAATTTTACGGCTATGATCTTTATGACCTGCACGATGCTCTTCTAACAAACGAAGTAAAGGTCCCTGATGGAAAAAAGTTTGTGCAGTTTCTGAAAAAAATGCATCCTTTACTTTATTATAATAAGCATCCTCTCGAAGCCAAACCCGAATAGGGACGGGAAAACCTAATTTTTTCTTATCTGCCACCTCTTTTGGAAGATGATCCATAGCTGCTTGACGCATAGCAAACTTAGTATTCTCACGATTTACCCGAAAGCGTGTTGGAATTTTTGTTGCTAACTCACAGACTTCCTTATCTAAAAAGGGAACACGTAACTCAAGAGAATGGGCCATACTCATCCTGTCTGCTTTTAACAAGATATCTCCTGCCATCCAAGTGTGAATATCTACATACTGCATTTTTGTCACATCATCTGCCCCTTGTACCTTACGGTAAAAAGGACGGGTAATAGCCTGAGGAGTAGGAGCGGAAGATTGAACTCGTAACAAAGCTTTTCGTTCCTTGACAGAAAACATAAAGGCATTTCCAATAAACCGCTCCTCAATAGTCTTGCTACCGCGAATTAAAAAATTCTTTCCTTTTACATCAAAGGGCAATCGAGAAGCCAACTTACCTACAAATTTACGTATCCACTTGGGTAGAGCCGTATACTTTTGTAGATCCATAGGTTCTCTATAAATATTATAGCCACCAAAAAGCTCATCTGCCCCCTCACCAGAAAGTACCACCTTTACATGCTCACTAGCCAATTGACTAACAAAATAAAGGGCTACAGCAGCTGGATCTGCCAAAGGTTCATCCATATGATATTGAACCGTAGGTAGAACCTCCCAAAATTCTTCTTTTGAAATCACCTTACTATAGTTCTTCATTCCTACTTTTTCAGATAAAGCTTTGGCATATTCAATTTCATTATATTGATGATAATCAAAACCTACGGTAAAGGTTTTATCTCCGCCAAAGCAAGCGGCTACATAACT
>JAAZLH010000074.1 GCA_012799415.1 Candidatus Epulonipiscium sp. | reverse complement strand
TTTGGAGCTATGAAGTTAAAATCTGAGTTTGTCAAAAAGGCATAAAAGCATAAGAAATAGAGAAAGGTGGGGAACAAATTGGATACCAAAGTAATCTGTACGCTGAATGATGCATGGACTGAATGGTTAAAAGGAAACAAATTTCCAATAGCTTTTTTTGGAGATAGCACCATAGATGGGGCTAATACTAGTAATTGGATAGAGAATAGCATAGGAACTGACCACCAACCTCCTTATGCTTTCCCTAAAAGATTGGAGAAATTATTGATAGAAGCCACATCTAATCCTTCCCTTAGAATTTATAATGCAGGGTTTAGTGGCAGAACATCTAGCCACGGTGTTGAATATTTGGAAGAAGAATTTAGTGGTTCTTCTCCTTATCATGATGTAAAGATGGTAGGGATCGGTTTTGGGATTAATGATCGGCTTTTATACGAAAATGAAAAGGCTTATCGAGATGGATTTAAAGCAAATATCAAGGCAATGATTCACTGGTTTTATTCAAAAAATATTCAACCTTTTTTATTAACAACCCAAGCTATTTTGCAACCGGGAGTATCTACACAGTATGCAGATGAATATCCAATGAGGACTAGTTGCCATATTGAAACCATTGCAAATGAAGTGAAAAGAGAATTAGCCAAAGAGTATCATCTAGAGTTAATTGATATTAATCAATTTACGGAGATGTTTTTATTGTACTCTGCTTATAGTGCCGTAGATATTATTTCTGACACATTGCATTTTGGTGACATTGGTCATCAGTACGAAGCAGAATTATTATTTGCTCATCTATGCCCTCAGACCATTATTATTGATAGTAATACAAAAATAGATTATTCAACTCAAAAAATAATAAATAGTGTACCGGATGACTGGGTGACCATGGCAAAGAAGGTAGAGGATAAATTTAAAGTTTTTGTAAATCACATAAAAGCAGATGCAGAAGATATGAAGATTATGGATGTGTGGGTGTTTAATTCAGGGAAAGAAAAAATTATGCTGAAGGCATTTAAAAGTATTCCAGAGACGTTGACCTATGTAAAAGTAAATGGGGTACTCAGTAGGTTAACAAATCTAGAAACAATTTTAGACCTGTTAGATTTAGGATTACATAGAATAGAAGTATTTACAGGGGCTTCAACTTTTGTAGATTTTAAAGGGTTTATAATGACCTATTTGTAATGGAATGTTGTTAGCATTGGATCTGGGTATTCGACCTTTCTTTCTTTAACATAGTTTATAATTTTAAGAAACATTTGTTTGATATCACTTATTTTAGATAAGTTTTCCTTTTGACAAAAAAGTAGAACAAAGTTTTCCACTTCTTTAAAGATTAGTCTGCTTTCATATGCTTTATAGAAAATTGATAGAACCAGAAATAGATTGAAGAAAAAACCAAACTCTATGATATAATGTTATATGAAGGATATGATTTAATGTAGCAAATAAAGATGCGGTGCTAGGAACTAATTTAACACTTTTAAGCAGGGATAAAATCCTCCTATGAATAGGTATCTAGGTTAGAATACTATTCATAAGGAGGATTTTATTATGGGTATGAATTTAAAGTTTAATCTAAGTTGAAGCTTACATGTAGCACCAATTATTCATCTGTTACGTGTATTGACAACTGTATATACACCTGTTATGATAGTCAAAAATGATAGGAGGTTTTTACAATGTCAGAACGTAAAGAAATTTGCACACCCAATGCACCTACTCCAGCAGGGCCATATTCTCAAGGAATCATGGCGGATCAGTTTGTTTTTGTAGCGGGACAGAGGCCACAAGATCCAGTCACTGGAGAAATTAAAAAAGATATAAAAGAACAAACCAAGCAAGTAATAGAAAATATTAAGGCTATTCTAAAAGAATCAAATTGTACCCTAAATGATGTAGTTAGGACAACGGTATATTTGTCAGATATTAAATATTTTGATGAAATGAATTCGGTTTATCAAGAAATGTTTAGTAGGCCTTTTCCTGCTAGAACAACCATGGGTGTTCAATTACGAGGGATTGATGTTGAAATTGATGTCATTGCATGGAAGAAATAAAGAAAGGGATATAGAATGATTAATTACAAAGAAGAAATCATTAGATTAAAAGAAGAGAAAAACATCGTGATACTTGCACATTATTATATGAGAGATGAAATTCAAGAATTGGCAGACTATATAGGAGATTCCTATTATTTGAGTAAAATAGGGCTAGACGTACCCCATGATATCATTGCTTTCTGTGGTGTTCATTTTATGGCTGAAAGTGCTAAAATTTTATCACCCCATAAGAAGGTTTTACTGCCTAATATGAATGCTACATGTTCGATGGTAGAAATGGCTACCAAAAAAGAAGTATTAAAATTAAAAGAAAAATATAAAGATGCAAAAATAGTTAGTTATGTTAACTCATCTACAGAAGTAAAATCCATATCCGATGCATGTTGCACATCTTCGAATGCTTATGATGTCATTCAAAACATAGATGCAGAAGAAATCATATTCGTACCAGATCAGCATTTAGGTAGCTATATACAAGAAAAAGTGGATCATAAAAGGATCATTCTATGGAATGGCTTTTGTTGTGTTCATCATAATATTAGAGCAAAAGATGTTTTGCATTATAAAGAAAAAGCAAACCAAGAACTACAAATATTAGTGCACCCTGAATGTAGAGCAGAAGTTAGGGATTTGGCAGATTTTGTTGGCAGTACAGGGCAGATGATTCAATATGTAGGCCAAAGAAATGAAAAGGATTTTTTAGTCGTTACAGAGGAAGGAATTTTTTATGAACTAAAAAACAAGTATCCAGATCGTAGATTTCACAGTTTAAATATCCTTTGTGGCCCAATGAAATGTATCACATTACAAGATTTATATGAATGTCTATTATATGAAAAAAATGAAATTATTCTTGAGGAATCCTTAAGGGAAAAGGCAGAAAAATCCTTGGTAAATATGCTTACATTGTCTGAAAAGAAATAATCAGATCTAGAAAAGTTCAGCTCAAAACCATCAATAGTGACACAAAAGGATTTGATATTATAGTCTAAAAAAGGAGGATGTCATATGAACTGGTTAGTGGTTGATGAGATTATAAAGAATGCATTAGTAGAAGATTCTGCTTATGGCGATATTACAACTTCAGCTATTGTACTACCTAAAAGTCAATGTACCGTTGATTTAATAGCGAAAGAGGAAGGGGTTATGGCAGGATTATTGGTTTTTCAAAGGGTTTTTGAAATATTAGGAGAGGTAGATATTCAGCTTTGTGTAAATGATGGAGAACTAGTGAAGGCTGGGCAAATCATTGGTTTTTTAAAAGGAAAGACTCAGCATATTTTAACGGGAGAAAGAATTGCTTTGAATCTTCTTCAAAGAATGAGTGGCATTGCAACCATGACTCATAAGGCCGTTGATTTGCTTAAAGGAACAAGTGCTAAAGTATTGGATACAAGAAAAACGACTCCGAACTTAAGAATTCTTGAGAAATATGCAGTTGTTATAGGTGGCGGAACCAATCATAGATTTCATTTATCTGATGGCATACTCATTAAGGATAACCATATTGATGCAGCCGGTGGCATCAAAGAGGCCATTTTAAAAGTAAGAAGCAAGGTATCCTTTGTAAGAAAAATTGAGGTAGAAGTCGAAACCTTAGATCAAGTAAAAGAGGCCTTAGATGCCAAAGCTGACATTATTATGCTAGATAATATGAGTTTGCAGAGTATGAAAGAAGCCGTAGCCTTGATTAACAAAAGAAGTATAACAGAGGCTTCTGGTAATATTACTTTAGATAATATAAGAGACATTGCAGAAACAGGAGTAGACTTTATTTCCTTGGGAATGCTGACTCATTCTGTTAATGCCTTAGATATAAGTATGAAGAATCTGTCTTTGGAATAGACAACGCTTATACTATTCTCCAGCCATCTTTTTGATATATGCAGTTGGTGTCATGCCGGTGTGTTTCTTAAATATTTGACTAAAATATTGAGGATTATTCCCACACCCTACTTGTTCAGCAACTGTATATATTTTTTCTACATTATCTTCTAGAAGTAATTGCTTTGCTTTTTCGATACGTTTACTTGTTAGATAGTAGGAAAATTTATAGCCAGTTTCTTTAATAAATTGTTTGCTTAAATAATCTACATTCATGTACAAATAGTTTTCAGCAATCCATTTTAATGAAAGATTTGGATTTGAAAGGTGCTCGTTTACATATTGTAATGTTTTTTCAATAAAACCTTTATATTCAGATTGAATAATAGGTTGTATAGTAAGATGACTGCTAAATTTATCAAGAAATACTTGTAAAATAGCATGACAGCCACTGATATCGTTCATTTCTACCAAAAAGTCAGTGATATGCATGGGGCTGAATGGAATTAGGTTACTATTGGTTATTTTCATTAGAAGGGTAGTGATAACAGCCCTTAGTAAACTTTCATCTTCAATTTCAGCTAGCGCTTCTTTGATCTCAGAAAGAAACAGTTCTTTGTCAAAATCCTCTTTTGAAGAAAATGTATCTAAAATATGGTTGATTTTTATAAATAGTGAATTATGATTATAGGTCGTTATTAAATGATTATCATGAATAAGATAAATAAATTCATAACGATTGATCTTCTTTAAAAGAGTTTCTAATAAGCTATAAAGATTTGAAAAAGACTGCTTGTGATATTCAATTGATACAGCTTGTCCTTCAAATTCTAAGTCTTTAAAAAAAATGCTTAGTTCATCATAAAGGGCATTTTCTGACTTAAAAAAAAGAAGTAAAGTATTTGTAACATATACAAAATGAGGAATAAGCCCCGGGGTAGTAGTGGCCAAAAATGTTCTAATAGCCTGAATGCATAATTTTAAACTTTGATCTGTAAGGTAATGTAAATAATAGAGTTCATAGTTAGTATTTGTAAAGTCGATATAATGCTGATATTGCTTTACAATGGTTTTTAAATCATCCCTATGAGCTAAACTTTCCATAATAATATTGCGCATAATATTTTCGTCCAAATTTTCTTTTAGTTTCTTATGGTTTTTTTGTATCTCTTCTAAGGCTCGTACTTGGTAGCAATCTGTTGCAACTTGTTTTACTACTTCTATGATTTGAGCTTCATTACAAGGTTTTAAAAGATAGTGTTTTACACCGTATTTCATAGCTTTTTTAGCAAAACTAAATTCCTCGTATCCAGATAAAATAATAAATTGAATATTTTTATCCAGTTCTCTAATTTTTTCAATGAGTTCTAGTCCTGAGAGTCCAGGCATCTTGATATCTGTAAGAACGATATCAGGATATTCATCTATAATCATATCGTAAGCTTCAATTCCATCTTTACAAACCCCAATAAGTTCAATGTCTAGACTTTTCCAATCAATAATACTGCTGATTGTTTCACGTATAATTTTCTCATCATCAACAATAATTAATCTTAACATGAGAAACCCCTCCAGAAGCATTTTATTTTGTTGGAATATATGGAATCGTTATCATGGCAATGGCAAAGTCCTCTTCATTATAGAATGTTAAGCCATATGAATCACCAAATTTCAATTTAATACGATGATCAATATTTTGTAGCGCGATTCCGGACCCATAAGGATGTATATCCTTGTTCTTTAATCTATTTAATAAATCATCTTCAAATTGAGAACCATTATTTTTTACCCGAATTTCTAAATCTTCATTATGCAATGTAACGGTAATAAAGATATAACATTCTTCAGTTATTTTTTCTAAAGCGTATAGAATAGCGTTTTCTACAAGGGGTTGTATAGATAGTTTTAGTAGTGTGGCATCTAATAAAGTAGGATCTTCTATTTCTAATTCATAGATCAATCGATCTTCATAACGAATTTGTTGAATCGTCATGTAATAATGAAC
>JAAZLH010000419.1 GCA_012799415.1 Candidatus Epulonipiscium sp. | reverse complement strand
CGTCTTCAAAGTGGAGATGTGATAGGGATTTTTAATATGGATTCAACTATGATAGAGGAAGCTGCCGAATGTGGGCTTAGATCCTACTATATTATGTTAGGTGCAATGAATGGATATGATATAAAAGGAAATCTCCTTGCTTATGAAGGAACTTTTGGTGTAGGCTATTCTGTTATGAGCTTTTCTACTGAAGAGAGTAGGCAAGATGTTTATCAGCAGCTAATAAAAGAAAAAGAAGAAAGAATAAGAAAGAAAAAAGAAAATGAAGATACCTATGTAAAACTTGCCCGGGAAAGTTTAGCTTATTATTTACTTCATGGAGAGTATATGAATATACCTCCTTATATAACAAATGAGATGAGAAAAATAAAGAGAGGGGTTTTTGTATCATTACAGCAAGAAGGCAGTCTACGAGGATGCGTTGGTACCATTTTTCCAACGAAGGAAAATGTAGCTGAAGAAATTATTAGAAATGCTGTAGAGGCTGGTATATATGATCCAAGATTTGCACCTGTAGAGGAAGGGGAATTAGAGGATTTAGACTTTTCAGTAGATGTTCTCACAGAACCTAAACAAGCTTCAATAGGAGAATTAGATCCTAAGAAGTATGGGGTTATCGTTAGAAGTGGGTCTAAATTAGGATTACTACTTCCAGATCTAGAGGGAGTAGATACTGTAGAGCATCAAATAGATATTGCACTTCAAAAAGGTGGTATATCCTCAGATGAAAATTATAGTATTGAAAAATTTGAAGTTGTTAGGCATAGATGATGTTTGCAACTGATGAATGGTAGGTGAAACTTTGTTAAAAGATGCTTTGTTTTATGAAAAAGACAGAGAGAAAATAGAATGTTTCTTATGTCCCCATCATTGTAGAATAGCTAATCAACAATTTGGAATTTGTTCAGTTAGAACAAATCAAGAAGGCACACTTAAAACTATTAATTATGGAGAAATAACAGCAATCGCAAATGATCCTATAGAAAAAAAGCCACTATATCATTTTAAACCTGGAAAAACTATATTATCTGTAGGAAGCTTTGGATGTAATTTTTCCTGTGCTTTTTGCCAAAATTATTCCATAGCTCAATATAGGGCTAGTAGCCAGTACCAATCTTCAGATGAATTAATAGAGAAATGTTTAGATTTAGATGAGAATGTAGGAATTGCCTTTACTTATAATGAGCCCTCTATTTGGTATGAATATGTATATGAAACCTCAAAGAAACTAAAGGAAAGGTATCCAGATCTTCAAATTGTTCTTGTTACCAATGGATATATAGAGAGTGAACCTTTGGCGAAACTTTTGCCTTATGTAGATGCTATGAATATAGACCTAAAATCCTTTCAACAGGATTATTACAAAAAAATATGTAAAGGGAATATAGAGCCTGTATTAAAAACTATTGAAGAGGCAAATAAAAAGTGTCATATAGAAGTAACTACTTTATTAGTAAATGGCTTAAATGATTCTAGAGAAGAAGTAGAAAAAATAGCATCTTTTTTAGGAAATTTGGATAAGAGTATTCCACTACATTTATCTAGATATTTTCCAACTTACAAAATGGATCGTCCTGCTACAGAAATAGGGATTATGCTAGATAGAAAAGAGCTTGCAAATAGATACTTACATTATGTCTATGTTGGAAATGTAGCTCATGTTGATAAGTCTACCTATTGCCCTGAATGTAGAAACCTTTTAATACAAAGAAATGACTTTACTTCAAAGATCTACATTAATAGCAATGTATGCTCAAAGTGCGGTAGTAATATAAAAATATTATTATAATAAATTTGTTTTTAAGATACTGATGTTTTTAAGCGGGAGAGGGCGTGCTATAATAAATTACAATAAAGAAAAATCTAGGAGGACTTGATGTGCAGCTATTATATGGAACAGCTAATACAGCAAAGATTCATCATATGCAAGAGATGCTTGGGGATTTAGATATAAAAATTGTAGGATTAAATGATATTGGCTTGCCCATTAAAGAGATTGATGAAAGTGGCAAGAGCCCTCTAGAAAATGCTAAAATTAAAGCATTAGCTTATTACAAATCTTTTAAAGTACCTGTTTTTTCTTGTGATTCAGGATTATATATTGATGGATTAGATAAGGAAAGTCAACCTGGTGTTTATATAAGACGAGTGAATGGAAAAACATTAAATGATGAAGAAATGATAGAACATTATGCTAAGATTGCATTAGATTTAGGAGGAGAGGTAAAAGCTAAATATAAAAATGCAATATGTTTGATTCTTGATGATAACAAAATCTTTGAATATGATGGAGATGATATAGCATCAAATTTTCTCATTACATCAAAGGTAAATCCTAAGAGACAGATAGGTTTTCCGTTGGATTCAATTTCATTGGATCAAGAGTCAGGAAAATATTATATTGATATGGATGCAAATAGTGCTGACATAAATAAAAATGGTATAGCAAAAGGTTTTAGAAAATTTTTTCTAAGTACTGTAATAAAATAGAATTTTGTTGCAGTAGATAAAGGGGGAAGAAAAATGAAATTAACGCAACATGACAATGTAGCTGTTTTTTTAGAAGAAACATTGAGATATCTAGAACAAAGTGAAGCTTTAAATAATCTTATGTTAGGCATTTGCAATAGAATCAAAAATACTGCAGATTATTATAAGGACTTTTATCTTGGGACTGTAAAACAAGGTGAAAAGTTAGTTTTAGCAGCGGTTATGACAATTCCCGACAAGTTAGTTGTATATAGTAATATGCAAGAGTGTGATGAAGCAATAAATTTATTATTAGAAGACTTACATAGTAAAAATATAGAGATGTCTGGAGTTGTAGGACCTAAGGAATTATCAAAAAAAGTTTGTGATATTTGGAAAAAGCATAGTGGTTGTGATATAAAACTAGAAATGAATATGCGAGTTTATGAAATAAGGGAAGTAAATAAAAATATGATAGGGAAAGGAATATTAAGATTAGCTAATAAAAAAGATTTAGATTTTGTGGGACAGGGAATTTGTGAATTTCAGGTTGACACTGGTTTAAGTGAGATACCAGATAAGGATAAATGTTATGAGTTAGCTAGCAAAAGACTTTTAGAAGAGACCATTTTTATATGGGAAGATTCAGGAAAAGCTGTATCAATGGCGGCTAAAGCAAGGCCTACACAAAATGGGGCTACTATTAATTTAGTATATACACCAAAAGAGCTAAGAAAAAAAGGATATGCAACTAGTTGTGTAGCAGCATTAAGTCAACATTTATTAGATTCAGGCTATAGGTTTTGCTCTCTATTCACTGATTTAGCAAACCCTATTTCAAATAATATTTATATGAAAATAGGCTATCAACCCGTTGGGGATTATGATAGCTATATTAAGATTTAACATAAAAGAGAAAACATATATTTTGTGTATAGAAAGCACTTTGAGGGACAAAAAAGAAGATTTTTTAGAAATGTTAAAGTTGTAGTTTTATATAAAATACAGGGAGAGTTCATGTTGATAAGTAAAATCATTGACTATTTACAAAATATAGGGATTGAAAATGAGGTAGGCCATATTATTTCTGATGGTTTATTAATTATCTTTATTTTAATATTATGCTTACTTGGTAATTTGATTGTCAGGAATGTTGTATTACGATTGGTTACAAAACTTGTTAAGAACAATAAATATAAATGGGATGATCGTATGCTAGAACGAAAAGTTTTTCATCGTCTTGCTAACTTCACATCTCCATTGATCATTAGTTTTTTTATGGATTTTTTTCCAAAACATCAAAATTGGATTAAGAGAGGCCTTTCAGCTTATGTAATGCTAGTAGGATTATTAGTTATTGATGCTTTATTAAATGCTATAGATGATATTTATAGGACTTATGAAATTTCTAAAATTAAGCCTATTAAAGGTTTTTTACAAGTTGTAAAAATTGTAATTTTTATTATAGGTGGTATTTTTATCATTGCAGTTCTCATTGGAGAAAGTCCCATAATTCTTTTAGGTGGAATTGGAGCACTAACTGCTGTCTTTATGTTAGTTTTTCAAAGTTCTATATTGGGGTTTGTGGCAGGTATTCAACTCACTTCTAATGATATGGTACGTATTGGTGATTGGATTGAGATGCCTAAATACGATGCTAACGGTACGGTGGTTGATCTATCACTAAATACTGTGAAGGTGCAAAATTTTGACAGAACCATTACAACTATACCTGCTCACGCAATGATTTCAGATTCTTTTAAAAACTGGAGAGGAATGGAGGCATCTGGTGGACGTCGGATCATGAGATCCATTCATATTGATATTCGTAGTATTTCTTTTTGTACTGATGAGATGCTTCAACGATTTAAAAAGATAGAATATTTAAAGGATTATATTGAAAATAAACAAATAGAAATAGAGGAATATAATCAAAAACGTAATATTGATCTTTCAGAGAAAACTAATGGCAGACGCCTTACTAATATTGGGGTTTTTCGGTTTTATATATTAAATTATTTGAAGAATCATCCTGGTATCCATCAAAATATGACTCTAATGGTTAGACAACTTAGTCCTGAGGCAGAAGGCCTTCCTATTGAAATCTATGCATTTACCAATGGAACAAATTGGGTGGCTTATGAAAATATACAATCTGATATATTTGATCATCTATTTGCTGTAGTTCCCGAATTTGGATTGCGAGTCTTTCAAGATCCTACAGGATATGATATACAATCAGGGTTTTCTTCTACGAGAAAATTATAGGAAGAAGTAAAGGTGTTAAAAATAGGTTATCAAAAAGCAATAACGAAGTATAGTAAAAAATACTTGGTAAGAAAATGACTTATCATAAGTTAAGTTAATGAGCATACCGTTTATATTTGAAATTACAATTATATTATAATTTTATGTTTTGAAGCGCAGGAAGATTTTGAAGATGAAATGATGAAAAATGTTTTATAGTAGTTAGATATCTTTAACATGCTGGGGGGATATAATAATGATTGAATCAAGATGTGGCATTTTGTGTAGTGAATGTGGCTATAGGGAATCTATGGGATGTAATGGGTGCATAAATATTAAAAAGCCTTTTTGGGCAGAGCAATGCCCTGTCAAATTTTGTTGTGAAAGTAAATCGAGAGAGCATTGTGGGAAGTGTGAAGATTTTCCTTGTGATGTATTAACAGAGTTTGCTTATGATAAGGAACAAGGAGATAATGGTAAAAGAATAAAACAATGTAAAAAGTGGACTTTGTATTAGAAAAGAGAGGATAACTATGAATTTAGTTTCTATAATAGAGAGATATACTCCATATAATGAACAAGAGAAAAAAGATAAAGAAGTGATTTTACATTGTATAAATATATTTGATGATGTCTTAACTAGAAATAATAAAGTTGCACATATAACAAGTTCGGCATTTATCATAAATGAAACAAAAGATAAGGTATTAATGGTACATCATAATATATATAATTCATGGTCTTGGACAGGTGGTCATGCAGATGGAGAAGAAGATTTATTAGCAGTGGCAGTTAAGGAAGCAAAGGAGGAAACAGGAGTTAAAAATGTTCAACCTGTTATAGCGGATATATTTTCATTAGATATATTGCCAGTTCTGGGACATATACGAAGAAGAGAATACATATCTTCCCATTTACACCTGTCAGTTGCTTATTTAGTTGAAGTTAATGAAGATGAGCCGCTTAGCGTTAAACCTGATGAAAATAGCAATGTTCAATGGATTCCCCTTGACAAGGTGGAAGAATATGCAGATGAACCCCATATGTGGAAAGTATATAATAAAATAATATCGAAGATGAAAGAACTTAACTAAAGGTTCCTTTTATTAAAGAGCTGCTCAAGTAATTGAGTGGTTTTAATATTATAGTATATATTCAGGTATGCAATCAAGTCAAAGTAATTTTCATACTTATTATATGTCAGAGATGATCTAGCATCTTAAATAGGAGTATAAAGTTAGTCTTTTAATACGATAGAACCATTTTACGATACACTTAAAATATTAAAAAAAGAGTGTAGGAGGATTACTGTGAAGTTTATACCTGCGAAAACGATTTTATCAAGCTATAGTGAAGGTAATAGTTGGTTTGGAAGTAACTATAATATGAACATTTATAGAGGCTGCGATCATGGATGTATATACTGTGATAGCCGTAGTGAATGTTATGGTGTAGAAAATTTTGATGTGGTAAGGGCTAAGGAAAATACACTTCTATTGTTAGAAAAAGAGCTTAAGTCAAAGCGTAAAAAAGGAATTGTGGCAACAGGAGCGATGAGTGATCCATATAATCCCTTTGAAGCAGAATATAAGCTCACAAGGGGAGCACTAGAGCTTATTAATAAATACGGATTTGGAGCGAGTGTCCTTACAAAATCAGATCTAATGGTTAGAGATATTGATATATTAAGTAGGATAAAGAAACATTCGCCTGTTATGGCTAAATTCACAATAACAACTTATGATGATGAGTTATGTAAAAAAATAGAGCCAAATGTTTCTGAGGCTTCAAAACGTTTTAAGGCTTTAGGAAAACTATCTAAGGCAGATATATTCACAGGAATACATATGTGGCCCATATTACCATTTATAAACGATACTGAGGAAAATATTAAGCTTATTATAAAAGCTGCCGCAGAAAATGGTGCTAATTTTGTTAGCCCTTACTTTGGAGTAACTTTGCGGCAGAACCAAAGACTTTATTATTATCAGCAGTTAGATCGAGTGCTTCCTGGTGTAAAACAAAAATACATCAATACATATGGGGATCAGTATGAATGTAACTCTATATATGAAAAAGGCTTATGGTCAATATTTAAGGCTGAATGTAAAAAATATGGTTTATTATATAAGATGTCAGATATAAGAGAAACTCTAAAAAGTAAATATGAGAATAGGCAAATATCATTATTTTGATTTTTAGTGATTTTTTTAAAAAAGTATAAATGTTTATAATAAAGGAATACTATCTTTAGGTATGCTAGGTAAAGTAATAACCTATTAAAATATGTTGAATAGGAGGTTTTGTTATGCCAAAAGATAGTCAACCTGATAATAAAAAAGCACGAAAAGAAAAGGCAAAAGGTCAAACACCTATTACAGAAGAAAACCAAAATCAAAATAGAAATGCAAAAAAGCAATCAATAAAAAATAATGATGTATAAGGAGATATACGATGGCAAAAGCAGGTATGAGACGTCCTAGTCCTAAAGAACCCCACGGTACAGAGAGTAATCATAAAATGCATATTCCTAAAAATGATCTACCACCAGTGCCAGAAATACAAGGAAAAGCAAAAAGTGGGAAAGAAAAAGCTAATCCTATAGCAGGGAAATAAAGATAATGTGGGAGCAAAATATATTTAGGGAGATGGATATACATTTATTGCAAGATGAATCTCCCTCCCACTATTTTAATGAGATTTCAAAAGACATGATATTTGACCAGTATCCCCTCCAATTTTTAAGTAGATTAAAGCAGACAGAGCAATCACCAATACATCATCCCGAGGGTAGTGTCTGGAATCATACTATGTTAGTTATAGATGAAGCAGCTAAGAGAAGACATAAAAGTAATCAAAAAAAGTTTTTATGTGGGCGGCATTGCTCCACGATATAGGTAAGCCAGATACTACTAAAAAACGAAAAGGGAAAATAACATCATATGAGCATGATAAGCTAGGTGCAGAAATGACTAGAAACTTTTTGATGGAATTTACCCAAGATAAGATTTTTATAGAACAGGTAGTTTTATTGGTTCGATGGCATATGCAGATCCTTTTTGTGGTAAATGACTTACCTTTTTCAGATATTAAGACAATGAAAGAACAGGTAGATATAAATGAAGTTGCTCTACTAGGGCTCTGTGATAGGTTGGGTAGAGTAGGAGCAGATCAAAAGAAAGAAGAAAATAATATTCGAATTTTTATACAAAAATGTAACTAGTAAAATAAAAACTTCCTAGTTAAGGATTTTTGTAATTACATGTTGGCAATAATTTAATAAGTTTTTTTAGATTTGTTTAGTCTTTACAGGAGTTTCTTGTAAAGATTTTTTTTGAAAAAGTAGTTAAAATAAGATAAAAATTGGAGTTGCAAAGAAAAATAAAAAGGTTGACAAATGAAATAAAAAGTATTAACATAAATGCATACCCCCCGGAGGGGGGGTATTGGGAAAGGGGAGGTAAAAGATGAATAGTGAAAAAAAGCAAGCTCTACAAGTTTTGAAAATAGCAAGGGGGCAAATTGAAGGAACCATTAAAATGATAGAAGATGGGCGGTATTGTGTAGATGTATCAAATCAGATCATGGCAGCTCAATCACTTCTTAAAAAAGCCAACCTACTTATCCTCAAACAGCATATGAACAGTTGTGTTTTAGATGCTTTTAAGCATGAGCATGGTCCTGAGAAAATAGATGAAGTGATAGAACTTTTATCAAAATTACTTGACAAATAAAGGCTTTTTATAGATATCTACGTTCATAACCGAGCTTTCTGTAAGTCCTTATACTGCTCTTCTGCTCAGACTCTCTCCATGAAAGCCAATAAGAAGCAAGGACATGAGAGGAGTCGTAGTTAGAGTAAGCATAGGCACTTATTCCAAAGTGTTTCTGCTTATAGGTTGGATATATATACCCTAGGTTGAATAATGGATACTAGGATAAAGTTGTAAGGAGGGAAAGAGATGAAAACAAAATCACTTAGAATAGAAGGAATGACTTGCGCATCCTGTGCAAAGGCAGTAGAAAGAGCCACTAGAAAACTAGAAGGTGTAGCAGAAACTAGTGTAAATTATGCCACAGAAAAATTGAATATAAGTTTTGACGAAACAAAGATTTCTGTAGATGATATTCAGGTAGCTGTAGAAAAAGCAGGATATAAAGCCATAACTGATTCTGTTAATAAAGCCTTGAAAATAGATGGAATGACTTGTGCATCTTGTGTCAAAGCAGTAGAAAGAGCCACTAGAAAGCTGGAAGGTGTAGAAAGGGCTGATGTAAATTATGCCACAGAAACTCTAAGTATTAGCTATGAACCTTCTATGATTCGATTAGCAGAGATTAAAGCAGCTGTAGAAAAAGCGGGCTATCAAGCAAGAGATGAAGAAATAACAGTAGATGCTGACAAAGAAAGAAAAGACCAAGAAATGAAATTGTTATGGAAAAAATTTATCATATCAGCCTTATTTACCATACCTCTTTTTATTATTTCTATGGGGCATATGGTAGGTCTTCCGTTACCAGGCTTTATTAGTCCAGAGATCAACCCTATGGGATTTGCATTAATACAATTATTCTTAACTATACCTGTTATTATTGCTGGACATAAGTTTTATACAGTAGGATTTAAAGCCCTAGTTAGAAAAAGTCCAAATATGGATTCGCTTATTGCGATTGGTACATCTGCAGCTTTTCTTTATGGTGTATTTGCTACGGTAAAAATTGTAGGAGGAGATCCCAGTTATGCTCATGATTTATATTTTGAATCAGCGGCAGTGATTATCACTTTGATTACTCTAGGTAAATATTTAGAATCAGTATCTAGAGGAAAAACTTCTGAAGCTATTAAAAAACTAATGGGGCTTGCTCCTAAAACCGCGACCATTGTACGGGGTGGAAAGGAAATGGAGGTTACCATTGAAGAGGTAGAAGTTGGAGATATTATTCTAGTGAAGCCAGGTGAAAAAATGCCTGTAGATGGGCAGGTCGTAGGAGGTACTACCTCAGTAGATGAGTCTATGTTAACAGGAGAAAGTATACCTGTCGAAAAGAATGTTGGTGATAAAATCATTGGAGCTAGTATCAATAAAAATGGTACGATACAATATAAAGCCACCAAAGTTGGCAAAGATACAGCATTAGCACAAATTATAAAACTAGTAGAAGATGCTCAAGGTTCTAAAGCTCCTATTGCAAAAATGGCAGATATTATTTCAGGCTATTTCGTTCCTATTGTTATCGCCTTGGCAGTGATTGCTGGGATCGGTTGGTATGCTTATGGTGAAACAGCTATATTTGCACTTACCATATTTATTTCTGTTCTTGTTATTGCTTGCCCTTGTGCTCTGGGGCTAGCTACACCAACGGCAATTATGGTTGGTACAGGTAAAGGAGCAGAATATGGAGTTCTAATTAAAAGCGGTGATGCCTTAGAAACAGCTCACAAAGTACAAACAGTAGTATTTGACAAAACAGGTACCATTACAGAAGGAAAACCAGTGGTTACAGATATTGTGGTTATCAATGGAATGACACAAGAGGATTTATTACAATTGGCAGCTTCTGGGGAAAAGGGATCTGAGCATCCACTTGGAGAGGCAATTGTGAAAGATGCAGAAGAAAAAAACTTATCATTAAAAAAGGTTGATTTTTTTAATGCTATTCCAGGTCATGGAATTGAAGTAGAAATAGAAGGGAAAAATATTCTGCTTGGAAACAGAAAGTTAATGGTTGAAAGAGATATATCTTTAGAAAACTTAGAAGAAACTTCTCACAAATTAGCCGAGGAAGGTAAAACTCCAATGTATATTGCTATAGAGAATAAAATATCAGGAATTATTGCTGTTGCTGATATTATGAAAGAAAGTAGTAAGAGAGCAATAGAAAAGCTCCATGAAATGGGTATTGAAGTAGCTATGATTACTGGAGATAATAAGAGAACTGCAGAAGCTATAGCTAAACAAGTAGGTATTGATAGGGTGCTTGCAGAGGTTCTACCAGAAGAGAAGGCGAATGAAGTGAAGAAGTTACAATTAGAAGGTAAAAAGGTAGCTATGGTTGGAGACGGTATCAATGATGCGCCAGCATTAGCACAAGCTGATATAGGCATAGCTATAGGTTCAGGAACTGATGTGGCTATGGAATCGGCGGATATCGTTCTTATGAGAAGTGACCTAATGGATGTTCCTACGGCAATACAATTAAGTAAAAAAACCATAAGAAATATTAAGGAAAATTTATTCTGGGCTTTTGGGTATAATACATTAGGAATTCCAATTGCTATGGGAGTTTTATATATCTTTGGTGGTCCCTTATTAAATCCAATGATAGCAGGGGCAGCTATGAGTTTTAGTTCTGTATCCGTATTATTAAATGCTTTAAGACTAAAGAGATTTAAACCAATAAAATAATGATATTGAAGGGAGTAAAGTAAAATGAAAAAGAAAATAACAATAGAAGGTATGACTTGTGAGCATTGTGTTAGACATGTAAAAAATGCATTAAGTGATATAGAAGGTGTAGAGAATGCAGAAGTTAATTTAGTAGATAAATATGCAGTCATCGAAACAAATAAGGAAGTTAGTGATGAAACAATTACACATGCTCTTCAAGAGGAAGAATACGAAGTGGTAAAAATAGAAATTGTATAAAATAAAAAAAGTAAACAGAGCTATATTTAGATTTGTGAAAATTTAAATATAGCTCTGTTTTTATTATGGATGAGGAAAATAGGTAAGCATAGGTACTCACTACAGAACATTTAGGTTTATGAGGTTGTAGGTCTATGTACGAATAAAAAGAAAACTGCTATAATAAATATAAACTTCGTAAGATAGATATCTTAATAGGGAATGAGGGAGACGATGAAAGCAACAGAAACATAATT
>JAAZLH010000418.1 GCA_012799415.1 Candidatus Epulonipiscium sp. | reverse complement strand
TTTTATACTATGCTAGATTTTAATATGTGGACAATGATGCTGTATAAAAAGATAAATTAAGAAAGCTGTATAAAGGGATTGATTCCTTAGAAGAAGTATTATATAATCAATTTAGGACTTATTAAGGACTATTGTCATATAGTAAAAGGTTAGTAATGAGAGGGAGTGGATTTCTTGTATCATTTAGAGCTATCGGAAAAAAATGAAATTTTACAAGAGATGATTCAGATTCGAAGAAAAATTCATGCAGATCCAGAATTATCTACACAAGAATATAAGACATCAAAATATATTCAATCCATATTACAATCTATGGAAGTTCATGAGTATATCTTATGTGACACAGGGGTTGTAGGCTTATTAGAAGGTGGACAGCAAGGAAAAACGATAGGAATAAGAGCTGATATTGATGCTTTATCCATTCAAGAAAAAAATGATGTTTCCTATATTTCAAAGAATCCGGAGGTCATGCATGCCTGTGGCCATGATGGTCATGTAGCTATGGCTTTGGGAGCTGCTATGATTCTAAAAAAGTGGCAAAAAAACATTAAAGGAAATATAAAGTTCTTTTTTCAGCCAGCAGAAGAACAGTATGGTGGTGCAGAAAGGATGATTCAAGCAGGAGTGTTACAAAACCCAACTGTAGATGCCGCCATTGCCTTACACTTATGGCCAGACTTATCAAAAGGAACCATTGGATGTAAGGAAGGGCCTATTATGGCATCTAATGATCGTATAAAGATTACTATCAAGGGGAAAAGTGGACATGGGGCTATGCCGCAGACAGGAATTGATGCCCTCAGTGTAGCATCTACTTTTTACCAAGCAGTGCAACAATTTCAGGCAAGAGAAATCAATCCTTTAACACCTGCTGTCATTACCTTTGGGATGTTAAGTGCAGGTACATCTTATAACATTATTCCAAATGAAGCCATTTTGCAAGGCACCATTCGTACCACAGATGAGGCTGTGCGGGATCAAATAGAGCAACGCCTAGAACAAATGCTGAAAAGTATATGTGAAATGGTAGGAGCTACCTATGAATGGGAATATGCTAGACAATATCCAGTTACAAATAATCATAGCAGCATAGTTAATTTAGCCAAAGAATCTGCAGCAATGGTCTTTGAAAAAGATAAAATCTTGACTCTAGATAAACCCTATATGACTGCAGAAGACTTTTCGTATTTTACACAAGAAATTCCTGGAGCCATGTTTTTTATTGGAACGAAAGATGAGAACTATGCTTATCCTCTTCATCATGAAAAATTTAACTTTGATGAGAAGGTCTTATTAGATGGTGCTTTATTTTTAGCACTTACGGCAGTACTATTTCTTGAATCATAAACAGCCAAGAAATTGGAATATATTACACAGCTATAAAGTAATTAGAAGGAGGCATTTACAATGAGTAAATATCAAGGAGTTAAAGAGAGACTGAATCAAGGACTTTTTCCTGCTGTACCTATTCCTTTTACAAAAGAAGGGAAAATCCATATGGAGGCCCAACAATCTTATATGGATTATATGAAAACACAGCCAGTAGATGGGCTATCCCTTTGGGTTCATACAGGACGTGGATTATACATTACAGAAGAACAAAGAAAAGAAATTTTTACGTTGTGGCGAGATGCCATGCCCGATAAATTGATGATTGTAGGAGTGGGTGCAGATCTAGCTGCTTGCCAAGAAGCGGAAGATGTAGAAGCAGAATACATTAAGCGTAGTGTAGCTATGGCAGAAACAGCTAAGGCATTAGGAGCAGATGCATGCCTTGTATATGCACCTTCTATCTATAAAGGCAGAGAAGATATGGAAGAAAAGATCATTGCTTACCACCGGGAAATTGCTAAGGTAGGCTTACCCATGATTTTATTTTATCTATATGAAGCCGCAGGAGGAATTCTATACTCTCTTCCATTATTAGAGCAATTATTTCAAATAGAAGAGGTACTAGGAATTAAAATGGCATCTTTAGATTCGGTTATGACATATCAAGATATTAGTACCTTTATGGAAGAAAAATGTCCAGACAAATTATTGATTACTGGAGAAGACCGTATGTTTGGGTATACTATGATGCGAGGAGCCCAAGGGGCATTGATTGGTCTTTCTTGTGCATGTGGAGAACTACAGAAAGATATGATGAATGCTTGGTATGAAAAAGATATGGAACGATTTGTACCTTTGTCATTAAAAGTAGATGAATTAGCAGAGTGCACTTTTGTGGCTCCTATGGAAGGTTATATTAAGCGAATGTTGTTAGTTCTACATTATCTTGGGGTTATTCCAAAAGAAGCCATCTATGATCCATGGGGACCTATTAAAGAATTTACTGTGGAAGAAGAAGAGAAGATTAAGAATGTATTAAAGAATATAGGACAAATATAAAAAATAGACGTAAAAGAAAATATAGGAGAATGTAAAATGGATACACGTACCATATTACCAGATCGTATAGAAGTCAATCCAAGCTTTATGAAACAACTCAAAGAAGACTATGAACGTTTTGCTGAAGAAGGATTACCAAAGGAGGTGGAGGCCTATATATTGGACCATTATAAGATGGATGTTTCCTCCACTTATGCAGGTCATTTCATCAGGAATCCTTTTGGTATTGCATCAGGCCAATTATCTACAAATATTCGTCAGATAGAAAATGGTATAGAAGATGGTCTAGGCTTTATTATTTTAAAAACGGTTATTTCTCAAGATCCAAGAGGAGATTCGGGAATGGATGCATGGAAAGTCAATGCACCTAAAATGGTTGTCGAGCCCATTACTAGTAAGAGGGGAGAAGAAGGGTATACGGTAACTTGGAAGGGCAGAGGCTGGCATAAGAGTTTCGAAGAATATTTAACATTGATGGAGCAATCATTAGAATTATGGAAAACCTCAAATACACCTGTTATCCCTTCGTGTAAATTTCATTTGCCTACAGAAGAAGAAGATGGGTTCAATGTTGCAGAGTATCAATATACTTTAAATAAGCTTTATGAAGTATGGGAGAAAGTATGGGGAGATATTCCATTAACATTAGAAAAAGATTTTAGTCCCACATTAGCAGGTTCTTCTTTAGCAAAAAGTCAACAAATGATTTTGTGGTGGGTTACTCATGTACCTGAGCAAATTAAAGGTTTGATGGGTGCAAGGGGAATAAATTTAGGGATAAAATTAATGAATGCCATGTTTGATGATGCATTTCAATTAGAGGTTTTAGAAACGGCAGCAAAGAGTAAAGCAGATTATCTAGTTTGTTTTAATCGTCTATTTGATCCAGATAAAGAGTTCGAAGGGAAACAAGGGGTTGCCTATGGAGGGTATGACCTGAGTGACCGGAACTTAAAAATCATTCATCAATATAATAAAAAGCATGGGAAACAACAATGGGTAAAACAACCATTAAGTGCTACAGGGAATATAGAGTCAGGAAAAATGATGGTAGAGTATGCTTTGGCAGGATGCGAAAATGGTCAAATTCATAGTTATTTCCAATGGCCAGCCTCAGAATATGCGATGAAACAAGGAACAAAAGTAGAAAAAAGTCTTCATGAACTTTTTTTCAATCCGGAAAAAGGGCTGCTTGTGACTATGAGATATTTAGAAGAAAAAGAGCTGCTTGCGCCTAAAAATGGAGTTTTATATTTCAAAGATATTTGTCAGCATTCAAAGATAAATCAATAAAATAAAGTTAGCTAATTTTAGCATATAAGAATTTATATATAAATTTATAAAAGTAGGAGAGACGAATATGATCAATGAACAAGCGACAATTGATAAAATAGAGTTATATGAAGTTGCAATTCCTCTCAAAGAGCCCTTTCAGATTAGTGGAGGTGTCAGTCATTTCAGACGGTCTTTAATTGTGGTTCTATCTAGTGGAGATTTTAAAGGGTATGGAGAAGCAGCCCCTTTTGAGGAACCTTACTATTCTTCAGAAACCATTTCTTCTGTAAAAATGTTATACAAAGAATTATTAATTCCACGATTGTTAGGAAAAACCATAGATAGCATTGAAGAAATGAATGAGGTACTAAATGAAGGAGTTCGTGGGAATGCTTTTGCAAAAGCAGGAATTGAAAATGCATACTGGGATTTATTATGTCAAAAAAATAATAAGAATATGAAGCAAATGATAGAATACAAAATGGAACAAATGGGTGTACCAAAAGAATTTATGGAGTCAAAAGACCATATTAAATCTGGTGTATCTATAGGTATTCCTGTAGATGGAAAAATTGAAACCTTAAGACAGTGGGCACAAGAATATATTGATGAAGGTTATCAAAGAATTAAAATTAAAATTAGACCAGGTTGGGATTTGGAGCCGTTAGCAGCCGTTCGAGAACAAATTGGTGATTTTCCTCTTTGGATTGATGCAAATTCCGCTTATGATTTAGAAAAGCATAAAGAAACATTAGAAAAAATGGATCATTATGATTTATTATTCTATGAACAACCTCTTCATCATGATGATATCTTAGATCATGCTTCTTTAGCGGCTAATATTAAAACCCCCATTTGTCTAGATGAATCATTAAAGTCAGAAAGAGTGGCAAGGCAAGCACTTGAAAGTGGAGCATCTAAAATTTGGAATATTAAAATTCAACGTATTGGTGGACTTCTAGAAGGTATTAAAATTTATAAGTTAGCTGTAGAAAATGGAGTACAATTATGGGGAGGGACTATGCCAGAATCTGGGATTGGTGCCATTCCTATATTAAATCTAGCTACATTTAAAGGATTTGTTTATCCAGCAGATATTGAAGCTAGTGCAAGATGGTATGGAGAAGGGCAGGATACCATTGAACTTACTATGAGTCAGGAAGGTGATATAGTTATTCCTGAAGGTATTTCAGTTGAATCAATGATTAACTTTAATAACTTTCATAAATATGGTACTCTTATATCTATAGATGAAAGAAAATAGGGGGGAAAGCAATGGATCCTTATCAAGTGTTAATTACATTGCCAGATGGGTATATTAGAGATACTTTTTTTACATCTAAAGTACGGGAAAAAATGGATGAAATGAAAAATGTTAAATTTACTTGGAACCCTAAAAAAGATCAACAGTGGACTGAAGAAGAGTTGGCAGAACAACTGTATGATAAAGATGCTTGTATTTTTGGTTGGGGTTGTCCACCTTTCAAGACAGAAGTACTCAAGAAATGTCCGAAATTAAAATTGCTTACTGTTTTAGGGGGAGGTATGAAATCTTATATAGAAAGTAATATGTTTGATGAAACTTCTATTTTACTAAGCAATCAAGCGAATCAAATGGCAAAATCAGTAGCAGAAGCGGTAATTGCCTATGCACTCGCTGCGCTTCGTGATATTCCACATTATGATCGAAGTATGAAAAATCATAACTTATGGAGAGTAGATAAATATTATAATGAAGGATTATTTTATAGAACCATTGGGATGGTAGGACTTGGACAAGTGGGACGCTACGTCATAGAATTTTTGAAGCCTTTTGATGTAAATTTTTTGATCTATGATCCTTACGTAGATCCGGCAAGTTTGCCTTATGAAAACATACAAATTGTTAGCCTAGATGAAGCTATTGAGCAATCTGATATCGTCTCTATTCATGCTGGCTATACCCCAGAAACTCATCATATGATGAATGCAGAAAAACTCCAAAAAATTCGGGATGGTGCTCTTCTTATTAATACGGCTAGAGGTGGCATTATTGATGAACAAGCTTTAATACTAGAATTACAAAAACAAAGATTCAAAGCTGTACTAGATGTTTATGAAAAAGAACCACTACCTATTGATAGTGGTCTTAGAGAGCTTTCTAATGTAATTTTAGTACCTCACATGGCAGGTCCAACCATCGATATGAGGCAATATATGACTTTAGGTGCATTGTACGATATAGAGCAAGTATTACAGGGAAAATTACCAGCTCATGTGGTGACAAAAGAGCAAATACAGATTATGACTTAATCTCCTATAGGAGATTAAGTTTTTATTGAATTATGATATAATAGGCCTATAGATTGAACATGCGAATAATATGTTATAAACAGCCTAGTGGTTATTTAACGTCCTAGTAAAGAGAGAAGATTCTAGAGGAGGCAATGGGAGACGATGCATGAAAAAAAGCAACGCTACAACAAAAATATAGTAAGAATATTTCTATCTTTTTTTATTCTTGTTGTAGTCATGTTTGTTTTTAATTATATTCTTTTTAAAAACTCCATGACAGCTATGTATAGTCAAATAAAACAGAATAATCGTCTTGTCATCCAAAATATGATTCATTCTTTTGATCGGGCTTTTCAATCCATTGATGATACCTTACATACAGTAGATGTGATCAAAGGAAAACAATCGAATATATATAAAGCACAGGGACACAAAAATTTAGATATGCTAGTAGTAAATCAAATAAGAAAAAATCTATTGGAATTAGGTTCTTCCCAACCTTATATAGAAGAAATTGTTATTTATTTTGCTAATTCAGACTTGGCTATTACAACACAAGGAACAATAGATGTAGAAGAGTTGTTTGAAAAAAGATATAGCAATAAAAAATATAATGCTAGTTTTTGGAGTAACTTTAATTATACTAAACATCCGACAAAAGTATTGCCACCAAGTACTTATACAAATCAGTTCCAAGGAAATCAGAAAAAGGAACTTATTGCTGTAGTGAATAGTAATATGATGAATTATTACAGCCCCTCTATTCTTATTTTCATTGATAAGCAAAAGCTATTTGATTATGTGAATGAAAATAATATTTTCCAAGGTACATCTTTAACAATATTAGATCAAGAAAAAAATGTGATTATAACCATTGGAGATCCTATTTCTTTAGAGGAGATAGAAACAAATGAAATGATAGGAACTGATATAAAAATGAAAGGGAAGCAGCAATTTGAATATTCTATTGTACGCTCTTCCTATAATAATTACACCTACATTCATGCAGCACCAGTGAGTTATATAGATATGTTTAAGGCCATTCAAATTAATCAAGGAATTTTGGTTTTAAATATGATTTCAGGAATTGGTATAGCTATTTTATTAAGTATATACCTCTATCGTCCTATAAAAAAAATAGCAGAAATTGTAGGTCCTATCGATTATAAGGGGAAGGATTATTGGACATTTATTAAAACTAATATTATCAAGATGCAAGAAGAAAAGAATACCTTGGTGGAACAAGTGGATGCTATGGGGATAGATGTTAAAAAGAGAGTTGTTTTAGAACTGATTCAAACAAAAAAATGGGATACAAACTTAAGCAAAAATGTTCAACAATACTTTGCAACTTTTTATACAAATAAGAAGTATATGATGATATCCTTTGCTTTTTATAAAAAGCCAACAGTACAAGAGCCTATATCTTTACCATTAAATAAAATAGAAATTGATATTAAAACAAAACTACAAAATTATTTTACAGATTGTTTTTTTATGCCTATTGGAACCCATGAGATCATTTCTATTATTGGTATGCCGTTAGAATATAAAGAAAATCAAATAAGAATATTATTACAACAAATATTAAATAATTTTAATTTACAAGATCATATTCCTGTTATTTATAGAAGTAACTTCTACTCAAAAGAACATGAATTTTCACAAGCATACCAAGATTTACAAGTATGTAAATCTTATCGTAGCATATTTCCGTCTAAGCAAGTGATAGGGCGAGAACAAATAGAATACAAACATCATATTTATTTTCCGAATGATGTAAAAGATAAAATTTATCATTTTATCTTAAGTGCAAATGCAAAGGATTGTATTGCTTTTATTCATGAAATTTTAGATGAAAACATAAAGCAAGATATTGCTTATACGAAGTATATTAATATTGTAACAGAGATATTTAATAGTATCATTGCTACGTTAGGATTTTGTGATTATCAAGAAGAAGCCATTTTTCAGATCGAAGAAAACTTTATGAAGATGCTGAATGAAGATGCAGAAGACCAAGAAATTCGATGGCTACTAGAAGCAATGATACAGCAAGCGGCTGAGAAAATTGAAAAAAGCAAAGAAAATAAGCTAAATAAGATATTTATTATGGAATATATTAATCTACATTATATGGAAGGGCTTTACTTAGAAAGTATGGCTGAATTAGTAGAAACTAGCCCTAAATATTTTTCAAACTTCTTTAAAAGAGAATTTGGTATTAATTTTGTAGAATATCTTAATAGCATACGGATTTCTCATGCAAAAGCATATTTAAAAGATACAGATATGGCAGTGAATGAAATTGGACAAAAAGTAGGGTATTTAAGTCCAAGTACATTTGCAACAACATTTAAAAAGTACACAGGAGTATCTCCTAGTCAATACAGACAGAATATGGAGATTTAAAATAAAAACCTATACTTTAAAGGAGGCTTATCATGAGGCAAGAATGGAATGCAGATATCATTGTTGTTGGTGGAGGATTAGGTGGTTATGCAGCTGCACTAGGTGCATGCCGAATGGGGAAAAAGGTTATTTTAACAGAAGAAACACAGTGGCTTGGAGGGCAATTAACAAGTCAAGCAGTTCCACTAGATGAAAACAGATGGATTGAGCAATTTGGTTGTACAGCTAGCTATCGGCAGTTTCGTGAGGGAGTTAGGAACTATTACAAACGACATTTTCCCTTAACTCCAGAAGCACGGGCTGTTAGGC
>JAAZLH010000417.1 GCA_012799415.1 Candidatus Epulonipiscium sp. | reverse complement strand
TAATGGTTTATATCAATGAGACTAGGAAACGAGGAGCTAATCCTATATTGGTTACACCTGTTCATAGAAGAAATTTTGATGAAAAAGGGAAAATTGTAAATACCCTAGGTGATTATCCAGATGCCATACGTCAATTAGCCAAAGAAGAAAACATTCCACTTCTTGATTTGCATCAAAGAAGTGAAAGTCTTTTTAATCAACTAGGTCCAGAAGTGACTAAATCTATTTTTGTTCATGTTCATCCAGATCAATATGTTCAATATCCAGATGGTATTGAGGATAACACACATTTTAGTGAAATAGGTGCCTATGAAATTGCAAAATTGGTTATTGAAGAAATTAAAAAGACACACGGAGAACTTGTAAATTATTTAAGATAGAAAGAATTTCTCATTGTCCTATACGCCTATGTATCCTTTTTAATGAACTAGGAAAATTCGTTTGCTTGCGAGGGTTCCAAATTTCCTAGTTCATTAAAAATAGGGTCTTTACATTTTTCTTGATTATACATTTGTCCTTACTATATTCATAATACAAAGATTTAGGTACTTAGTGTAAAATAATTGTAGGAAAAAAATAAAAGAGAATAGCCCTTTATGTTATGATAGAAGTGCCACGCAACACCATAACAAAATTTGAAAGGAGCTATTCTCATGAATACTATTATACAACAACTTTTTGAAAAAATCATTAAGGAAAACACAACAAATATGGAGGAACTGTTTACAGGCCATAAAGATATCTCCCTATATATTTCAGCAACTAAACAGATGCTTGATCAAGTAGGTGCAAAGCTAATAAAAACAGTCTTAGAAATGGGTGATGAGATCATACGTGAATCAAATACACGTAAAAAATCATGGTACATCCAAAGAAGAAATGATCCCAAAACCCTACTAACCACCTTTGGCGCTGTTGACTATGAGCGCACCTATTATAAGCATAAGAAAAAAAGTGAGTATGCCTATTTATCAGATCATAGCTTAGGCATCGACCCCCATGATCGCATGGATCTTTCCTACCAATCAGAACTCATCAATCAATCTTTGGATTTATCTTATGAAAAAAGTAGTCGGAATGTATCAAAAGAGGTACTTGTCAGCAAACAAACAGTGATGAACAGTATTCGAAATCTAGGCATTGTAGGAAATGATTCTGTTTCTATTAAAGAGAAAAACAAAATCGTACCTGTACTTTATATTGAGGCGGATGAAGACCATGTAGCAATGCAAGATGGAAGTAATAAACAGATTAAACTGATCTATGTTCATGAAGGAAAAGAGCTAGTAAGTCCAGGGCGAGCTAAATTGATCAACAAGCGTTATTTTACAGGCAGCCAAATGAATAGTGAAGATCTATGGTTAGAGGTGGCAAACTATATCGATCAAGCATATAAAGTAGATCAGATAGAAACAATTTATTTATCTGGCGACGGTGCTAAATGGATCAAAGAAGGTCTGAATTGGATTCCTAAAAGCAAGTATGTACTTGATTACTTCCACTTGTCTAAGTATATAAAAAAGGCTACTGCTCATCTGCCACACTTTACCTCAGACCTATGGGATAGCATCCATTGTCATGACAAAAAAAGAGTAAGGGAACTATTTAAGCAGATCCTGGAAGAAACCGAAAAAGAAACGAAAAAGACAGCGGTACAGGATTCACGTCGATATATCTTAAACAACTGGGTAGGCATTATCAATCGTTATGACACATCATATATTGGCTGCAGTGCAGAGGGACACATTAGCCATATTTTATCCGCCCGATTAAGCTCAAGGCCTTTAGGCTGGAGTATAGAAGGGGCTGACCAAATGGCCTATTTAAGGGTGTATAGGGAAAATGGTGGAGAGATCTATGATGCGCTAAAACAGAAAAAAGAAAACAATAAAAAGCAAGAACGAATCATGAAATTAGATCAAAGAATCATGAAAAAGAAAATGAATCAAGTAGTGAATGAAAGCATAAATAATATCACGCTTTTAAATACTGGAAAACGGACTTGGGCTAGAGAATACCTTAAGTCTATACGTGGTGCTTAGTTTTAGATAAGATACAGGACTATTTTTTGAAAAAAATTTTCCTACAGTAACTTGACACTATC
>JAAZLH010000440.1 GCA_012799415.1 Candidatus Epulonipiscium sp. | reverse complement strand
TGTTTTAATTTATGCAGGATATATTGAAGTTGGTTTTGATATTAAAAAAGGGATTAAAAGAATAATAGTTTTAACAAGTTTTTTAATTAGCTTGGTTTTGTTTATTGTTTTTGGCTTAATGTTTAGTAATTGGGCTTATTTTTGGCAAATTCTTCTATTACCGTTTATGATTACGATTTTAGTTGAAAACAAGCCTAATAATTATTTAATAACAGCGCTGATGCCTTTTTTAGCAACTATCATTTTTTATAGTTTAGGTTATTTTTATGGTGCATGGGCAGTTTCTTGGCTCGCTTATTTACTTATTCCCCTAACGGCAATTTTAGAAGGAAAACCAGTTGTAGAAATAAAAGAGACGGATAATAATTAAATTGATGCTGGTCTCTTGAAATATTTAATCGAAAGTAAAAACTGATAAAAAGAGTCTTAAAAGTAAATAAAGATAGTTAAGAAAAAGAAATTATTTTAGTTAGGACAACAATAATGCAGTAAAACTTGCGGTATTTGTCTAAAATAATTAGAAAAAATACCAAACAAGCAAAGTTAGGTGGCTTGAAATTAAGGGTATTTTAGGTTATAATTTAATTGCTTTAAAAAAGCGATTAAAAGTTAATATTAAAAAAAGAGTAGAAGAGGAAAAAATGTAGTTTAACGTTTTTTTCTTTTTTCTTTTGATAAGGAGAATTGTATGTATGATTTTGTTGTAATTGGGAGTGGGATAGTAGGTTCATTTGCCGCTTGGGAGTTATCTAAATATCAGTTAAAAGTAGCGCTTCTTGAAAAAGAAAGTGATCTTGCTAATGGGCAAACTATTGCCAATAGTGGGATTATTCATTCTGGCCATGATCCTAAGGAAGACACTTTAAAAGCACGGCTTTGTGTTAGAGGTAATGAGTTATATCGGAAGTATCAAGAAGAACTCAGTATTCCTTTAAGGAAGACAGGAGCTTTTGTTGTTGCCCATGATGAGGATGATTTAGAAACATTAAATAGCCTTAAAAAAAGAGCCCATTATAATGGTGTTAAGGAAGCTTTTATTTTAAGTAAAGAAGAAGCGCTTCAAGAAGAACCTAATTTAAGAGATGATTTAGTGGGAGTTTTAAGTTTACCGACGACGATGGTAACTTTTCCTTGGGAGGTATGTTTTAATTTATTAGAAAATGCTAGTGCTAATGGTTTAGAAGTGTTTTTAAATAATGAAGTAATTAATATTAAAAAAGTAGATAATTATTATCTTATCAAAACTAATGAAACTGAATTTAAAACGAAGGGTATTATTAACGCTGCTGGAGTATTTAGCGATGAGGTAGCCAAGATGATAGAAACGGATTTGCCGTTTCATATTATTCCCAAAAGAGGAGAATATTTCGTTTTAGACCATAGCGTAGATGGTTATTTAAAGAGAGTCTTATATCCTTTACCCAGCAAAAAGAGTAAAGGGGTATTGTTAACTCCTCAAACTCACGGAAATATTTTAGTGGGACCTAATGCTGAAATTATTAGTGATAAAACCGATGTCTCTACTACTCAAGAAGGGTTAAATTTTGTCAAAAACGAAGCGATGAAGCAAGCTAAAAACATTCCCTTTGATGCTAATATTCGTACTTTCGCTGGTGTTAGAGCTTCATCTAATTATGAAGATTTTTATCTGAAAGAATCGCTTTCTAATCCGAAAGTTTATCATTTAGGTGGAGTCGATTCTCCAGGCTTAACTGCAGCTCCGGCGATTGCGGAATATTTAATAAAGATGATCGCTGGTAAGTATCCTTTAATCAAGAAAACTAATTACCAAAAGTTTATAAAAAAAAGCAAACCATTTAAAGAATTAACAACTAAAGAAAAAAGCGAATTGATTAACAGGAAACCGCTTCATGGAAATATTATATGCAAATGTGAAATGGTAACTGAACAGGAAATAATAGCTAGTATTAATAGTCCGGTTGGTAGCGATACTATCAAAGGAATTAAAAAACGCACGAGAGCGGGTGCGGGAGTTTGCCAAGGTGGCTATTGTGAGAGTTTAGTCCTAAAAATAATTGCGAGAGAAAAACATAAAAAAATGACCGAAATAAATTATTATGAAAAAGGCACTCCAATTTTAAAGAAAGAGACGAAAGAATAATTATGAAAAAAGATCTTGTTGTAATAGGAGG
>JAAZLH010000073.1 GCA_012799415.1 Candidatus Epulonipiscium sp. | reverse complement strand
GAAGTGACAGAAAAAGCATTACAAGGACATTGGTCCGTTTTCTTCTTTTATCCAGCAGACTTTACTTTTGTTTGCCCCACAGAACTTGGTGATTTAGCAGATAATTATGAGCAATTTAAGGAAATTGGATGCGAAATTTATTCTGTATCTACTGACACTCATTTTGTTCATAAAGCATGGGCTGATGCCTCTGAAACCATTAAAAAAATCCAATATCCAATGCTTGCAGATCCTACTGGCACTCTTTCAAGGTTTTTTGGTGTTATGATTGAGGAAGAAGGACAAGCACTACGCGGTACCTTTATTGTCAATCCAGAAGGAGAAATCAAAGCTTACGAAGTACATGATTTAGGTATTGGCAGAAATGCAGAAGAACTACTCAGAAAAGTACAAGCTGCCCAATTTGTAGCCTCTCATGGTGATCAAGTATGTCCAGCAAACTGGACTCCTGGTGCTGAAACTCTAACACCAAGCCTTGATTTAGTAGGTAAACTATAAAAGAAAAGAGGTTCAAATGGACAAAATATATGATTTGCTTATTATTGGTAGTGGATCTGCTGGCCTTTCTGCTGGCATCTATGCAGGACGAGCTAAACTAAATACTTTAATTATAGAAAAAGAACAAGTCGGTGGTCAAGCTATGACCACCAATGAGCTTGTCAATTATCCTGGCATACGGCACACAACAGGTCCTAAGCTAATGGAAGATATGCGTCTCCACGCTTTAGATTTTGGTGTAGAAATCGTATCAGGTGAAATTGAAAGGGTAGATTTTTCTGAAGATGTGAAACTACTTTATACAAATCAGGGTGTATACAAAGGACGAGCCGTTATTATTGCTACAGGAGCTACCCCTCGTAAACTTGGTTTTCCTGGCGAAGAGGAATTTACAGGTCGAGGAGTTGCTTATTGTTCTACTTGCGACGGAGAGTTCTTTGAAGGTTTAGATGTCTTCGTTATTGGTGCTGGTTTTGCTGCTGCCGAAGAAGCTATTTTTCTTACCCGTTTTGCTAAAAAAGTAACTGTCATTGCTAGAGAACCAGAATTTACTTGTGCCAAAACCATTGCTGACAGCGTACTATCCCATCCTAAAATTGAAGTAAAATTTAATACAGAAATTGTGGAAGCAAGAGGAAAAGAGATGCTTACCTCTGCTACCTTTATCAATAACATAACAAAAGAAACTTTCGAATACCATGCTTCTGAAGAAGACCAAACCTTTGGCATTTTTATCTTCGTAGGCTATTCTCCTGCTACAGCTCTCTTTAAAGAACATGTAGAGCTAGATGAAGATGGCTATATTCCTACAAATGAAAATATGGAAACGAATATACCCGGTGTTTATGCTGCCGGTGATCTTCGTCCAAAATCCCTAAGGCAAATTGTAACTGCTGTAGCCGATGGGGCTATTGCAGCAACGGATGCCGAAAAATACGTATCTGCACAAAAAGAACGACTTGGTATTACTGACGAAGCTCCCCCAACTATGCCTAAAAAAAATTCAGTAAACCAAAATGATGCTGTGGCAACACAAAAAGAAATCACTTCCCCCAATGATTTTTTAAGTGATGCCATAAAAGAACAACTAAAAGGCATTTTTACTAAACTTGAAAAAAATATTACTTTGGTTTCTATTGTAGATTTAAATAATCCAAAATCCATTGAACTAAGGGATTTTATTGTAAACATAGGTAAGCTTAGCGACCGCATTTTTATAGAAACTTATACGAAAGATGAAAATCCTCCTATGGAAAAAGTAATCAAGGCTGACAAGTTCCCCATTGTAGCCTTGTTTGATGAGAACAAACAATATAGTGGTGTAAAATTCCATGGTATACCTGGTGGCCATGAGCTTAACTCTTTCGTCCTTGCAATCTATAATTTAGCAGGTCCAGGTCAAGGAATGGATCCCGAAATAATAGAAAAAATTAAAAACCTCCGTAAACCTAGTAATATAAAGATATGTGTCTCCTTATCTTGTCATTTATGTCCGGATGTAGTTGTAGCCGCTCAAAGAATTGCCATGTTAAATCCCAATATTGAAGCTGAAATGATTGATATTTCACTTTTCCCCCAACTTAAAAAACAATTTAAAATTATGAGTGTGCCAGCTATTGTTGTCAATGACAAAGAAATCTATTTTGGTGCTAAGAAAATAGAGGAGATTATAGAGTTTTTAGTATAACCGCTTCATAATATTAAATTTCCTTAAAGGGGTCTATCTAGACTAATTCTAATTCATTACTACTTTTATTTTTACCCTCCTCATTTAAAAGGGACGGTTCTTATGGCTACTACCATAAGAACCGTCCCTTTTCATTTGTTTTTTTACTTTAAGTATAGTATCAACTTAGGTTCACTTATCTTAAAGTCAAAGAACCGGAAGAACTAAAATAGAAAGAATTTAACTTTTCATTTGTGTAGTGTTCATCATAAATTGATCCATAGATCTCTGCTGAGGGAAAATCATAAATAATATCGTTATATATTTTATCTAACAAATCCCTTTTCTTTGTGTCAGTCATATAACGATTCCAATCATATTCATCTACATAAATATCCACTTCTATATCATATTTGTCTCCATACAGCCGAATTTCAAAATCCACGTCATCAAATCTACCCCACCAACTGTTTAGGCTCTTTTCTAGGGATCCTAAAGTCGTACTACCACTACTACTTGCCATATCAACAACAAGATTTCCTCGTGAATTGAGATAGAAAGATGCCAATTCTTTGTTTTTTGAGCTGGATCTTCGAGTACCCTCAATAAATCCTG
>JAAZLH010000416.1 GCA_012799415.1 Candidatus Epulonipiscium sp. | reverse complement strand
TCCCTTACTCCTTCCCACCTTAATCCTGGTTTCTTTTGAAGAACTTTATTTTCATTCATCTTTTCCCTTTCCCTTTCTCCTTTTTTTCCTTAATTTCTTTAAACCCTTGAAATTCCTTGATTTCCTTCATCCTTAAACCTTATTTCCTAATCTTTATCCCTGCCTAAATCCCTTGAAGAACTTTATTTTCATGATAAAATGGAAATGAGATGGATAGTTGAATATTGCCTGTAAAACAGACCATCAATGCCTACTTTCGGACCACCCAGTGCCTCAAATCGAACCACCCAGTGCCATAACAGGACCAAATCTATTAGAGAGCCCCCTATATAGGAACTCTCTAATAGTCATTATTAGTTGTTTTGTCTTAGCTTATTTATTCCATGACGCTCTCGCATAGAAATCTCACCATCAATAAGTATCTTATAAGACCCATGTACAATTCTATCCAGTATAGCATCAGCAATTTGTACATTTTCTATTTTAGTATGCCATCCTTCTGGAGCAAACTGAGAGCAAAATATAGTAGATGCTTTATTTAGCCTCGCTTCAATTATTTCGAAAACATGAATAGCTTCAACTTGTGTTAAAGGGGTAAGCATCCATTCATCTATTATAAGAAGGTCAATTTTTTTGTATTTTGATACAATCTTACGATAACTACCATCTGCAGCATATTTAGCTGCTTCTAACTCATCAATTAATTCTGGCAAACGAATGTATTTTACCTTGAAGAACTGCCTACATGCTTGGGTACCAAATGCATTGGAAATCCATGTCTTACCGTTACCTGAAGCACCCATAAGAATAATGTTATTGTAATTGCGTATGTAATTACAAGTTGCTAGTTCAAGAATTTGTTTTTTGTCTAAGTGACGATCAGGGTGATACTCGATTCCTTCAATGGATGCAGTTGGGTCATTTAAGGTTGCTTGTTTTATTAGTCTATTTAACTTGTTAGATTGACGGCGGGAATATTCATAATCCACAATTAGGTTGAAACGTTCATAAAAAGTCATATTTTCATAATCTGAGTTTTTAGTTTGTTCCTGATAAATTTCTACCATACCACTTAAATGCATTTCACTTAATTTACGTAATGTTTCTTCATTTCTCATTTTTTATACCTCCAAAGTAATTAGCACCCCTGACAAACCCATAGTCATTATCTGTTTTTGTCTCGTTTAAAGTTCCTTTTTCTTTAGATTTCCTACTATTTTTCATTCGTTTTAGTATAGTTTTTAGCACTGATAAGGTAGGTACTCGCGAAATAGTCATTAATGTCTCGCAGCCTTCTTCAATAAGGTAATTAGAATAATATTTAGTGAGGTTTTTTAATGATGATAGAATCATTAAAGCTTTCTTCTGGGTATTATTATCTAGGATGTAATCTACAAACTTTTCTGTATTTTGACCTATTTCTTTTGCCCAATCTCTAACTTGGTCTGGCGTGTGTTCAAGATATTTCCTATGATTGTCAGGCATGTGATTGGGGTTAGTAGAGTACTGGCCAATATCACCTCTTAATACTTTATGTGATGCAATTCTCATTTCTTTGAAGTATACTTCTATTAGGTCCGGAGTTATTTTGACATCAACCTGACTTTGGACATATTCATACGGAACGGAATAGTACATACGGTTCACTTGGATGTGGTAGTTCGGCTGGACCTTTGCAGTTTTCCATTCCGATAGTTGGTAGCGTGGATAGCGAAGAGGAATAAGTTTGTATTTTTCTTCTTCGTTAAACACACTCCTTCTTG
>JAAZLH010000072.1 GCA_012799415.1 Candidatus Epulonipiscium sp. | reverse complement strand
GTAAACCTGTGATATAATTTAGTTAAAGAAGTAAACGAAAGGTTAAATTATGTATATTGATTTTTCAGATTATGAAGAATTTAATCAAAAAGTTAATAAAGAATTAAAAGGTCAATTTGTTTCGCCTGGTTATGTTTGTAATAAATATAACGTAAGTCGTCAACTTGTTCATAATTGGATAGTTAGGGATAATTTAATTAATTCTTATCGTTATGAAGGTCCTCAGGGATATTTTATTTGTATTCCTATTTCAGAGGTTGAAAAGATTTATGATTTAAGGATTAAAAAATTAATTGAAAAAAGAAAAGAAGATGAAGATTCTTAAAAGGAGAAAATTGTATGACAGAATTTATTGATTTTAAAATTATGTTAGATCTTAAGGGAACATCTTTGAGTTATGAATTTAGTCCAAATTTTTATGAACTTTTAGAAGATAGATTGGATGCAACAGGTGAAACGAAAGATGAAGCTATTTCTGAGTTAGCTGTTCAAGTACATGAAACTTTGTGTAAGTTTTTATCTGAATATTGATTCTTCTTATTGTTTTATATAATAATTTGAAAAGGTAGTAAGTTTTAGAACAGACTGACAAAGTAGGGAGGGGTCTTCGGGGGTTCCCTACTACTTTGTCAGTCTGTTTAGGACTTTCTTCCTTATTAACTTGATTATGATTAAACATTACGAGAATTTTCTTTGGAAAAAATGCTGAAACGTTGAAATTTGAATGAAAGGTCGTTTTAGGTTTATTGATGTAAATATATCTAAAAAATATAATTATGATTGAATTTGTTAAAAATGAATTTGTTAGGAATGAATGTATTATTCCTGATTATGCAAATGTAACTTTAACTGTTACAAATGATATTATCGAGGTTCAATATTTGGAAAAATATAATAATCAGAATAATATCAAAAAGCTTGATGATGATAATTATTTGATATTAAGCACAGGAGAAATTAGAAAATTTAAAAAGAATGATGATAGATTAAGTAACAAAAATTCTTTTAGGCAAACTTTTAAGAAATTAAGATATTTAATTAATAATAATTTTTGTGGTTTGAATAATGAACTTTTCATTACCTTAACTTATGCTGAAAATATGCAAGATACAGATAAATTATATCGTGATTTAGATAAGTTTATGAAAAGATTGAGATATAAGTATAAAGAAATATCTAGAATTGAGTATATTACAGTTGTTGAACCTCAAAATAGAGGAGCTTGGCATGCTCATATATTAATTAAATTTATAGATTTAGATAAGATTTATATTCCAAACGCTCTAATTTCGTCTATATGGGGTTTAGGTTTTGTTAATGTACAAAGTATCTCAAAAATGAATATCGACAATTTGGGAGCTTATTTGACGGCATATTTGACCGATTTACCAGTAGATGATGTTAGTCTCGATGAATTTAAAAAAGCAAAAAAATTTAAAAAGGTTAATGATAAATTTTATATAAAGGGTGCAAGATTGAAATTATATCCTAAAGGTATGAATTTTTACAGGAAAAGTATGGGTATAAAGTTTCCCGAAAGATTTAATATTCCATATTCAGACATAAAAAAATATGTAGGTACTGCTATACCTACATACTCAAAAAGATTAGATCTTAATACTAATGATTTTTGTAATACTATAATCTATCATCATTATAATCTAAAAAGACAAAAAGACAATACTTAAAGCATTGTCTTTTTTATTTT
>JAAZLH010000432.1 GCA_012799415.1 Candidatus Epulonipiscium sp. | reverse complement strand
TGGAAAATAATTTAATAATGTATGATACAACAAACGATGTCATTGATGAAATGACTAAAATGGATATTATTGCTTTATTTAGTATTTATGAAGGGCTGCCCAACGCAATACTCGAAGGATTGGCACTAGGGAAACCAATACTAATGAGTGAAATTTCTGATTACGACATCTTAGTTAAGAAGAACGGGGTGACTTTTAATCCACAATGCCCAGATTAATGATTTTGGAATGCAGGCTGCTATGGGATCTATTGCTTGTATCTTTATAGCTATCTATTATAAAAAAAGAAGATACTTATTATTTGTTCCATTCATTGTTATTCTTGTTCTTGCAAGCGGTTCAAAAAAAGCGCTTATAATTTTGGCGCTGGGGACTATAATCACTTATTTATTAAAGTACGGACTATCATTTAGATTTTTAGTTTTTATGTCGGGATTATTTATTATAGGAATATTAGCATTGCAATTGCCATATTTTTCCTCTATATCCAAACGATTTTCAGTTATGATACAAACATTTTTGGGTAATGATTCAGTAGACGGATCCACCTCTGAACGGATGAATATGATTTCGATAGGACTAAGACTCTTTTCTGGAAAACCTATTTTTGGATACGGTCCCGCTAATTATGCTATTAATGCAGCCCCTTTTTTAGGTCGTCCGGTTTATTCTCACAATAATTTTATTGAGTTATTGGTGAACGGGGGAGTATTTGGTTTTTTATTGTTTTATTTTTCATATTTTATATTCTTCATAAAGTCTATCTCTTTGAAAAAATTCACATTTATATTCATATATTTATTTATTATGATTCTATTGGATATAGGTCAAGTTTCTTATTATTCAAAAATACTTTTTATAATGATGGGTTTAGCAGGATATCATTCAATTGATAAATTCGCTGAATTAAGACCTAATAATGTACAAAATGTCTAGTATAATTGAGTTATTTTATATTATTAATTTTAATTTGATTGTGAAAACTATTTTTTGAACTATTGCTTTAGGTATAAAGAATTGATATACTAAAAACGATGCTAAGACTTTGATCAATTGCATTATATAAGATGGAATTTTATTTTTAAATGTTAATCAAGAAAGAATTAAAGTTGGAGAATATTCATATTAAAACAAGTCTTATAGAATATTTTTAACATTAATAGAGGAGTGTTATGCGTATAGTTTTAACTGTTTCTGCCATGGGAAGTGGTGGTGCTGAAAGAGTTGTTTCACTTTTGTCCGATGAATTTTGTAAACTTGGGCATGAAGTGACTATTTTAATGATTTCAACAAGTGAAAAAAAGAGTTTTTATTCTTTGAATCCCAATGTAAATTTAGTACCCTTACTAAGTGGTGTTAAGAAAAGAACACGTTTTTTAAGTCGCGTTAGAATTATGCGTAAGTACTTTTTAGAAGTTCACCCGGATATTGTTATTAGTTTTTTAAAGCACGTTTGCATCTACACTTATTTTACATTAAGAAATACTACAATCCCATATATTTTATCCGAACGCAACGATCCTAATCAATATAGTTTTCTCTATCGACAACTGCTTAAAAGAGCATTTAGCAATGCTAGCGGTTGTGTATTTCAAACCAATGATGCCATGAAATGGTATAGAAAAAAAAGAGTAAAAGCTACTGATCGTGTGATTTATAATCCTGTAAATTTATCATTTATTCCAGAAAATTTAACTGATGTAAAACGAAAAAAGAATGTTTTATTTGTAGGTCGACTAGTGAAACAAAAAAATATTGCTTTGCTTTTAAATTCCTTTAAGTTGTTTTCTATGCACCATGATGATTATTTTCTTGATGTGTATGGCGATGGACCAGAAAAACATGACTTTTTTAAACAAGCCAAAGAATTAGGAATTGAAAACAAGATTATTTATCATGGAATAAAAGCTGATTGGCACGGAATTGAGTATAATTCATCTCTTTTTGTTTTGACAAGCCTGTTTGAAGGGATGCCAAATTCATTGTTAGAAGCGGCATCATTGAATATTCCTTGCCTATCCACAGATTGTCCAATTGGGGGGAGCAGAGAATTGA
>JAAZLH010000415.1 GCA_012799415.1 Candidatus Epulonipiscium sp. | reverse complement strand
CTATTCAATCCTAAAGCCGAAATATCAAGACAAGATATGATGGTTATGGTGGCACGAGCAATGGAGCTGCAGAATAAATTAGAAGAACCTAGAAACAAGGAAGTATTAGATCAATTCCAAGATCGAGAACAGATTGCTTCTTATGCAGAAGAGGCTATTACCTCCGTTGTAAACAATGGTTTAATTTTAGGAAGTGAAGGAAAAATTAACCCACTAGATAAAACAACAAGAGCAGAAGCAGCTACATTGATCTATCGAATCTATAATAAATAACTTAGAACATAAAAAACAAGACTTTGGGACTCTTATCCCAAAGTCTTATTTTTTATGTTCTAAAAAATAATTTACAATGGTTTAACTTTCTTTTAATTTTAAATTTTCCACATGATTGTAGGTTATGTTTTTGCAATCTGCAACGAGAAAGTTGTTTTCTTCATCAGATAAGACATTTACATGATTGAATGTAATGTTTTCGGCATCCTTACAGGTAACACCAATTCTGGATTTCATAGTAACATTATCAAATTGGATATTATGAATAGGCATTTCTGGCAACCCTGTAATTTCTATAGCTGTTTTTGCACCATCACATATAATATCTTTTAGTTTTATATTTCTAAAAACAGGGGTCTTTTCGGAAAATTCTATGACCTCATCTGGTTTACCATTTGCCGCATAATAAGTATTAAAGGTGATAGCCTGGTTTCCAATATTTTTCATTGTGACTCTTTCCATAGTTATATTTTCAACAATACCGCCTCGTCCTCTACAACTTTTAAATCTTAGACCTACATCTGTTCCAAGGAAGGTACAATCCTGTAGCAAAATATCTTTTACTCCACCAGACATCTCACTTCCGACAGTGAAACCGCCATGGCCATGGTACACAGTACAATTTCGTATAACCACTTGTTCTGTAGGTACGCCAACTTTTCTACCCTCTTCGTCTTTTCCGGATTTCATACAAATAGCATCATCTCCAACGTCAAAGGTGGAGTTTTCTATAATGGCATATTTACAGCATTCTAAATCTAGTCCATCACCATTTTGAGAAAACCAAGGATTTCTTACATTGATGTCTTGGATTAAAATATTTTCACATAGCCTAGGATGTAGGCACCAAGCAGGAGAGTTTTGGAAAGTAACACCCTGTAGAAGTATATTTTTACAATTTGTTAATCCCAGTAAAACAGGTCTAAAGAAAACTTTTGCTGCTTCAAAATCCTCTAATTTAAAGTTTGAAAATCCTGTTTTTGATGCATTGTAAGCCTCTTTGGTAGGCCACCAAATTCTATTCTCTTGTATATAACCACCACTTTCCACGAGGTTATTCCAGTGGCTTTCTGTTAACTTAACTTTTTTTGTAGGTCTCCAGCTTTCACCGTTTCCATCAAAAACTCCTCTACCGCTAATAGATATATTTTCTAGGTTTTCACCATAAATATTTGGCATACATCGATAAGAGCTAATTCCTTCAAAATTAGAGGGGATCAAAGGATAGTCTGCGACATCGTTGGAAAAGGATACAACAGCACCTTCCTCTAAATAAAGATTGACATTACTTTTTAATTGGATAGAAGTTGTCAGCCACATTCCACGAGGAATGATGACATTACCACCACCAGCATCTGATGCACTTAAAATAGCATTATTGATTTCTACAGTGTTTTTATGTATACCATCACCAATGGCACCAAAATCTACAATATTAAAATTTTTTTCAAATCTCTTTTTTAACTTAATTAAATCTTCGACATGTTTCATTAAAAAAGTCCTCCTATGTATTAAAAAAATATTTTATTTATATTATACTACAAACGGCTTACTTAAGGGGGATATCTTTAATTTATTTTGAGTGGGGAAGGTTTATCTTAGTTTATAAAAGCCCTGGTTTACTGAAAAAAGGGATGTTATATTAATTTTTCTTGTACTTTTTTTATGACAGCTAAAGATAGAGTTAGAAAAATTTACTCTCTCTCATTAAGTGGTATATAATAGGGATGGAGAATAGCAGAGATTTTTGTTATAATATAAGGATATAAGAGAAATCTAAGATGGAGAAAGTGTTGAGAATAAAAGTGGGAGGTAGATGATGAAAAAAGTGCTTCAATGGACTGAACAAATTACTTTTTATACAGGTTTGCTACTTGCAGGATATGCTCTTTTTCGCATTTATTTATCAAGGAAGGGGCTTCCGCCAGGTGCTTGTCCAGTAGATGACAATAGAATATGGATTAACTTAGCCATAGCATGTCTAGTAGTTTCAATAATACTATCTTTTTTTCAAAAGAAAAAAAGTTCACCTAAGGTATAATAATAGAAAGTTTATATACAGAAAGGAGGAGCTATTATGAACTTACCCTTCGCACATCTCCATGTACACACTGAATATAGCTTATTAGACGGCTCTTCCAAGATTAAAGAGCTAGTTAAAAGAACGAAAGAACTAGGAATGGACAGCATTGCAATTACGGATCATGGAGGCATGTATGGTGTCATTGATTTTTATAAGGCTTGTAGAGCAGAAGGCATTCGCCCCATTATTGGATGTGAAGTATATGTAGCCCCGAGAACTCGATTTGATAAAGAAGGGGCTACAGACTCACAATATTTTCATCTTGTTTTGTTAGCTAAAAACAATACAGGATATCAAAATCTATTAAAAATTGTATCAGCAGGATTTATAGAAGGATTTTATTATAAACCCCGGATTGATATAGACTTACTGGAAAAACATCATGAGGGCCTTATTGCTTTAAGTGCTTGTCTAGCTGGGCCTGTTTCTAGGGCACTAACTCAAGGGTCTTATGAGAAAGCAAAAGAAACGGCTATCAGGTATGAACAGCTTTTTGGAAAAGAACATTTTTATTTAGAATTACAAGATCATGGCTATCCTGAACAAGCCAATGTAAATCAAGGCTTATTAAGAATCTCTGAAGAAACAGGTATCCCTTTGGTGGCTACGAATGATATTCATTATACATTCAAGGAAGATGCAGGGGCCCATGATATTCTTCTTTGTATACAGACAGCCAAAACGGTAGATGATGAAGATCGTATGAAATATGAAGGTGGGCAGTTTTATCTTAAATCTCCTAAGGAAATGTATGAGCTTTTCCCTTATGCAAAGGAAGCTTTAGAAAATACACACAAAATTGCAGAAAGATGCGAAGTAGAGTTTCGATTTCACGAATTAAAACTGCCTAAATATGATGTGCCCAGTGGATATAATGCGTCTTCTTATCTACGAATGCTTTGTGAAACAGGGCTTGCAGAACGTTATGAAAATATCACTTTAGAGGCAAAAGAACGATTGGATTATGAACTAAAAGTCATTGAAGAAATGGGCTATGTAGATTATTTTTTAATTGTGTGGGATTTTATTAAATATGCAAAAGATAATAGTATTATTGTGGGTCCAGGTCGAGGATCAGCAGCTGGAAGTATTGTTGCCTATTGTTTGCAAATTACCAATATTGACCCTCTAGCTTATCAACTGCTTTTTGAACGATTTCTAAATCCCGAAAGAATTAGTATGCCTGATATTGATATTGACTTTTGTTATGAACGGCGGCAAGAAGTGATTGATTATGTAGTAAGCAAATACGGGACAGATCATGTAGCTCAAATTATTACTTTTGGAACGATGGCTGCTCGAGGAGCCATTCGGGATGTAGGGAGAGCTTTAAATATGCCTTATAGTGAAGTAGACAAAGTAGCTAAAGCCATTCCTACTACCTTAGGTATTACGATAAAAAAGGCTTTAGAAGTCAATCCTGAGTTACTAGGATTTTATCGAGAAAATGAACAAATTAAATATTTAATTGATATGGCTCAGCGATTAGAGGGATTGCCAAGGCATTCTTCTATCCATGCAGCTGGAGTTGTTATTGCAGAAAATCCAGTTGTTGAATATGTGCCTTTAAGCTCAAGTGATGGTGCTATTACCACCCAGTTTCCAATGAATACTTTAGAAGAGCTAGGTTTATTGAAAATGGATTTTTTAGGTCTTCGAACTTTGACAGTTATCCAAAATGCAGTGGAACAAATTAAATTTAATCATCAGCTAGATATTGATATAGATAAAATTGGTTTTAATGATTCGAAAGTGTATGAGCTGATTTCACAAGGGAAGACAGAGGGTGTCTTTCAACTGGAAAGTAGTGGGATGAAAGTGTTTATGAAAGAACTGCAGCCTCAGAGTTTGGAAGATTTAATTGCTGGAATTTCCCTTTATCGCCCAGGTCCCATGGATTTTATTCCTAAATATATTCAAGGGAAACGGAATTCTGAACAAATAAACTACCTTTGTAAAGAGCTAGAACCTATTTTAGATACAACTTACGGCTGTATCGTATATCAAGAACAGGTCATGCAAATCGTTCGGGATTTAGCCGGATATACCCTTGGACGGTCAGATTTGGTACGACGGGCCATGTCTAAAAAAGAATCAGATGTCATGGAAGAGGAAAGAAAGAACTTTATTTATGGTAACGGGCATGAAGTGCCTGGCTGTATTCAAAAAGGTATTTCAGAAGAAGTGGCATCAGAAATCTTTGAAGAGATGACAGATTTTGCAAAGTATGCTTTTAATAAGTCTCATGCTGCTGCCTATGCAGTCATTGCATACCAAACAGCTTGGCTCAAAACCTATTATCCTGTGGAATTTATGGCAGCTTTAATGACATCTGTTATGGATCAGGCAAGCAAAGTATCAGAATATATTAATAGCTGTAAAGGTATGGGGATTGGCTTATTACCCCCTGATGTAAATACAGGCTATTATCAATTTTCGGTATACCAAGGGAAAATTCGTTATGGGTTGGGTGCAGTCAAAAATGTAGGAAAAAATATTATTCATACTATGGTAGAAGAAAGAGAAAAGGGGGGGCTTTTTCATAGTATGACGGATTTTTGTCAACGACTAGATGGAAAAGATCTTAACAAAAGAGCCTTGGAAAGTTTGATCAAAGCAGGGGCTTTTGACTCTTTTGGTGGTTATAGACAACAATATATGGAGATTTATAAAAATATTATAGACAGTATCCAACAAAGTAAAAAAAGAAATATTATTGGTCAAGTGAATTTATTTGATTTTGAGAAAGCAGGCCCACCGGAAGATGATCTGCCTAAAATAGAAGAATATCCAAAAAAGATCATGCTTGCTGCGGAAAAAGAAGTATTAGGTATTTATGTAAGTGGGCATCCTTTAGCAGAGCACGAGGAACAGCTCTTGGCTAATATAACAGCTAAAAGTATTGATTTCATGCCTCGTACCTTAGAAGAGGGGGAAATGGAAGAAGTAGAAACTCCTTATCTTGCAGATGGAAAAAAAGTAGTTATTGGTGGAATATTAACGGAAAAAAGTATTAAAACAACCCGAAATAATAAAATGATGGCCTTTATTACTATAGAAGATTTATATGGAACCATTGAAGTTATTATTTTCCCACAACAATATGAAAGATTAGCCAATCAATTAGTAGAAGATGGGATTTACTATGTAGAAGGAAGAGTCAGTCAGCAAGAAGAAGAAGAACCAAAGGTAATTTGTCAAAAACTGATTCCCTTTGCAGAACAAGAAGAAAAAGGTCAATATGTATTGTGGATCAAGATTCCTATTGAGGTAGAGGAAGAGGTATTATCTACAAAAATACTCCCCACTTTAAGAAGTTTTTCGGGAGATACACCAGTTCAGATTTATATTGAAGCAACCAAAGAGCGATTACAAGCTTCTAGAGACCTGTGGATTGAACCAAAAGAGACATGTATAGATATTTTAAGACAAATTGTAGGCGAAAAAAACATAATTCTTCAGCGTAAAGCCTAAAATAGAAAAATTAGTTGCAAATAAAATCAGGTTTGTTTACAATAAAGATAAATGGCGAAAAATATTCAATGATAAAAAATAGAAATACAGGCATCATATAAACGGAGGGAAAAATGATGAGCAAACCAATCAAAACCATTGGTGTATTAACAAGCGGTGGAGATGCGCCAGGAATGAATGCTGCCATCCGAGCAGTTGTTCGGACAGCTTTAGCTAAAGGAATACGAGTAATGGGTATTCGAAGAGGGTATAATGGTCTTTTAACTGGAGATATTTATGAAATGCAAAGTAAAGACGTATCTGATATCATTCAACGTGGAGGAACCATGCTCTATACAGATCGATGTGTAGCCTTTACCAAAGAAGAAGGGCAACAACGAGGTGCACAAATGTGTAAGGTTTTTGGCATTGATGGGTTAGTTGTCATTGGGGGAGACGGAACCTTTAAAGGTGGAGAAAAACTAGCCAATTTAGGCATCAATACCATTGCTGTACCTGCTACCATTGACCTAGACGTGGCTTGTACAGATTACACCATTGGATTTGATACCGCTGTAAACACGGTAATGGACGCCATTAATAAAATAAGAGATACTTCAACTTCTCATGATCGCTGTAGTCTCATTGAAGTAATGGGAAGAAATGCAGGATACTTGGCTTTATGGTCTGGTATGGTCAGTGGAGCTGAAGAAATTTTAATACCTGAAAAAGATAATCTAACAGATGAACAATTGATTCGCCTGATTATAGAAAATCGTCACAAAGGAAAGCGTCATAATCTTATTATTGTGGCAGAAGGTATTGGGAAGTCATCAGAACTAGCTAAGAAAATTGAAGAAACCACGGGTATTGAAACACGTGCTGCTATTTTAGGACATTTACAACGTGGTGGTTCCCCTACAGCCATAGATCGTATGCATGGGTCTATGATGGGATCTATTGCAGTACAATTACTTGCAGAAAACAAAAATAATAAAGTAGTTGCGTATAGAAATGGACAATATGTTAACTACGATATTAACGAAGCATTACAAATGCAAAAAACAGTTGATGATCAGATGTATGATGTTTGTAAAATGCTATCAATGTAAATAAAGCAGAAGGAAAGAAATGAGGAGGCAATTATGCGTAAGACAAAAATAGTATGTACCATCGGTCCTGCGACTCAGGATATTCAAACAATAAAGGCATTAATAGAAAATGGAATGGATGCAGCACGTATTAACTTTTCTCATGGAACTTATGAAAGCCATGGTGCATTAATTAAAAATTTAATTCAAGCAAGAGAAGAATTAAACGCTCCTATTCCCTTATTACTAGATACCAAAGGACCTGAAATTCGTATAAAAGATTTTAAAAATAAATCAGTTACTTTGTTACAAGGACAAGCCTTTACCTTAACTACGGAAGATATTGAAGGAGATGCAGAGCGAGTTAGCGTCACTTATAAAAACCTTCCTTTTGATTTAAAAAGAGGAAGTCGAGTTCTTATTGATGATGGACTAATTGAACTTAGAGTTAAAAATTTAACAGATACAGATGCAGAATGCGAAGTGATCAATGGTGGAGTTATTAGCTCTAAAAAAGGCGTAAATATTCCGGATGTATACGTAAACTTACCGTCCTTAACAGAAAAAGATATTGAAGATATTAAATTTGGTATCGAATTAGGGTTTGATTATATTGCAGCCTCTTTTGTTCGTTCTGCTAATGATGTTATTAAGATAAAGAAGATTTTAGAAGATCATAATGCTTCACATATTGCTATCATTGCAAAAATTGAAAATAGAGATGGCGTTAATAATATTGATGAAATTTTAGAAGTTGCTGATGGAATTATGGTAGCAAGAGGAGATTTAGGTGTAGAAATTGCACCAGAAGAAGTACCATTGGTGCAAAAAATGCTGATTAAAAAAGCTAATGAAAAAGGGAAACCAGTTATCACTGCTACCCAAATGTTAGACTCTATGGTACGAAACCCTAGACCAACTCGAGCAGAGGCCAGTGACGTAGCCAATGCAATTTTTGATGGTAGTGATGCTATTATGCTTTCAGGAGAAACGGCTCAAGGAGATTACCCAGTTGAAAGTGTAAAAATGATGGCAAGTATTGCAAAGAGAACAGAAAGTTCTATTAATTACAAGGATAAACTCAACCGAGTTGATGAACAAATTAGAACTGATGTTACTAATGCCATTAGCCATGCAACCTGTACAACAGCAGCTGATCTTAATGCAGCTTGCATTATTACAGTAACAAAATCAGGTAGTACTGCACGTATGGTTTCTAAATTTAGACCCTGTTGTCCTATTTTGGCTTGCACTATGGAACCAAGAGTATGGAGACAATCTAATTTAGTTTGGGGATGTATTCCACTTCTGACAGAGCTTAAGACGACCTCTGATGAATTATTTCAGCAAGGGGTAGATAGAGCCGTAGAAACAGG
>JAAZLH010000439.1 GCA_012799415.1 Candidatus Epulonipiscium sp. | reverse complement strand
TAGGTCGGAGTATCGCCTGCTTTTAAGACATGATAACGCAGATCTTAGACTTCGTGACTATGGTTATCAAATTGGTTTAATAGCTGAAAAGACTTATCAACTTTTTGAAAAAAAGAAAACCAAAATTAAAATAGTAATTGAAATTTTAACTGAAAACTATTTATTTCCTAATGAAGAAACCAATAACAAACTTAAGGAACTAAATTTAACAGCGATTAATCAAAAGACTAGTATGAAAGAATTATTAAGAAGGCCAGAAGTAAAAATAACTGATCTTAAAAAATTTATCGAACTTGACTTTGAGGAAGAAGTCCTCTCACAAGCAGAAATTCAAATCAAATATCAAGGCTATATTGAAAAAGCAGAAAAAGAAGCTTTAAAAATGGTGAGAGTGGATAAAAAACAAATTCCTTCTGACATCGATTATGATCTCATTAAAAACCTCGCTTATGAAGCCCGCGAGAAATTAAAAAATCACCGCCCTCAAACATTAGGTCAAGCATCAAGAATAAGTGGTGTTAATCCGGCTGATATTTCTACTTTATTAGTTTATTTAACGGCGTTAAAATGAAAAATTTAATAAAGCCTTTAGAGATTTGTTTAAATGATAAACAAAACGAACAATTTAAACAATATTATCATTATTTATTGGAAGAGAACAAAAAATACAATTTAACAGGTTTAACAACTAAAGAAGACATTTATATTAAACATTTTTATGATTCATTGACGCTTTTAAAAACAACGAAAATAACTAATAGTAATTTATTAGATATTGGTTCCGGAGCTGGATTTCCCGGAATACCGCTTAAAATAGCAACCACTCTAAACTTAACGATGATTGAAGCGCAAAAGAAAAAGGCACTATTTTTAAATAATCTTTTGAAAGAATTAAATTTAGAGGCGACCGTTATTAATAAAAGAGTGGAAGATTTACCAAAAAATTATTTAAATAGTTATGATATTGTGACAGCGAGAGCGGTTGCGTCTTTGCAAGTTTTAAGCGAGTTAGCATTGCCGTTTGTAAAAAAAGGTGGCTATTTTATCGCCATGAAAAGTGGTCATTATCAAAATGAATTAAATGAGGCGAAACGTGGTATAATGATTTTAGGTTCAGAAATTGAAGAAGTGATTGAATTTTCCCTTCCCGAAAAAAAAGGTAAAAGAGCATTAATAGTAATTAAAAAACTACAAGTAATAGATGGATATCCAAGACCATATCAATTAATATTAAAAAAACCACTTGGGAGCGATGAAAATGAATAAAAGAAGCTTAAAAGATATTTTAAGAGAAGACAAAGTAGAAAAAATTCAAGAAGGAGAAAAAATCGAAGCGGTTTTATTAACAAAGATTTTTCCAAACCCTTTTCAACCACGGAAATACTTTGATCTTGAAAAACTAACAGAATTAGCAAATTCGATTAAAGAAAATGGTATTTTTCAACCAATTATCTTAAAGCCTAGTAAAAACGGTTTTATGATTGTTTCAGGAGAAAGAAGAGTAAGAGCTGCGGAAATGGTAGGACTTAAAACAGTACCAGCCATTATTAGAGATTATAATAAAGATAAGGTTCAAGAAATATCTTTAGTTGAAAACTTACAAAGAGAAGATTTA
>JAAZLH010000414.1 GCA_012799415.1 Candidatus Epulonipiscium sp. | reverse complement strand
TTTTGGGCATTTTTCGGTTATAATTTTCTGCATGAGGCTTCGTCCTTTCGTGTAGATTGTTTTCTAGCAGAAACATTATACCATGAAAGGCTCGAAGCCTCAATTTTCATTTAACTTAACAATACGAAGAAATCTATCCGGAGGTTGGTAAAACTTTAGAGGCAAAAATCAAAACACTTGCAACCATTATTGAAAAGCAAATATGCATCTGGCTCTTTATTAGGTATAGAGATAAGAGTAAAGGTGAGATTGCCCAAAAATTATGCTCTGTTATAAGAGAACAAAAGCAGAAACTTAAAAATGGACAAAAAGTGGAAAATGAATTTAAAATTCCGACATATATTAAAACAAGTATTGAATATGTGACGGAGGCAATCACAGGGGGGTGAATAAGTGGGGGTTTCAAATGAGCAGCAAAAGTTTATAGATGCTACTGGAAAAGTGATATTGTGTGCTTGTCCCGGAAGTGGAAAGACTTATACAGTAGCCCACAAATTAGCTCTATATTTAAAAAATTGGAATCAAAGCCATAAAGGTATTGCAGCTTTATCATTTACGAATATTGCCAGTGAAGAAATACAAAAGCAAGTAAAAAGCATTTCAAGTATAGATATCTCCTATCCTCATTTTATTGGTACAATAGACAGCTTCCTAAATCAATATATTTTCTTAAGATATGCCCATTTATTAACCGGACAAGTTAAAAGGCCATACCTGTCACAGTCAAATATAGAAATGAATTTCCGATGGTGGAAAACAGAGTGCCATCGTAACGGATGTGTTAAGCAGATCGAACAATTTAGATGGAGTGTAGATGGTAACACATATAAAAATAGTAATTTAGTAAATTGTGATGAAGGTATTCACGGTAGGCCTTGTGACCAATATAAAAACTTATTAATCAAAAAAGGCATATTCTTTCAAAATGATGTGTCCTACATTTGCCGTGAAATTTTAAAAGAATTCCCTCAAATTGCAAAAGCTTTATCGGAAAGATTCCCTATTATACTTTTAGATGAGGCTCAAGATACATCTAAGGAACAAATGGAAGTTATGGACTTGCTATCTAATTCCGGAGTTAAAACATTTTGCATTGTAGGTGACCCTGATCAATCAATTTATGAATGGAGGAATGCTTCAGCATCATGCTTTTTAAATAAAATTGAAGACAAAAATTGGGAAACGTTATATTTAAATGAAAACAGAAGAAGTTCTCAAGCAATTTGTAATGCAACAAAATACTTTTCCAAAATACTTGAAGCAAAAACTGCAAACATTGCTGTTGGAGATGATAAGAATTTTCATCAAAAACCTGAACTTATTCTTATAAAAAAAGATACATGCAAAGAAGATGTTTTTAAGTATTTTTTAGATAGATGTGTTTGTCTAAACATTGAGCATAACTATAAAAATATTGCTATATTAACAAGAGGAAGAATTCATCAAAATACTGACGTAAAGCAGCTATGGAGAAGTTTAGAAATAGAAATGTTAGCTAAGGCAACCTATCAATGGCATTACGGTTCAAGAAAAGAAGCATACAATCTGTGCTTTAGAAGTTTATATTTAATGTTTGTTGGAGAACTATATGATTCTAAAAGTGGGTTGGAATTTGAGATTGAGAAAAAAATTTCGTTAGATATGTGGAAAGATACTTGCTTAAATTTAGTTTGCAATCTACCATCTTCCGAAATAGCACTTTTAGTATGGGTAGATCATATCAAAAACTTACTAAAAGAATTGGAGTTTCCATTGCCGTTTAGAGATGGACACTCTGTCGCAGATGTAATTAAAATTAAAAGCCGAGATACAAATATACCAGATTTTAAAAGTTTTCCATTAAAATATTATTTTCAGAAAAAAATTGAAACTGACGTAACAATTTCATCTATTCATGGTGTCAAAGGTGAAACATTTGAGGCTATTTTGCTATATGCTCCAAGTACTACCGGAAGTACCATTACCCGTAAAAATTTAACTACAGGAGATTTAGAAAATGAGCATAACCGAGCAGCATACGTGGCAATGACAAGACCTCGAAAGTATCTTGCTATTGCATTAAAAAAGCCTTCTTCAAAATCTGAACTGCCTCTAAATAGATTTCCGCCTGAAATATGGCGGTATACAGAAATTTAAATAATACGGGTGGACGAATACAGATAATAATAAATAGAATTATTTATTTCTGATGAGACATTAGTAGTACTTTGTCAATTTCTCATTATGTTTATGACACAACAAAATGTACATGTTATGTGATAAGACTACATTATTATTTTTATGAAAAGAAGAAGGTTAGTATTATGAAAATAGTTGAACAGTATATTGCTGGGCTTAAAAAAGCTTATTTTGATAATAATGCAAAAGAAAGCTGGGAGCATTTTGAACGCATTATACATGGTGCGAGTAAAGAAGATATAGGTAAATTAAAAGACGTATATCCTGATATTCCTGAGACTTTAATAAAACTTTTAGAATTTGTGGACGGTACATACTGGAGAGAGTATAAAGGGGAGAAAATTGTTTTTTATCTTCTTGGCTCTGATATAGAGGAATATCCATACTATCTATTATCTGCGAATCAAATACTTAAAAATAAGGATGAGGCGTTTGAGTATTATGCGGACTATGTTAATAGAGTTTATGGTGACGGCGTAAAAATGGATAAAAGAATTACTAACTGTTCTAAAGATATGAAGTGGTTGCATTTTTCTAATTGCGCGAATAATGGTGGTACTTCGCAGCTATTTATTGACTTTTCTCCTTCTGAAGAAGGAGTCAGGGGGCAAATAATCAGATATTTGCATGATCCTGATGAGATGGAAGTCATTGCAGATAGTTTCGATGAGTATTTGCAAATGCTGATTGATACAAAATATGATTTTGTAAATGAATATACAGCTGATTAAGCACCAGTTTGATGTTATCAACATAACGGGCATTTTAGAAATCGTATTGAACTTCACGTTATGTTTAATTGATGGACAGGCTTATCATAGAAATAACAGAAAGCCTATGCTTAATTGATTTAGATGCTTAAGAAATTTAATTGGAGGAAAAACATGAATTTGTTTGATGCAGTTGTTGAAAAAGATAAAATGAACCCGAATTTTTTAACTATACAAAAAGATTTATATATTAGAAATGTTTTAAATGATTGGTGCGACGGATTTATTGACAGAGATGGAAAATTTGTAAAGGAATTTCAGATTACTTTTAATTCATCATTTTGGGAAATATATTGTTATGCTGTATTTAAAGAGATGGCATTTAATATAGATTTATCTAAAGATAGACCCGATTTTGTGTTGTCTTTAAATCAAGAAAATCTGAACATTGAATGTGTAGTAGCAAACAATGCAGATAATATGCCTCCAGAATGGACATACCTAGAAAAAGTAAATTCCAATTACACATTAGACGAACGTGTTTATCATCAAGTGTTGCGAATTTTGAATGCAATTGATGGGAAGCGGACAAAATATTTGAAAAATTACTCACAGTTAGAATATGTTAAAAATGAACCATTCATCATTGCATTGCACCCATTTGACCAAGCACAATTTATGGATGTTAACCAAGAAGCTATAAGACTATCGTTATTTGGCTGGAATTGTGATAAAGCTACATACGAAGATCGTTTTTTTGATATTGTTAAGAAAAATGAAAATGCACAATTAAATATGGGGGTATTTACAAATAGTAGCTGTGCAGAAGTTAGTGGCGTCCTTTTTAGTACAGTTGCAACAACTGGAAAGGCGAGAGCATTCAGCAAAACACCTGCGGTAATGTTTCAAAATATGAGATATAATCCAGATGCTAAAAAGCCATTACTTTCAATCAATGTTATGTTTAATAACATTCCTAATAGTCAAAAAAGCACTTACTTAAAATATGTAAAAGCATATGCTTCGAAGTTTAAATCGGAATTAAATCATAATCAATACTCATGCAGAAAACCTTTTATTGAAGAGGGATATCAAGAAACTATTACCGATGGGCTTCATTTATACATAAACCCTTACGCTATTAACCCTATATCAAATAAGCAAATTGAACTTTTCAAAAACCATAATATACAGATACATACTTGTTTAAAAGAAAATAATTTCGATGTAGATAGTTTCTTGACCCCATACCATTTAATACAACGAAGAGTCTGGATTGGCAACCCTTTTTTGGACAAAATTACTCCGAACAAGAAATTACTTTAACTACAGTTCTTATCCAGCTGATTTCAGAGTGTTTAACCCTCTATATTCCACTGGCGTTAGATAACCTAAA
>JAAZLH010000413.1 GCA_012799415.1 Candidatus Epulonipiscium sp. | reverse complement strand
GCACGTTGAGAGTATAATTCTGATGACGTATTGTGGTTCGGGGCAGAAATGATAGGGGTTGACCACAACATATAGTGGTTTGGGATGGAATTCGGGCCAAAAAACAGTGGAAAAACACCGTTTTTTGGCCCTTGAAGATAGAGTGTTTTATAGATGACATAGGGTAATTTGAGTGATGACAGATAAAAATAGAGAATTTTAGGTTGATAAATGGATAGATGATTTATATTCTATATTCTAGAAGATGTAGAGTAGTAAGCATAAATTCTATATAAACACATAGACAAATAGAAATTTGTAAAGGAAAATGGTTATGAGTAAATTATATTCGATAATATCAGATGAGCAATTATATAGAGACAAGAGTTATCATTTTGATCCAGATTCGTCTCCTGAAGCGTGGGAATATTACAGAAAGTATTATACAGAAGAAAGATGGGAATTGTTAAAGCAATACAATTTAAATGAACTTCATTTTTTTGAATATTTTAATGGGGATTATGTAGATGCGCCACTAAGTTTTTATAATCGATTGAATGCTTTACCTAATGAAGATGAAGTAACTGTAACTGAAAATAATGGATATAGATTCTATAAAGCAACGAGAAGATTAGCTGGTGAAACAGATTTTAATTTTAATGATATAAAATATAGTCGTTATAAGAAAATACTTTTTGAACAATATATGAAAAATGAAGTGGACAAAGAAACACTTCATAATAATTTTGAAAAATTAGAGAAATGTAAACAAATGTATCATACAGTTCTAAATTTTTCGTTGATGCAGGTGATGGGAAACATGCAAGGGATTAAATCGAAAGGACTATTTATAAATCGAAAGTACGAATATCTTGATAGATTAGATACTTTTGTATATATGTTTAGTTGCTGTTTAAATAAAATTGGTACGAGCGAACTAAACGATGATTCTATTATAGAAAACGCTATGGCGGTTGAAAATAAGAATGAATTAAAAAAATATCTAAATGAATTTTCGAATATATATGATTATTGTAAAAAAGTATATTTTATTGAAGATGAAGAATTTGTAAATGAAGTTGTAGTATCTGGAAAGAACCCAATAACATCAGGAAGAGAAGTAGTTGATTATATGTCATTAGCTTTTCGGTTTTGGAATAAAAAAAAGGAATACTTAGAAAAATCTAAAAAAATATAATAAAATGAGAGTAATTTTGTGGTCCTCAATTTTCTAAATTCCAATTTGGTAGGTAATAGAGCAATTTTTTTCGAAAAATATTTAGATAAGCCTATAGTCCCAAACCTAATTTTTTCAAGCGCAACCTTAATGCAACTGATAATTACATCCAAGTTGGAACTGTAACCGTAGCTTCTGTGTATTTGGGTAAAATATTATGGGGCCAATTGAAAATCATCTATGGAATTTCTTATTATATTATAGTTTGTATGGTCTATGTGGTAGAGAAGGATTATAAGAAACTTATTAAATTCTCATATTAAGAAAAAAGTTTCATAGGATTCGTATGTATTGCTAATAAGGCAAAGGTGGAGTTTGATAATTTAGGAGGATAGGATGAAAATACTTGATAAAACATATAAAGAGACGGGAACAGGAAAAGAATATTATTTTCATGCAGTCTATTTTAATACCAGGTTAAAAGAATTTCCCAAGGAAAATGATAGATTAAAAAGTGAAGTTATTGAAACTCTTGGAAAAGAATGTTATGTAAGTCCTGATACAATAATAAGTCATACTGCTTATAATAGTGAAAAGAAATATAGGAATCCATTAGACATAGATACTATAAAAAAGTTTGGAAAATTTCTTAGCAATAATGAATATGCATTTTTGGTTCCTTGTAAAATTGAAAATGGTTTGGACTTTATACAAAAAGATGTAGAGGAAATATATGAAATGTTTTATGAACTTATTTCTATATATGATGTAAGTGAACGTTTTAATCATTTGCCCAATAAAACAAAAGATGAGGAAAATATAATTATATACTACAGAAAGTTAGTAGATGATGTAGAAAAAGAAATTAATATAAAATATCTATTTTTACCAGATGAAATAAAAGATATATTACTAAAGATATTGAAGGAAACTAGAATTTTTATGAGTAGTTATTCAGTTCCTGGAGTAGTAGATAGCTGGATGGAAATCAATCCTAAAATAAAATATTTTGACCCCGTATTTGATATAATTGAAAGTGCTCCAGATGTTTATAATAGAATTAAAATAGGGCAATCTTTTGTAAAATTCAGATTTATCCCGACAGAAGACGATATAGAACAAAGGAAATTATACTTTGAGAAAATTAATGAAGAAAATGAGTTATTTAGATACTCTGAAGCGCGTATGTTTCAAAATGAACTTCTAAAAACATTAACAGCAGTATTTAAAAGTAGACTATGTAAATAGAATCTCGTAATTGTACCGCTCATGTACCCATTATAAAACTCCAATTGATGTTAAAATGAGTTTGTGAACAAAATACAAATGGATTTAACAAAGATTGGAGATTTTTATGAAAAAAGAAGAAATCAGAGAATTACAGAAAAAAGAAGCTATATTAAGAATGGAAACACTCGTCAATAAGTATAAACTATATCCGCGATTACTAGAGTATTTAAAAAAAGATAGGGTCTATTATTCATATGTAACTGGAAACGGTATGATTGGTAGTGTAGATACACTCCAGTATGATTCAAAATATGTACAGATAAAAAATAGTATTGAATCAAAGTTAAATTGTTATATTTATCATATGATAGAATCTGATATGATTCTTGCGGGCATTAGATATAAATTTCTAAACTTCCTACTTGTTTCCAAATATGTGGACGAATGGGAATACAATAGACCAGAGCCTGATCAAAGCAAGGATTACATTCAAGCTTATGTATATAATATTGAAAATCCAAAGTTGTCAGAATTAGGCGATATTTTTCTGGATACCTATATCGGTATATCTAATGAATATCCAGTATTAATACGAAGGGCTTAAGTTAAGAAGTATAAATACTTATTCTATGGATAAGGAAAAAAAGATCAAATAATACTCCATTTCCATCTTTTATTAGCGAGATACTCTTAAGGAGAAAGTAGATGTTATTTGGCTCTGAAAGGCATGTAGTTATTAGTCTTTTTTCCTTTGTTTTTAAATAAATAAGCATATTTTTCACTGTTATCGTATTGCTTTATTGTAGTATTCCTACGGCATAGTAGACATGTAAAGGACTGCAACAATTAAAAAGAGCATATTAATCATTTGCTCCACCGTTAAAATTAAAGAAAGAGGTAAAAGAATTGAAATATTATGATTATACTAAAAGCTTAATTGATGAAAATCAAAAGCTAAAAGAATTATCCCCTTTAGAAAAATTCATGAATTATAGAAAACTCAGTAAGGCTGAAATGCCCGATAGAGACAGATGTCTTTTAGCGAGAAATGTATATGAAAAGCTAAATTGGCTAAATAATGAGAATAGTCAAGAACCGGATACTTTTTTTGCATCACCATATGCACATTTGAGATTAATGTGTAAAAAGTATGACAAGGTGTAAATGTTAAAATGAATATGAACAAAAATTAGAATCTCAAAATGTACAAATTTGTACATTTTTTCTTGTATAATATTTCTAAAAAACTATGACAGGGGTAATATTATGCGGAAAGATGTACTT
>JAAZLH010000412.1 GCA_012799415.1 Candidatus Epulonipiscium sp. | reverse complement strand
TTATATTTCTTTGCTAATTCTTCTACAATCTCTAAATAATGATCTTGACCTGGGGCCAAATACATAATGGAAAGCCCAAACCGATCTGCCAATGAAAGTTTTTCCTGCATAGTATCTGAACTATGCACATCAGCATCAAAATCCTCTCGATCTTTCCAAGTTTCTTTAATCAGGTGCCTACGATTGGAAGTCGCATATATTAAAACATTATCTGGTTTTTTTTCTAACCCTCCCTCAATAATTGCTTTTAAATATTTATATTCTATTTCAAAATCTTCAAAGGATAAATCATCCATAAAAATAATAAACTTATAATTTCTATTTTTTATTTTTCTAATCAAATCTGGAAAATATTGAAATTGATGCTTATATAATTCAATTATTCGAAGACCCTCATCAAAATATTCATTCAATAAAGCCTTTACAGAAGAAGATTTTCCCGTGCCACTATCTCCATATAATAAAACATTATTTGATTTATTTCCCTGTAAAAATGCTTCTGTATTCATCATTAACTTATTTTTTTGACTTTCATATCCAATTAAATCATTAAAACAAATAGGGTCTAGGTTCATAATAGGTTTAATGCTAATATTATTCTTATCCAAAGTACAACCAAAAGCTTTGTATATGCCAAAATCTGCTACGCCATATTTTTGATAAAATTTTGTCAAATGAGATAGGAACTCCTTTGTATCATGGCTATTGGCCATGTTTTCATTAGTCTCTACAATCACTCTATGGATGATAGGATCAATTTTATGATTTCTTGGCTGTAGGCAAGAATAATTTTTTATGATTTGATCATAACCTACTCCTAATACTTTATCTATATGACTAAAATCATAACAATATAAGTCTTTAAACAAGGTAAGATCTGAAAGAACGATATGGGCTATACTCCCTTCATAACTATTTTTCCGTTCCACTGCCTTACTAAAAGTATTCTCATGATTGATTAAGAATAAAGTAAGGTAATTATGCCATACATTTCCGTCTAATTTGTAATTTTCTGAAACCTCAATAAGCCTTCCTACACTACTGGCATAGGTATTGATCAGTTCATTTTGATTTTGGTTCTGTTCCTTACAATTTTGCATTAAATAAATCATATTTTGTAATAAGGAGTTATTCACCCTATATATTAATAGCTTTTCTACTGAAATGCTCACTTTTTTCACTCTCCTAACTTATATATACCTGTAAGTATAGCATAGTTTTTTCTAAAGTGAAATGTAGGGTCCAAATGTATGTAGATAAAAAAGAGAAAACCACGAAAATAGAGGTTTTTCGTTGTCTTCTCTTTTTATTTATTACTCTACTATTTCTATCTCTAATTCTTTAGCTTCTAACATTTCGTTTGAAAGCCAAAGCTTATCTATTTTCATCATAGAATCCCATTGACTCTGTTGTTCTTCTTGGTTTATATAAAACTTTCTTTGTTGGCCATTTCCTTGACGATATCGCACTGTCAGCTTGCAACTCCTTATAGATACAGTAAAGTCAAAAGATTCAAAAGGTTGATACTTAGCAGGTTGAATCCATATTCCATCAAAGGTTGGCTCTATACCAAATACATATCGAATCCATGTCTTTAATAAAACATTAGAACTTCCTGTCTGCCAATCGTTCATAGAATATCCATCTAGGTTTTTTTCTGGATTGTAGGAGTAAGAATTTGGCATGACAAAAGGTGAGCAAGATATATACTCATGGGCAAAAGGCAAAGATTTCTTAAGTTGCTTCCAAGCTTCTTCTGAATGCCCCATTTTGAAAAGAGCCATAATAGCAAACATACTAGCATGGATATAAGCCGCCCCATTTTCTGCTGTCCCTGCTGGAAGCTTAGGGATACGCCCAACTCCTTTAGCATCTTCACCAAAAGCTGGTTCAAAAGTTTTCAAACCATATTTAGAGTCTAATCGATCAAAACTATTTAAAATTAGATTTTCCAATTCTGCTGTTCCGTCATACAATCCTGATAATACCCAAAATGCATTGGAAGTCAATCCATCTCGTTCTTTGCCATCTGGATCATTATAACCACCTACAAAATAAGAGTATTGATCTCCCCACCCATGTACAATTCGTTTATCTCCTACTGGATTTTCAATAATAGCATAGGTCTCAAGTCCTTTTTTAATAGACTTAGCTGCTTCCTCATACTCTTGAATTAGTACCGTATATTGCTCCTTATCTATTTGATTTAAAAGGTCTATCATTTCATGAAGATTTTGGTAAAGCTGTTGGGTAGCCATAACAGAGACCCCTGTTCCATATTCTTTTGTAGGATCTTGACTAACACCTAAGCCGTCTAAGGCATCGTTCCAATCCCCATACATGGCCCGTAAACACCCTGTCTGTTCATGATCTCTATGCTGTAATAAGTAATCCATAATTTTGATCATGTGATCAAGAACTGTATCTTCTAATTTGCTTTTTTTAACAAGACGGCTTTTTTCATTTATAATCTCGTAATAGCCACACTTTTCATCTAAAAATGCGAAATCATGAGTTAACCTTAAATAGGTCACAATAGTAGATATAACCCATACTCCTTGATCAATAAAAGGTCTTAAATCCATAACAGGCATTGCATTACTATGAGTAGGCAAAGTATATTGTCTTGGGCATCGACCATCTGGAAAAATATAATTTAACCCCTCTAACATCTTATCCCTAGCTACTGTAGGTTGCCAAAAGGCAAAGCCTTCTAAAGCTTGAAATACATCCCGAATCCCTATCAATGATAAAGGTGCCAATTGGATGTACCCTTTAATTAAAGAACAGAATTCTACTTGCTTTTTAAGTTGTTCAAAGAAAGCATTAAATACCTCTTTCTTTAATATAGGGTCTTTACTTTTGCCAACTTGCAGCCTCATCTCCCCTTGTTTTTCTTTCTCTAATTTTTCAACTTCTTGTAATTGTTCATCCACCTCTTCTGGTATCAAAGGCGTATGAAGTAATATTTCCTTTTTCTCTTCATCAAAACAAGTATTCATTTTGATATCTATACGCACATGACCTTTAGATCCTATCTGTAGATGAGTTATATCACCAGCTGCTCCGATTTCTTCAAAACTACAAACTAATTGTCCTTCTCCAAATGTTCCCTTTTTTAAAGATGCTGGGGTGTGAATACTACTTCTACTGCCACCAACATATTGATATCTAGAAGCTGTTTGTTCATAATCAACGATCTGACTTTCTGGGGATAAAAATACATTTCTAGTGAAAATCCCATAATTAGAAATTGAAGTTGTACGATCTACGTCTTCATTTACCTTAATCACAAATCCTTGTGGAACTGCCCGCACCTCTCTAAACCATCGGTTTTCTGCATCTTCTGCAATACTATGCCGTAAAAAAGGATTGAAATAAGATGAAAGAAATAGATTTTTTTCTTCTTCTGTTTGATTTTCTGTATATAAGGTAAAAATAATTTCCTTATTTATATTAACAAAAACTCGAATTGCAAATAAGTAATCTTCTGTTTCTGTTATATAATAGGCACCTTGAGAAGTGAAAACAGTATAACGTTCAGCCTCAATCCCATCTTCTAAAACTGGAACTGCTAATAAGGGAAGACGTTTATAATAGTCCCCCTCTTTGATTCCTGCAAAGAAAGCAATTTTAGGTTCTTGACCTTCTTGAGATCTGAAAAAGATAGAGAACAATCCTTCGTTACTGTACATATACCCTGAAGTATGAGCCCAGAAATTAAACCCATCCTGTCCATAGGGATAACGACTGTCTCCATCGTCCCTAGGCATGCTTAAAACCATATTGTGATTTAAAAAATAAGTGCTTCCCGATACTTTTCTTTGATCTGCAAATGAAGATTCTTGTTTTAACTGATTATATTGTTGCCTAATCCCGTGAATTTGTTTTTTCAAATCATTGGCTCCCTTCTAAGTTTAAATAAGCACCTTGCTCTTTTAAAACAGCTTGTAAAGTAGAGATTGAAATATCTGATGCCTTTCCTCCTTGCTTAGCTGCTAAGGCTGCAGCCACCCCTCCCCCATGACCAATAGCTCCAGCCATAGGCGTAACGCGGATAGCCCCTTGCGCTTCAAAAGTAGCAGATATACATCTTCCTACTGTAATCAAATTAGTAATATGATTATTTATTAAAGAACGATAGGGCGCACTATACATACTGTTTTTAGGTAAATGCATATCTTCTGTAATAACTTCTTCTTCTCCATCTGGGCTATGAATATCTACAGGGTATCCTCCATGAGCAATAACATCATAGAACTTTTTAGAGGTAATGATATCTTCAATAGTTAATACATACTCTCCTTCTATTTGACGTGAACTACGAACCCCAATTTCAGGTCCTGTATGAACCAAAACTGCATTTTCAAATCCTTTGACTCTATTTCTAAAAAATGTTTCTAACTCCATAGCTTGTCTTCTTCCTTCGATCTCTGCCTTTGTAAAGCTCCAAGGATCTGTAGGATCATAGCCATGAATACGAGTCGTGTTAATGATTACTTCTCCTTTGTTATTGGTTTCAAAAAATAGAATTCCTTCAATTTTAAAAGTAAGCTCTCCTGTTTCTAACCCCTTTTCTAAGGTTTTGGCAAATCCACTAACAGCTAATATAGATGATTCATCAATAATGTCTGTATTCCCTTCTAAATAAGGGAATTCTTCAGGATGTGCTTTAATATAAGCACGAATGGCATCTGTATCTACATTCGTCATTTTCATATTGGTAGTCATAGGCTGCATAGCTCCATCTTGTGGTCTACCTTTAACACAAGGTACACCTGCTAGATAGGATAAATCTGCATTGCCTGTTCCATCAATAAATACTTTGGCAGAAAGACTTTGCAATCCACCTCTATTTGAAACAATAATTTCCTTAATCTTACCATTTTCCACTTTTGTATCTACTAATTGAGTATGATAAAGTAACTCTCCTCCGCTTTCTAACAACATACATTCTAATTCATACTTCATTCCTTCTGCATCAAAAGGAGTAATGGTATATGTATACCCGATAGTATCTACAACATGCCCCGGAGACTTCCCTTTATTTTTTAAGCGATCGATTAGTTCACCTGTAATCCCCTGTATTACTTGCTCTTGCCCAACATGAAAGGTCATCATAGGCCCTACTCCTGCTGCCGTTAACATACCTCCTAAAAATCCATAGCGTTCTACTAACAAAGTTTTTGCTCCCGCTCTGCTAGAAGCAATAGCAGCAACCGCTCCCGAAATTCCTCCCCCAACTACAATAACATCATACATGTAGTTTTCCTCCCTTTTCTATTTATTAAAAACACTAATAATACACTGTCCTAAATAAGTCCTAAATTGAATAAAGTAATTTTTATACCTATAGATTACCATACCTTTGCTAAATCCTCAAGTCTTTTTATGTGGACATGGCACAATCTCTCTTTGTTTCAACTTTCTGTTGTCAAAGAAGCTCTTTTTTTAATATATAAATTATATCGAAAAAAGAGCTAAAAGAAAGATCTATTATTAGTATTTTATAATCGCTTCCACATCATACCCTTGTAATTTTTCTCTTCCCTCTAAAGCTTCAAGTTCAATTAAATAAACTAATTTTATTACTTTTCCACCCATTTCTTGAATGAGGTCCACCATAGCTTTAGAGGTTCCCCCTGTTGCTAACAAATCATCAATAATCACGACCCTTTGCCCTGGTGTAATAGCATCCACATGCATCTCTATAACAGATGTTCCATACTCTAAATCATATTCTTGTTGTTTTGTTTCATAGGGCAATTTCCCTGCTTTTCGTACAGGAATAAATCCTTTTTTCATTTTATAAGCTAAAGGAACTCCAAAAATAAAGCCTCGTGACTCAGGCCCAATAATATAATCAAAGTCTAAATCCTTAATTTTTTCATATAATGCCTCTATGGACACTTGCAACGCTTCTGGATTTTGTAGTAAGGGTGTAATATCTCTAAACATAACTCCTTCTTTGGGGAAATCTGGTACATTTCTTATGATTGATCGTAAATCCATTGTAAACGCTCCTTTACTTACTCCTAGGGTTTTCAAAATTGGTTCCCTGGATTATCTGCCTTACTAGTATAGCAGATCTTAGTTCTTCAGGTAAAGTATTTTTTGACATATTTAAATAACCTTATCTAAAATCTTCTATAACAAGCTGAATACTTCTATTTCCATTGAAGTCATTAACTCCTGGTTGGAAAGCCAAGTCCAAATAAACTTTATCTGTTGTGCCTTGATATAATTGCTCCAATTCATGTTCTCCATATTTTCTTATGATTAGTTGTTCAAAAATTTTAATGTCTCCAAAATAGATTCCTTCAAAAATATTTCCTTTTCTAGATATCAATCTAAGCTTTAGTACATTTTTATTTTTACCTAAAACACTTCCTCGTAAAACTTGAATGCCTTTTTCTCCAAATAAAGGCTTGCTATTCCCCTTGCCAAATGGAGCTAATTTATTAAGGTCGTCAATAAAATCGTAATCAATAAGATCCAATGGGACTTGCATATCTAAATAAATCTTAGGCAATAAATCTTCTTCTGTTAGTGTCGTTACTTGATTCAGTTTTCTTCTTAATAAAGAAATATTTTCTTCCTCTAAAGATAAGCCTGCTGCCATAGGGTGACCCCCAAATTTATTTAGTAATTCTCTACACTTCAATAATTCTTCAAACATGTGATAGCCTTCTATTGACCTGCCAGAACCTTTGGCCCCTTCTTCTGTTTTGGTAATCACAATGGTAGGTACATGATAATATTCTTTAATCCGTCCTGCCACAATACCAGCTAAACTTTCGTGTGTGTCAGGTAAATAAATGACCAATACTTTATCTTTTTTTAAGTCTGTTGTCTCAATTAACTCTATGGCTTCCTCTACACTACGTAAAGTCATTGTTTTTCTTTCCTGATTCAGTTCATGTAATTCTTTGGCTAATTCATTGGCTTCTTCAGGATCTTTGGTAATCAACAATTGTAAACCTTTTTTTGCACTATCCAATCGTCCTGATGCATTGATGCATGGACCTAAAATAAATCCTAAATGATAGGTAGATATATTTTTGCCTTCCATTTGATTTTCTTTTATTAAAGCACGTAGTCCTATATTCTTTGTTTGGCTAATCATTTGAAGACCTTGTTTTACAAAGATTCTATTTTCATCAATTAGATCTACAACATCACATACTGTTGCAATGGCTACATATTCTATGAGTGAATAGCACTCTTCCTTCGAAATGCCACTTTCTTCATATAAAACTTGGATAAGCTTAAAAGCCACCCCTGCCCCACAAAGATCCTTCGCTTTATAAGTACAGTCTGGCTGTTTAGGATTAATAATAGCATCTGCTCTAGAACTAATAAATTTTCGCTTTCCTAGTTCATCTTCAATAAAAGGTACTTCATGATGATCTGTTACAATTACGGTGAGACCAATGTCTTTTGCATAATTAATAGGCTCTATGGCTGATATGCCATTATCGCAAGTGATAATAGTATCAATCTCATCTTCTTTTGCCTTTCTAATCATATCATGATTAATTCCATATCCATCTTTTACTCTATCTGGAATTTCATAATCTACCTCTGCTCCACATCTTTGAAGGGCCACATAAAGAATATAACTGCTAATAACCCCATCTACATCATAATCCCCAATAATTCTAATTTTTTTGTTGCTATGAATTTTATTTAGAATGATTTGGGCTCCTTTTTCTACATCTTTCATTAACCTTGGATCGTGTAAATTTTCCACTCGTGGATCAATAAAACTCTTAATTAATTCATCATCGGTAATATCCCGATTAACCAAAAGGCGAGTTAGTAGTTCGCTAATATTAAACTTTTCTTCTATTTCTTTATAGTTCGCTTTTTTATTTTTTACATACCATTTCTTCATTTTTTACTATCCCTCCCATCTTTACTGACATATATGGATATACACGTTCAAAACTGAAACTTCTGTTTTTGAAGTTGGATATCTATAAAAAAGAAAGCCCTTAGCGTATACTAAAGGCCCCTTTATTGATTATGATTATGCTTTTGCTGTTTTTTTCTTTTCCTCATATTTTTTAAGTGTATACCATAGTGGACTTGCAATAAAAATAGAGGAGTAGGTTCCCGCTAAAATTCCTACCATAATAGGAAGAGCAAATTCTTTAATGGAAGTGACACCTAAAAAGTATAGTACTGCAATCATCACAAAAGTTGTAAATGAAGTACTAATAGATCGTCTCATAGTTTGATTTACGCTTCGATTCACTATTTCTTCTATAGGCTCTTTTTTCATCTTTGGTTGATTTTCACGTAATCTATCAAAAATAACAATGGTATCATTGATAGAATATCCTACGATAGTTAACATAGCTGCAATGAAAGAATTATTGACAGGAATCCTAAAAACTGTATATATAGTCAACATAATTAAAATATCGTGAATAAGTGCTAGAACTGCACTTAAACCGAAGCGATAATCTTTAAAACGAAAAGAAATATAAAATAACATGGCCAATGAAGATAATAATAAGGCTTGTAAAGCTTTTACTTGCATTTCACCACTGACAGTAGGGCTTATGCTGGAAAAATTTAATAAATCACCATCTTTCCCTTCTGTTAAATTATATTTTTCTTTTAAAGCATCATATACTTCATCTCTTTGTTCCTCAGTCATTTGTAAGGTTTTAATAATGACTTCATCTTTTCCCGTTACTTTTTGTATTTGAGGACTATTGTTCCCTGTAATATCTGATACAATTTTTGCAATATCATTATTATCAAAAGTTTGTCCTATATTAACATGTAACATGGTTCCCCCACTAAACTCTAGGTCATAGTTTAATGCTCGGCCTTCAATGAAATAAAAGATAGGCATGGCAATCAAACCAATAAGAATTACAACCAATGATAGGGTAAACCATATTCTTCGTTTTTCTACTATTTTCATTGCTCAAGCCTCCTTATTTAGCACCATATAATTTGGGATTTTTTATGCCTATTTTTACAAACTGTTTTAATATAAACTGTGTTACTACTAGTGCAGTAAACATAGATATTACAATCCCTATGGCAAGGGTTTGAGCAAACCCTTTAATAGGCCCTGTACCTAAATACCACAAAATTGCTGCCGCTAATAAAGTAGTAATATTTCCATCTAAAATTGCTGATAAGGCTTTTTGAAAGCCAGCATCTACAGAAGATCGTAGTGTTTTTCCTGCTTGCAACTCTTCTTTAATTCTAGAAAAAATAATGATATTAGCATCTACTGCCATCCCAACGGATAAGATAATACCTGCAATCCCAGGCAAGGTTAAGGTCACTTCAAAAAGACTTAGTGCCATAAGTAATAACCCTACATAAAATAATAAGGCTAAATTGGCAGCTAAACCAGGCATTTTATAAACGCCTAGCATAAATAAAAGAACAATGGCAAGTCCTATAAAACCTGCTAATAAACTTGTTTCTAATGCGTCTGCACCCAATTGGGCACCTACCCCATTAGCTTGAAGAGGAATTAAATTAAAAGGTAAGGCTCCTGCACGAATTAAAGAAGCCAGTTCTTCTGCCCCTGCTGCATCAAAACCACCTGTAATCGTAGCGATTCCATCAGTAATTACATTTTGGACCGTAGGAGCACTGATAATTGTTTCATCTAGTAAAATAGCAATGGGCTGTTCTAGAAATTTTTCTGTTGCTTCTGCAAAAGCCACTTTCCCATCTGATGTTAATTCAAGCTGTACATAAGCTTCTGTTACACCTGTGGTCTGTGATTGTCTGAGTTGTCTCGTAGCGTTTTTTACCTGTGCTCCTGTTAAAATCACATTCCCCTCAGGATCAACAAAAGTTAGTTGAGCAGTCTGCCCAATTTCTTCCACCGCCTTATTAGGGTCATCAACACCAGGTATTTCTACTCGAATTCGTTTTGATCCTTCTTGTTTTGCTTCTGCTTCTGTATAGTTTTTTGCATCTAACCTTTGTCTAATAAGAGCTACTGCTGTATCCATTTCAGCTTGGGTAGGATTTTTAGCATCTGCTTCATATAAAATACTAACACCACCAGCTAAATCTAACCCTTGTCGAATATGTTCTACGCCCAATACATGATTTTGTCCAATCCCCATGTAAGCTATAGTCCCTGTTACTGCAATTAGAACAATGATTAAAGCTAGAATTAATCCATTCTTCACTTTCATTTGTTACTTCCTCCTTTGCTAGCTAATGCCACCAAAATATTGATTTTATAAGACAAGCATATCTCATTTATTATAGAACTTTCTATTCTATTCGTCAACAAAGTTTCCTTACTCTACCAATTTTGCTTGGATCATCAAGGCCACTTCTACTCTTTTTTTCTCTAACTCACAACCAATTCCATAAGTATTTAAAATATCTCCATGGAATTGATAGGAATTGGCAGGGCAGCCACCACTACAATAAAACTTAGCCCAACATTTTTTGCAATCTTCTTTCATATACACATTGCATTGCTGAAACTCTGTTTGTCTATGGATATTTTGAATACCTTGCTCTACATTCCCCATCAGAAACTCTGGAATCCCTACAAATTGGTGGCAAGGATATAAATCTCCTTCTGGCGTTACTGCTAAATACTCTGAGCCAGAACCACAACCCGCTAAACGCTTAGCTACACAAGGTCCTTGAGATAAATCAATCATAAAGTGGAAGAAATTAAATCCTTCTCCTCTTTGCTTTCTTACCAACATTTCCTTTGCCAGCTCTTCATATTGCTTAAAAAGAATAGGCAAGTCCTCTTCTTGTAAAGCATAATCCATATCTGAAGGCGCAACAACAGGTTCTACAGAAATTTGCTTAAATCCTAAATCAGCAAGATGTAAGACATCTTTAGAGAAGTCTAGGTTAAATCGGGTAAAAGTCCCTCGTACATAATAATTATCTTGGTTCCTACTTTCTGCCATGGTTTGAAATTTAGGCACTATAACATCATAAGATCCTTTTTTATTTGCAGTATAGCGAACCCGATCATTAATCTCTTTTCTACCATCTAAACTTAAAACAATATTATGCATATGCTCATTGATATAATTTTGTTTTTCTTCATCTAGTAAAATACCATTGGTTGTAATGGTAAACCGAAAGTTTTTATTATATTTTTTTTCTATAGACCGAGCGTAATTTACAATTTCTTTGACTACATCAAAGTTCATAAGTGGCTCTCCACCGAAAAAATCGATCTCTAAATTTCGCCTATTAGCAGAATTGGCAATTAAGAAATCGATGGCCTTCTTACCTACTTCAGTACTCATTAAAGAACGTTCTCCATGGTATTCTCCTTCTTCTGCAAAACAATATTTGCATTGGAGATTACAGTCATGAGCCACATGAAGACATAAAGCCTTCACTACAGGATTTCTATTTTCAAAACTAGTAAGCAAATCTTCATAAGGGTCTTCTGTAAAAAGGAGCCCTTCTTCTTGTAATATTTGTATTTCTTTATATGCTTCTTCAATGGCTTCCTGATCATATTGACCTGTAAGTTCTTCTATGATTTGATCTTTTGTTTTCTTTTCAAATCGCTTTATCATATCATAGACTAATTCATCTACTACATGAACGGCACCACTATATACATCTATTACTATATTCGTATCATTACATCGAAATTGATGAATCAAAATTCGTCTTCCTTTCTCACTCCATCTTACAATTTTTCTTAGAAAAGCAGTGACTTAAAAGTCACTGCTTAGCGATCATTATTTTCACAAGATTGGTTTGCCACTGTACAAGATGTTTTACATGCAGATTGACAAGATGTTTGACACTCTCCACATCCGCCTTTTGCCAAACTATTTTTTAATGTAGCTGTATTAAGAGTTTTTATATGCTTCATTTACTTCCCCTCCATCTCTTTATGTATCTATGATCTGATATATTATAACACGTTTTTAGATCGTTGAAAAGTAAAAACTCTATCTGTCCTAGGTTATCCCAGATGCAAAGCAGAATAAAACCTTTTGTCTAAAATTTTAGACGAAAGGTTTTATTTGCAATGCCTCTTTAAATAAAATTTAAACCACCTGCCCAAGGAATAGGCACTGGAAATACAGCATTATAAAATTGTTGAAGCAAGGGTTTATCTTGCATATCCCATGAATAAGATAATTCCTCATGGGCAGTACCAAAAATAAATTGATTTAACTCATCTAAAGTAGTAAATTCTAGTTTTTCCTTACCAATAGCTAGACCGTATCTCCCCTGTTTTTCATAGTACTCTAACTGATTTAACAAATTTTCTGATACAAGGCTAGAAAAATAAGGTTTCAATTGATCCATTAATTTTGTAAATTGTAAAATTTTCAGAGTACCTATTTGGTTCTCTTTTTGAATTTCTATTCCTTCGCTTATTATTAATGATTTTATAGGATCTTGAGAAGGGAAGGAAATATCTATATGAGATAATCCATGCTGATTTATGGTTGCATAAACACCTTCTAGGATTTCCCTGCGATCTCCAGCATACTCTCGAATATCCCCCCAAGCTTCTTCACCTTTTCTAACAAGGCGAAGAATAAAATAACCATAAGTTTCTTCCTGCTCTTGCACTAAGTATACTTCATATTCATTATTTCCCCAAGGAGTCGTTCCTCCCTCTAAAAACCCAGTAAATTCATCATAGGTTCGCTCATACCGAAGGCTCTCTAGCTGATAAAGTTGTATCATAAGGTCTATGTCTTTTGATTCGTAAGGAATTATATTTACCTTTTCCCTCTTTTCAGAAGGTAACAAGGATACTTTGTAAAAATCCCCTGATACAGAACAAGAGCGCCTTCGATATATATTTAATCTCCCTGATACTAGCATAAGAAAAATATCTTCTTGTCTCATTTGATTTTCTACATCATCTAATAAAACCGTAGCTAGGCCTCGACCTTGGTGCTCGGGATGCGTACAAACAGCTCCTACCGATCCTATTGGAATAGGAGTACCTTGAATTAAAAAACTACTTTTGTAATAATTCACCACTGCAATGGGTTGATTCTCTTCTACCATGACTCGCATACGTTCCTTATTCTTATCATTTAATAACAAAGGAAATTCTTGTCCCATGGTAGGAGCTAGACCTGCACTTATCCGAAATACTTGATCCGTTAAATCAATTACTTTTTGTATTTCCTGACTTTTAGTTCCTCTTGGTCCCTCCATTTTTCCTCCCCCTCTACAACTAATCTTTGGAATTTTAAAAATCTCATCATATTATTCCCTTAAAGCAAATCTGACAATCCCTCGTATATCCTATCCATTTCTTCAATAAGCTTTTCTCCGAAAGAACTATTTTCTACCTGTTTTCGTATTTCGTTATACTTTTTCATCAATAGATCAACATTTACATCTTTAGGTACCTCTCCTGTATACCTTATAAAGTTCCCCCCATATATTTTTTCTAGTACATCTTTAGGGAGACAAATACCCTTTAAATCAAATCCCCAATAGGAAAACTCGTCTTCTGTTTCAAGGAATCTTCTCATGGTGCAGATAATATTGATAGAATCACCATAGTCATTATCTGTACCAAATAAAATACGATCTTGATATTTAATAAAAAACTCTCGCCATTCATTGGAATTTCGTGAAAAACTGTCATACATTTCTATACCTGGAGTGATATCAAAACTAACATTGGGCCATTTGTTTAGAAAACGTGAGGCTCTCTCTATCCCCTCTTCTCCCATAAAGTAAAAATGGGGAAATATAATGTTAAGGCCAGGATATCTCTTAAGAAGTTCTTCTACTTCTCCGTAAAGTTCCTCCTTCTTAGGATATGTTCCATCTAAATAGGTCCACCCACTTTTAACAGCAAAGGCAGGAGCTCTTTTTGCATCCCAAAAACTTCCTGGATCTCCTACATGAAAAATAATAGGAATCTTTTTATTTTCTAAATAAGAGTAGAATCCATCATAGATATGTGAATAAAGAGGAGCCCCTATCCCCTTTCTTGCATTTGGCTTACCTTCAATCATTTTTATACCATCAAAACCTAAAACCATTAACTCCTCTACCTGCTTTAAAAATTCTTCTTCACTACTAGGCAGTTCAAAATTAGGATACTCTAATCCTCCAAACGCAAATATTTTACCCGGTTTTTGAACTTTAAAAAGCAAGCCTAGCAGATTTTGAGTCACATACTCATCAAGAAGTACAGGTAAGCAAGCCACATTGATCATATCAATATTTGCTTCTTTCATAACATCTACTAGTTTTTGAATATCATTAACTTCTCTTACATGAGTGTGACAATCAATTATTTTTTCTTTGCTAAAGGCTGTTATACTTCCGCTAGTATCTAAATATCTATCCACCTTTATCACTCTCCATTTGTTATCATTCTATTTTTCTTTTACTGACCTCGGCATTATACCACTAGCAAAATACTTCTGAAGGTATGGATAAACAACAAGGATAGGCAGAGACATAAAACAATCTTAGCTGCCATTCAGCATCTTGCTAGAAATCTTCTATATCAATAACACGCCCCTCTAAACGAGACTTCTCTGCAGCAAAAGCCATTAGATGACTTTGAACAGAAGTAGAAGCTGAGGTAATACTTTCCTCTTTTCCACTTATACGCACTTGTTCTACAAAGTCTTTCATAATCCCATAATCGCCGCCACCATGTCCATGAACAGCCTCATCATAAATAATTTGTTCTATTTTTCCTGTGGAAAAATCAGTAACCTCAATTAGATTTTTTTCCATGACAGCTCTAATTTCTCCTTTGGTTCCCATTAACTTCATAGTACGGCTCACTTCATTTGTAAAGGCGCACATAGTAAAAGCAACCGTTACCTTATTTGCAAATTCCATATTCACTACCTGGTGATCTACAACATCATTATCACAATAGTAAACACACCGTCCGTAAGGCCCCTCTTCCAGGGCTTTTCTCCTGCTTTCCATACTAGGATCATCACTAATCACAGTACCCAACCAACCTGGATCTTCTTTTAAATAAATTTTAAGAGCTGAATAAGGACAGTCTTTTTCTATTGGACAACCGTCAGTACAACGAAGCGGAGCTCCCTTAGGGGCATTTTCTTTCTTAAAATGAGTTAAATCACCAAAAGAAGAAAGTCGAACACAGTCATCCCCTACTAGCCACAAAAGAATATCCATATCATGGCAGGACTTCGCCAAAATCATTGGACTGGTTTCCTTAGAATTTCGCCAATTTCCTCTTACAAAGCTATGAGCTTGATGCCAATATCCTACATTTTCATTGTGTTGAATAGAAATCAGTTGGCCTATCTTACCTTCATTTAATAAAGATTTAAGTGTTCTAAAAAAAGGAGTATAACGTAATACATGGCAAATAGAAAAAACCCGTTCATGCTCTTTAGATAATCGTCCCAACTCTATGCACTCTGCTGGCTCTGGTGACATTGGTTTTTCTAGTAACACATGATACCCTAAAGCTAGGGCTTTCTTTGCTGGCTCATAATGCATTCTATCTTGAGTGCAAATAAGAACTGCATCTGCAAAGGGAGGTTGCTCAAGTACTTCTTCCCATCCTTCAAAACAATTTTGCTCAGGAATATCATAAGCTTTCCTAAAATATTCCCTTCTTTCTTTAATGGGTTCTGCTACACCTACAAACTCTAATTCTTCTGGATGTTGTTGTGCATAAGGGGCATAAGCATAAGTACCCCTTTGACCTGCCCCTATTAGTATTGCCTTTACCTTTTTCATCTTTCTCCTCCTCATATTGAATGTCCTATGAATAGTGATCTAAAATATTCTACATATCATAGATATTTAATTTAACTAAACTATAAATAAAGTCTAATTTTATTTATAGTAAGTTTCACTTAAGCTTCATGGGAACGTTCCCACCTTGGTCCTAAAAACAAATCTTTAATCAAGTTGTTTCTCTAATTATCAACTGTGGAGAAATTAACTGTCCTGTTATTTCCTTATTTCCTTCGATCATTTTTACCAATTGTTCAGCTGCCATTTCTCCCATTAATTCTAGTTGTTGCCTAACTCCTGTTAACCGTGGATAATGCAGATCATAAAAAGGGAAAAATTCATAAGAAATCAACGCTACATCTTGTGGCATTCGAAGCCCTTTTTGTTTGCAATACTTCATAATCTGGAAGCTAGCAGAGTACGAGAAACTAAAGTAAGCTCTATGACAACGTTGATCTAAGTATTTCCATATGGCTTCATCTGACATATTTATACTTGTATTCCAAACTCTCCCCTTCCATGGAAGTCTTGCTTTTTTCATTATTTCATTGAAAGTCGTCTCAATAATAGGGCTTTCCCAATTGATTAAGCCTATATCTGTATATCCTTGTGAAATTAAATGCTCTATGCCCAGCTGAGTGGCTTTAGCTAAATCTGTCTTAACATAACTATGCTGTATATAGGTGGAATCTTCCCAATTCACAGCTACATAAGGAATCTGGTATTCTCTAAGGCTTTTTAATATTTCTGATGAAATAGGGCTAAATAGTAAAAGTCCAGAAAGTCCCTTTTCCATAATAATCTCATGAAGCCTTTGAAAATCAGATGTATCTTCAATAAAGATAAGGACATCATAGTTGAGTTCTTTTATTTTATTAACAACCCCTTTTAATTTAGAAGGATTAACAGGGTCTGCAATCGTATCATAAGGTAGCTCTGTTGGGATCAAAATTCCTAAAAGGTTCTTTGTATTGTTGCGTAAAGAACGAGCAGATCGATTTGGCCGATAGCGAAGTTCTTCTACTGCTTTCCATACTTTTTCTTGAGATTTTTCGCTTGCACCATAACCATTTAGTACCCTAGATACTGTCGACTTACTAACACCTGCTTTTTTTGCTACTTCCCATATACTTACAGCTTTTTCTTCTTTCATTACTAATACCTCCTGGGAACGTTCCCATATGACTGAATAAATAATATCTAGCTAATTTAGATTATACGATAGATTAATTTTTTTGTCAAAATCATTTTTCTCTTTTTAATACTCTCTAAATAAAACTTGAAAAATATTCCTCCCTAAAAATAAAACAAGGACATCTTTAAAAAAGATGTCCTTGTTTTATTTTTATAAATGTAGAAAATCTTTTACAATTTGCCCAAGCTCTGCTGCCTTTTCATGAGTGTTAGATTCTGCAAAAATACGAAGTAAAGGCTCTGTTCCTGAAAATCTTGCAATGACCCAGTCGCCATTTTCAAAATATACTTTGACTCCATCTTCATAAGATACTTTTTCTACTGGATAAGGGAATGTAGGAATTTTCTTTTCTACATACAGTAGATTTACAAGTTTCTCTTTATCTTCTTTTCTAAATTTAAAATCATTTTCTGCCATAACAAAATTTCCATGTGCTTCATGAATTTCATCTAGCAGCTCAGATAAGAGCTTTCCTGTCACACAAATCATTTCTACTAATAAAGCGGCTGCAAAAATACCATCTTTTCCTTTAATATGACCTCGAATAGTTAAACCACCACTACTCTCGCCTCCAATTAAAGCGTTTGTCTCTTCCATTTTAGAGCTAATATGTTTAAAGCCTACAGGCACTTCATAACATTGCTCACCAAAGGATACGGCAATCTTATCTAACAAATGGGTGGTAGCTAAGTTTCGGACTACAGGACCTCTCCAGCCTTTATATTTTAATAAATAGTAATATAATAAGGCCATAATATCATTGGGATGAATGAAATTTCCTTTTTCATCAATGATTCCTAAGCGGTCTGCATCTCCATCTGTACCAATTCCTAAGTCATATTCTTTTTCTACTACCATATTACGAAGATGATGTAAAGTCACTGCTGTTGGAGATGGCAAACGTCCGCCAAATAATGTGTCATGACGATCATGAATCAATTCAACTTCACATCGTGCTGTTAGTAAGATGGTCTGCAATGATGTTTTAGATACTCCATACATAGGGTCCAAAAGAATTTTTAGATGATTCTTTTTAATAGCTTCTAAATCAATCATACTTAAAATTGTATCAATATAATCATTGAAAGGCTGGATAATTTCAATAATCCCCTTTTCTAAACCTTTCTGAAAATCTAAGGTTTGTACATCTTCTAAACTAATTTGACTAATCAGCTCTTCTAGACGATCTGTCACTTCTTCTGTGGCATCTCGTCCTCCTTCAGTGAAAATTTTAATTCCGTTATAGTCTGCTGGGTTATGACTGGCTGTAATGGCTGCACCATAAGGTAATTCCATTGCTTTTACAGCATACATAATCAAGGGAGTTGGAGCATTTTGATTCACAAAATATACTTTAATTCCGTTAGCAGCTAAAACCTCTGCCATCCATCTAGATGATTTGTCTGACAAGAAACGTCTATCATATCCAATCACAATTCCACGCTCTGCCCAACCTTTTTCATTGATATCTTTAGCCAATGCTTGGGTTAAAAGTTGTACATTGGCCTTTGTAAATTCGTCTCCTATAATGGCCCTCCAGCCACCTGTTCCAAATTTGATCATATTATTCTATCCTCTCCTTAAGTATACGTTCACAAAACTCTAGTTCTTCCGGAGTATTTACCCCATCAATTTCATCTGTATCATGAATAGTATATAGGTATAAATTTTTTCTCCATTTTCTAACATAATTTTAGGTACATCAGTAAGATAATACTCTTTTTGTGCGTTTTCATTGCTTAAAGATGATAAATGATTAAATAAAAGCTGACTATCAAAAATATAGACTCCTACATTCAATTCTTTTATCCCTAGCTGCTCTGGTGTGCAATCTTTTGCTTCAACAATGTTCACTAGATTTCCCGATGTATCTCGAATGATTCGCCCATATGGGGGAGATTTTGCATCTACTAATCTAATAGAATTACCTTTATCTTATTTCCTCCTTATCTTTTCTTACGCCTGTATCTTGTTTAATAACAAGGCCTTTATATCCCAAGGCTTGTACCGCTTCTACAATCTTCTGGCAATCTTCATCATAGGCATAGACATAACAACATCCGCCTCCCCCTGAACCATTGATTTTACCACCTAATGCTCCATAAGTATAGGCTTTTTCTAAAATTTGTTCAATAATGGGAGTAGAGATCTCTAATCCATCCCGCAAATTAGCATGATGTTCTTTTAATAATCGACCTAACTTTTCTGGCGAAAAATTTTCACTTTCTAATAGACTTAGACCTTCTTTTAAAATACGATAGTTATCAATGCTAGCCATCAATTTCGTCTTTCTTCTTTCATCTAAATAGGATAAGTATTTGAGATTCTCTTCATCTTGCACAAAATCTCTAACACTTGTAATACCATATTCTTTTAATTGATCTAATGCCTCTAATACAGGAGTTTTGGCATCTGCTATTACTTTGGTTGTATCTTTATCCTGTAAAGAGTCAAATAAAATAAAGCTTCCAGGAATTGTTCTTGAAATTTTACGTACCAAGGTTTCCTCAGGATTAAATGTAAGATGCACCAAATCTCCTACTGCGGAGGCATAGTGATCCATCATTCCACCTGGCTCATCAAATTCTAATACCTCTGCCTCAAAACCTAATCTAGCAATGGTTTCTGGTTGATCCTTGTCTGG
>JAAZLH010000411.1 GCA_012799415.1 Candidatus Epulonipiscium sp. | reverse complement strand
TCTTCCCACTCTCCACTAAACTCTGGAAATCTTAATTTTGGAATTTTTCTCATCTCCTCACCCCCTATAATCCTAACTCTTTAAAGAAGGACTCAATTTTATCATCAAGTTCTTTTGACTTTTTTTCTAACTCTACATATTTAATTCTTTTTTCATCTATATCTACTGGCTCTTCTTCTTCAAAAGTATCTACATATCGAGGAATATTAAGATTAAAATCATTTTCTTCTATTTCATTAAAATCAGCCAAGTATGAATACTTGTCAATATCTTCTCTCTTAATAAATGTGTTCACTATCTTATCAATTGATTCATCAGTAATGTAGTTTTTGTTTCCTTCTTTAACAAAATCTTTTGATGCGTCAATAAATAATATGTCTCTTTTTTCCTTATTCTTCTTAAAAACAAGAACTGCAACAGGGATTGATGTCCCATAGAAAGCATTAGCTGGAAGTCCAATTATTGCATCAATATAATTTTTTTCTATTAATTTCCTTCTTATCTCTCCCTCTCTTCCTCCTCTAAACAATACCCCATGTGGCAGAAGAATTGCCATAGTCCCGTCTTCTTTTAATGTGTGAAGCATAGATAGTGTAAATGCATAGTCTGCATAACTCTTAGGAGGAATTACTCCCCACTCGCTAAACCTTTCATCCTCTAAGAATTTTTCTGATGCTTCCCATCTTTGACTGTAGGGAGGATTTGCAACTATCACATCCATTGGTACATCGAGAAATGCAGGGTATTCTAAGGAATCATCATTGACCATGTGCATCTTTTGATATTCTACATCGTGTAGTAAGAACGACATTCTGGCGACATTAAATGTATTAGCTGTCAATTCTTGGTAATAATAATTAGCCACATCAACCTCGTCTCCCACGTGAAGAAGAAGAGAACCACTGCCTCCACAAGCATCAAAAACATTAGAAGCTTTAGTTCTTCCTACCGTTGTAAGTTTTGCTAGTAATATTCCTGCCTGTGCTGGAGTATAGAATGCTCCACTCTTTTTTCCAGCAGTTGCAGCAAATTGTCCAATAAGATATTCGTATGCATCCCCTAAAACATCAATATGAGCTTCCTCATGTTCAAAATCTATTTCATTAATCGAAACAATTGCCTTAGCCAATAATTTATTTCTATCTTTTATTGATTTCCCTAATTTAGTTGAAGTTAAATCCATATCGTCAAATATTCCCTCAAAAGACTCTTGAGACTCTTGCCCCATAGTGCTTTCCATTAATGAGTTTATCCCTTTTTGAAGAAACTCAACTTCAAAACCTTCCTTCTTTACAGTTATCATGTCAACCATGCTACTAAAAAGATACTGAGGCTCTATGACATATCCAAGTGTAGTTATAAGGTCAGCTTCTAATCCTTCTCTATATTCAGGTATCTCCCATGCTTTTTCATATTCTTTTATTTCATCATAGGCAAGGAATTGTTCTACTGTCTTCTCAACCTTCTCAGATAAGAATCTGTAGAATAGCAAACCTAAAACATAATCCTTATAATCATCTGGTTCCATTTTTCCCCAAAAACTACAAGCTATATCCCATATTGTACTGTGTAGCTTGTCTAATTGTTTTCTTTGAATTTCCGTTTTCGTCAAAACTATCTCCTCCTATTTTTTATTGATATTTCTCCACATTATCCATGACAAATTCTACTATATTGTTGATAATTTCCCTTGTTTTAAGGTACCCTTTCTTTATCTTGCTTGAAAGAGACACATGGTCAATGATATTAGTAAATTCATATTCAGCTATAACTTCCTCTACTAATTCATTTGGTATATCATTTTCTTTCGCAAATGCATCTATCTCTTCCTTTCTTCTTTTGTTCTCAAAGTCTGTATAGGCATTATCAACATTATCATCTTTAGTTATTACAGGAACAACTTCATCTAAAAATGCTTTTATTAACTCCACTTTTTTCTTAAGCAAAGGATTGTCTGTTCTGTCAAGTTCCTTGCTAATGTTTTTAACATCTTTTTCTCTCTGTTTTGCGTTCTCAAAATCAATATTTCTTATTAAATTCATAATATAATCGAAATTTATTCTATCTGTTTGTATAAGTTCAATATTGAAATCTATATCATCTAACACCGAGGTAAGCTCTGGACTTTCTTTTATTGTTTTTGTTTCTTCATATATATCAAGGTATTTACTTTTAAAATCTTCATAGGTTTGTTCATCTATTCCAATTATAGCATCATCAAATTCAAATTCTACAAAAGTATTGAGTGCTAAAAGAAGTTGAGCTATTCTCTTAAACGAATGAACAAATTTAACCTTTTCCTTTTCCCCTTTAAGTTTGTCTACATCACATGGTGTAGGAGTTATTTTATAAAGTTCGTTTAAAGCCTCTCTAAACATTTTTAAATAATCATTAAAATCTCTTTGAATTACAATGTCTGTATTATCAGAGTTGTTAAATAGTTTAATTGCTTCATCAGTGTTTTTCTTTAAATTCCTATAACATATGATGTTTCCCCATAGTTTCTGTGTTTCAAATACTCTATTAGTTCTAGAATAAGCTTGAAGTAAATCATGGTATTCTAGATTTTTATCAACAAATAGTGAATTAGTTACCTTAGAATCAAATCCTGTTAACAACTGGTTTACTACTATAACAAGGTCAATATCTTTTTTCTTTAATCTCTTTGTAATGTCTTTTTTATATGCTCCATAACTACTTATATCAAAACTTGTACCGTATTCTTTATTATAATCCTGCATAATTCTTAATAATGCGTCTTGATGATGCTCTTGCCCTTCTTCTAAATCCATATTAGCTTGATAGGAAAACACAGCCCCTATCCTTAAATCATGGTCAATAGATTTAAAAGTATCGTAATATTTTATCAGTACATTAATAGAAGGAACCGAAAATAGTGCATTGTATTTTCTATTAACTGTTTTTGCATCATAATATTGAACAATGTGATTAGCTACTAATTCTATTCTTTCATTACTTTCAAATACTTCAGCCTTGTTAATACCATAAACTTTTTCATCATCATCTTCATCGAATTGTCCTTCAAAGGTTTTTATATACTCAACTGAAAATCCAAGTACATTATTATCTGATATAGCATCCTTTAAAAGATAAGTGTGAAGACACCTTCCAAATATATCTGATGTTTTCATCCCTCCTGGTCCAGCATTTTGAGCGAATCGAGGAGTTCCTGTAAATCCAAAATATTGTGCTTTTTTAAAAAATCGTCTTATTTGAGTATTCATTTCGCCAAATTGTGTTCTATGGCATTCATCTACTATGAATATTATTTTTTCATTTTCAAGATACTCTAAAGACTTAGCATACCTTTCAGTACTAACTGCTTTATAAAGTTTTTGTACTGTTGTTACTATAAGGGTGTTATTATTATCTTTTAATTGCTTTATTAGGGTTCTAGTATTATCTGTTGTATCTACTGAATCTTTTTCAAACTTATTAAATTCCTCTACACTTTGAGCATCTAAATCCTGCCTATCAACTACAAATACTACTTTTTTTATATGCTCATTTTTTGCTAGTATTTGAGCAGTTTTAAACCCGACCAAACTCTTCCCACTACCTGTACTATGCCAAATATAACTATTGTTGGCAGTTTCTAGGGCTTGTTTTACCAATGCCTTTGTTGCCCATATTTGGTATGGTCTCATTACCATCAAAGCTTTATCTGTATCATTAATAATCATATATTCATTCAACATATCAATCAAATGCTTATGTTCAAAGAATTCTTCAGAAAATTCCACTAAATGACTTTTCCTATTGTTTGCCACATCTGTCCAGTAAAAAGTAAATTCAAACTTATAATGTTGGTCAGAATTTGCAAAATACTTTGTATTTACTCCATTAGAAATAACAAAAATTTGAATATATTTAAACAATCCACCATAAGTGTGTCTTGCATATCTACACACTTGATTAAAAGCCTGTTTAATAGCCATGCCCCTTCTTTTTAATTCAACTTGTACTATTGGGAAACCATTGCATAATATTGTCACATCATATCTGTTTTCATGAGTTCCTTTAACAGTAATTTGATTAGCTACTTGGAAGTTGTTTTTCGATGGATTTTCAAAGCTTATAAAACTTATATAAGCCTCACTTTGGTCGTCTCTTATAAGCAAAAACTTATCTCTTAGTTGTTTTGCACTTTGATAAACACTTTTACCCATAAGATAAACCAAAATTCTTTCAAATTCACTGTCTGACAAAGGTTTCCCATTTAGCACATCTTTATTAAGCTTGTTTAGATTAATTCTAAGATTATCCTCTAATTCTTCCATCCCTTTTATAGCTACTCTCTCATAATCTTTCTTATCTACAAGATATTTAATTAACTTGTTCTCTAATTCATATTCACTTTGATACCTATTAGACATCTTATCTCCTCCCTTATATTTTCTTACCCCTTTCTTTTTCTCAATATAAATCTTCGATGTTTACCCCTAAGTATTCAGCTACCCGAACAACAGTAGATAGCTGTACGGTAGCTAAGCTCTCTTTATGAACCAGATTATAAACATAAGAATAATC
>JAAZLH010000071.1 GCA_012799415.1 Candidatus Epulonipiscium sp. | reverse complement strand
CCTTGAATCTGATACTCTATATTTTCATCTCTAATATAGATAGAATCTATTTCTTCACTTTCCAAAGTTAACTCAACTTCATACCCTAAACGCAAGTCATAAATACTTGCTGTATTTCCACTATAAGACGAGATATCTGCTGTAGGTAACAAAGCATATTCCGTTTGACGTCCATCCCTATCCAATAAAGAAATCTTAGACATTGGTGCAATGAGAATGCTTTCTACTGTTCCACGTACTCGTTCTCTCCATCCTTCAGCTTCTAATTCTATAATATCCTTATAATCTACTGTTAAAATAACTTCATCACCAATACGAAGATCCGCCCATGTTGCTTTTGAATACCGTTTTTTATAGATCTGGGTAGCCTTTGTAATATTATATTCGTCTACTGTTTTATCCTCTGCCTCTACAGAAATGGTCTGTTGTCCATTTACATATTGTCGATCTACGATTTTACCTACAATTTCTCTCTCTCTACTTAAAATTGTTCCACCATATAATTGAGTCATATCTACATTGGCTTCAATAATATCCCCTTTATTCACCGTTCGTAGCGGAATGACTTTTCCATCTTTTTTTAATTCTGCATTTGCTACAATTTTAAAAGTTTGAGACTGCTCCTGCACTTTTCCCCATAATAACACTTGTTGCTTTATCGTTATATAATAATCTGTACCCTTTTGTTCAACCTTATCCACTGTACCCTGAATTTTTTGGGTATTCACAGGATTTTGAGTTGTAGGTGTTGTAGGTGCTGTAGGTGCTGTAGGTGTAGGATCATATAAAACTTGTACAGAGAATACTTCTTGCATAGATTGATTTCCCTGCCGTACCTTCATTGAAACCTGCATACCCTCTTTTAAATATTCAGCAGTAACACGATATCCATCTTGTAGAATTTGTATATCAGTAGATATGGTATACATTAAATCTTGCCCTAAGGCATTGGTTACAACTAAAAAACCTCTTGTAATATGTTGAATATTTTTTATTGTTCCAATGAAAGATTGTTCTGTGGTTTGAGTAGGATTTGTTGGCGTTACAACAGATGTACTCTTCTCCATATAATCTAATGTATTAGCAATAAAAACTGCTAGTGTCACTCGATTTACAGCTGTTTTGGGATTGAAATAATTTCGAGTATCTCCCTGAACTAACCCAATTTTCTTTAAATAGGTCACATAAGGCTTTGCTTTTATTGAAATCGATGCATCATCTGCAAACCCTGTAACGGGCGTTTGGGCTAAAGCCTCCTGATCCTTGTCCAATAGGCGAACTAAGTAAGTTGTAATCTCTTCCCTTTTTAATGGACTCACATTTCCTTGGGTATCAACAAAATTATTTAAATCACTTTCTTTTAAAATGCCTTTCAATAATAAATAGGCAATTCGTTGATTTTTGCTACTATCCCATTTTTTAAATCTTTGAGAAGCACTTTCTAAAGTTGCTTTATATTGATTATATGCATTTTCATTAAACTGCTTATCTTGTGCTGAAATACTAGAATCAATAAGGGGATCCTTGTACCCTGATAGTTTCGCTAAAATATCCACTACCTCAAAATTTGTTACCACTTTATCTGGGGAAAACTTTCCTGTACTATCCCCCACCATAAGTCCTTGACTTGCTACTTTTTGAACTGCTGCTTGCCCCCAAGTAGGTACATCATTATAAACAGGTGCAGCCCAGGCAACAGAAGAAATCCCTACTGTTACTGCCAATGCTAATGCCCACTTACGTATTCCTCTCATCTTTGTCTCCCCTTTGCTCTCATCATACTATTTTCTCTTTTGTCTGCTCATTATAATAACTTGTTTTTTCGACATAATAAAGCATATTTCATTTTATCTTTATTGTATGATAAATCAGCAAAACTTGCAAGTATTTCCATAGGCTCTTGTACAGAAAAAAATTCAGGAGAGGCTGTGTAATACAAATCGAATTTCCTCCTTTGCTCTTGCTCATAAGCTTGCTGCACCAACCGACCATATAACAACTGTTGATGCAATACCTTTTTAGACCAAAGAGTAGGGATACGTAGTCCACCTTGTAAATAAAAAACACCTTGTTTACTCTCTTCTTCTATCTTTTCTACTTGTTCCAGAACCACATATCCATAAGCCCCATCTCCTTTGGCAATAGGCTCTCGTAATTTCACAGGAATCAACACTAGATAGAAGCCCAGCGGAAGAGGAATTCCATTTCGCTTTTGGAGTAATTCTCCATACTTTTTTCTTAATTGATACAAATCCAGCTCTTGCTGCCTAACAAACAACTGTAAGAAATTCCTCATTCCATGTGGATAGCAAAAAATATCTCCTTCTAATGAATATATTAACGTTTGATTCTCTCCCCACTCCCCATAATAAGGAACGAGAGCCCGAATTCCTACACGATCAATTTCCTCCATT
>JAAZLH010000410.1 GCA_012799415.1 Candidatus Epulonipiscium sp. | reverse complement strand
CCTTAAAAAGGCTGATTAATCAGGGAGGATGCCGTGGAAAACACATTTATACAAACCTTTATACAAAAACTAACAGAACTAGACTTTTATTTTATGGGTGGTCCAGATGGCTACTTCCTATTAAAACAAGAGCATAGTCATTTATACGTGGTCAACCTGATTCAGGCAGACCCAAACCAAGATCTAGAACAACATCAACAGCAAAAGCAAGCCTATTTGCAACAAATAAAAGAGCATATTTACAGCAAAATTCGGGCCAATCGACTTATTGTTTTACAACTTTATATGACAGAAACAGGAGGAGATCAAATCTATGAGCAGCTAAGTGATGATGGTTTTTATCCTGATGGAGAAATACATCTTATTTCATGGCTCATAGATTTAGAAAAAAATATCTTACGAATCCCACCACATCAACCAAGTAAAATTTTACAGGTAGAAACTGTGATTCAAAGTATTTTACAAAGAGAATCAGGGGAAAGGGTATTACCTTTTCAGCCCCTAGAACAAAAAAGCAACAACATCCTATTCACCTTAGGACTCATTGCACTAAATGGTATCATCTGGATGTTAATGGAACTGGCTGGTGGTTCTACAGAGCGGAGTGTATTGATCAAATTTGGTGCTAATGAAATGGATAGGATTTTATATTACGGGCAATATTGGCGTCTTTTTACATCTATGTTTTTACATATCGGCGTCATGCATTTAATTTATAATAACTTAAGTCTTTATATATTTGGAAGCCGGGTTGAAAAGTACTATGGAAAGAAAAAATTTCTTCTCATTTATCTACTATCAGGATTGGCTGGTAGCATTGGTAGTGTTGGTATGGGCTATATTTTAAGCGTTAATATTCTATCAGCCGGTGCGTCTGGTGCTATTTATGGTGCTCTAGGAGCCACTTTTGCCTTAGGACAAAAAACCAAAAGGCAAATCGATGATCTTTCTGCCTATACCATGGGAATTATGATTGTTATGGGTCTTGCTATGGGCTTTTTATACCCCAATATTGATAATACTGCCCATATAGCTGGACTTGTTACAGGCTACCTTTTAGGCAGAAACTTGTAAGTATCTAGTTTCATAAACTTAAAGAATAACTTGCACCATACTTTTAAAACTACGAATATTTCCACCACAGATAGAAAACAATAAGAAGGAAAACAACAAAAATAAACTAACGGTGGTGGAAAAATGCAAATCATTACAGAGAAGGAACAGCTAAAAAACTACATCATACAAAATAGCATAGCACCAGTTAATTGGTTTTATCGCTATTGCCAAACAGAATGTCCTGAAACACCTATTCAAGAAATAGAACCGGACTTATTCAATCGTTTTTTTCTATATTGGCTACCTAAGGAAAGTAAAGGGATCAATAGAGGCAAAACACAAGCTCTTATGCAGCAAATACAATTACTTTGCCAAAGTATTTACAGCCAAACAGGTAAGAATCTGCCTGCTATCTATGAGCCTATCTATCTAGAACTAGGGGAAGAGCTTCCTCGTATTATACAAATGAAGTATGATTTAAGTCGATTTGTTGGCTATCCTATTATCGATACAGATCCCCTTATCATTGACCTGATTAGTTATAAAAAGCAACAGGCCAGAAAAAAAGATAGTACCCAAGGTATGATCTTTGAACAAGGCTATTTTGAGGTGATAGATAAGGTAGACCAATACGGCATTATTCTCAGAAAAAAATGGAGCCAGGAGCGCTATATTAAAATCCTCATCGATTCATCCATTAGGCAACAATTTCGTAAACAAGACATATTACATATGCGTCTTCGACGAAAACTATTTTTTACTACATGGGAGATCGAAGAAATTCGAGGATGCTATTTGCCCCAGGCGCAAAGCTATTTTCCAAGTAAAATATAGGGATAAGGGATCTATTCCTTTATCCTAAATTAAGAAAAATTCTCTTGTTTGCAAGAGTTCACGCTTTCCTAGTTCACTTAAAAAATAAGTTTTTTACACTTCTTGTTTATAATCAGTT
>JAAZLH010000409.1 GCA_012799415.1 Candidatus Epulonipiscium sp. | reverse complement strand
TGCTTCGTTCATTATTGGAGGATTTTAATCAATTATCATTGAGACCATCCCAACTAGGTAATGAAGATATTGTAGGAAATGCCTATCAATACATGATAGGATTATTTGCTTCTGATGCTGGAAAAAAGGGCGGGGAGTTTTATACACCTGCTGAGGTTTCAGAAGTACTAGCACGGTTGGTTAAACCTCAAGAAAATGATCGTATTTATGACCCAACTTGTGGCTCAGGCTCATTATTGTTAAAAGTAGCAAAACAGGTATCAAGTAAGAAAGTTGCTATTTATGGTCAAGAGCGTAATGGTGCCACACACTCATTAGCACTCATGAATATGTATTTGCATGGCATTGATGATGCTAAGATTGAATGGGGCGATACATTAGCTAACCCATTGCATTTAGAAGATGACAAACTTATGAAATTCCAAGTCATTGTTGCTAATCCACCATTCTCATTAGATAAGTGGGCGATGGGATTCGCAGGTGAAAGTACGAATGATAAGAAGTTTAAGATGGAACCAGGGCTTGATCCATACAGAAGATTTGAATGGGGAGTTCCGCCAAGTTCAAAAGGGGATTATGCCTTTGTCCAGCACATGCTATATTCATTAGCAGAAAATGGACGTATGGCTACTATCTTACCACATGGTGTACTTTTTAGAGGAGCAAGTGAAGGGAAAATCCGGAAACAAATTATTGATATGAACCTATTAGATGCGGTCATTGGGCTACCAGAAGGTTTATTCTATGGTACTGGTATTCCTGCATGTATCATGGTATTCCGAAAAGATCGTACACGTAAAGATGTCCTATTTATTGACGCATCAGGTGAAGGAAACTTTGAAAAAGGAAAAAATCAAAACAAATTAAGAGAGCAGGACATTGAAAAAATCGTTGAAACATTTGAGAAGAGAGAAACGATTGATAAATATTCCTATGTTGCTACATTAGAGGAAATTAAAGAAAATGACTATAACTTAAACATTCCACGTTATGTCGATACCTTTGAAGAAGAAGAACCTGTTGATATGGAAGCGGTAAAGGAAAATATTGTGAACATCAAAAAAGAAATTCAAGAAGTGGAAGTACAAATGGAAAAGTATTTGAAAGAGCTTGGATTGTAGGTGAATAATTATGGAAGGTTGGAAAAAATATTCATTTAAGGAAATTGCAAGTTTATCGAAAGGGAAATACAATCCAAAAAAAGAAAAATTAGACTTACCATGTATTGAGTTGGAACATTTAGAAAGTGAAACAGGAAGATTACTCGGCTATACCAGTTCCTTACTACAAAGGAGTACAAAAAATAGATTTAAGCCAGGTGATATACTTTACGGAAAACTTCGACCGTATTTAAGAAAATATTATTTTCCAAACTTCGAAGGTGTATGTTCATCTGAAATTTGGGTTTTAAAAAATGAGAAGCAAAAGGTGTATAATAAGTATCTCTATTATGTAATACAAACAAATAGATTTAATCAAAATGCAAATAAATCTAGTGGTACAAAAATGCCAAGGGCTGATTGGGATTTCGTTTCAGAAACAGTATTTCCAATCCCTCCATTCAATGAACAGTACAAAATCGCTTTAATTCTCTCAACCTGGGACAAGGCGATTGAACTGAAAGAAAAGCTGATTGAGCAGAAAAAAGAGCAGAAAAAAGGGTTAATGCAGAAGTTGTTAACAGGTGAAGTTAGATTACCTGGGTTTAAAGAGGAGTGGAAGATTGTAAGGTTAGGAGAAATTGGGAAAACCTACAACGGACTTTCTGGTAAGAGTGCAGGGGATTTTGGTAAAGGGAAACCTTACATTC
>JAAZLH010000408.1 GCA_012799415.1 Candidatus Epulonipiscium sp. | reverse complement strand
TTTTATTTTGCATAAGTAAGTCCTCCTGATGTTTTAAGATTACATAATAAGTTTACCATCTTATAATATTACAAAACTATTAAATTGTCTAGTGTTATTTTATATTTTTGTAACAATTTGAGGCGAAAATTTCTTTGCCTATTGATAATAGGTAGGATAGATGTAAGTTTTACTTTATCTTCTCCTTAACACTTGTGTTTTTCTGAATAAACAGGTATATTTAAAAATATATATTTTATTTCCTATAAGATAAGTAATAATAGACCACTTATTCTATTAATAAACATACAATGAATGGAGGACCCATAAATGAATCTTGTTATTGTAACTGGGTTATCAGGCTCTGGAAAATCAAGGGCAATCAATGCACTTGAAGATATAGGATATTATTGTGTAGATAATTTACCGCCTCAATTTATACTGCCTTTTGCTCAATTCTCTTCTCAATCTCTCGATTCAGCTGGTAAGCTAGCAATTGTTGTAGATGCAAGAAGTAAAGAAATGTTTTCTACTTTTAATATGGAACTTGATAAATTAGACGAACAAAATATTGAATATAAATTGCTATATTTAGATTGTGCTGAACATGTGTTATTAAAAAGATATAAAGAAACAAGAAGAAGGCATCCTCTCATGAATCTAGAACTTACTTCTATTGAAGAGGCCATTAGGCTAGAGCAAGGGTCAATGACTAAGATTAAGGCACAGGCAGATTATATTATCGATACAACATTTTTATCTACAGCTCAATTAAAAAGTACAATTTCAGAAATGTTTATTCAGAATGTAAAACAAGAGATGCAGATTAAAGTGACGTCTTTTGGATTTAAGTATGGTATTGCATCTGATGCAGATCTAGTTTTTGATGTACGATATCTTCCAAATCCTTTTTATATTCCAGAACTAAGAGAAAAGACAGGATTGGATGATGAGGTTTATGACTATGTGATGGATACTGTTTTGGCGGGAGAGTTGTTTGAGAAACTAAGAGACTTAATTGATTATTTAATTCCTATGTATGTAGAAGAAGGAAAAAGTCAGTTGATTATTGCCTATGGATGTACAGGAGGAAAACACAGATCCGTATCATTTGCCAGAAGAACTGCAGAATATTTAGCAGAAAGAGACTTAAATGTTGTTGTACAGCATAGAGATATTGAAAGGAAGTCAGAAGGAAGTCATTAAAAAAATATTATGAAATAAAGGAGTGAGGGGAGAGATTATGAGTGAAACATTTCCTGTGCTTACTATGGGAGAAACGGTGATACGTCTTTTATTAGCTTGTATTATAGGGGGAGTCATTGGTTTTGAGCGTGAAAAAAGTCATCGACCTGCTGGTTTTCGGACTCACCTAATTGTATGTATGGGTTCTTGTTTAATTATGTTAACATCTCATCATATGTTTTATCGATTCCATATGTTTACTAATGCAGATCCAGCTCGATTGAGTCAAGGTGTTATTAGCGGTATCGGCTTTTTAGGAGCAGGTACTATTATGCGAGAGGGCAATAATATCAAAGGGTTAACTACAGCGGCCAGCATATGGGGGATTTCTTGTATTGGATTGAGTATGGGGGCTGGATTATATGGATTGAGTTTTGCAGCAGGTTTATTGCAGATGATTATCTTGGTTTGGGGAAATCAATTTCCAGGACGTTTGATACAACGAGAAATTAGCTTTTCATTTTTTTTAAAAGTACATGCTGATACAGAGATATTACCTTTCTTTGATGAGGCGGTAGATTTATATGGTGTGTATATTGCCAATATGTATATAACAAAAGAAGAAGATTTTCAAAATATTACTTGTACATTGGCAATGAAAGAAGGGAATAAGAGAGGATTTCTAAATTATTTTTATGGAAATACAGATGTTCGAGAAGTATCTATTAAAGACGTAGAATAATAAAAATAAATGTTAAAAAAGAAAAAATTCTCCCCGCACAAGCAGAGAAGAAGCTTGTCGGGGAGTTTTATATTATTGCATATTTGCAGAAACCGTCATTTCACTTTTAACGGTTTGTATTTCGTTAGGAGTCGCAGGCTGGCTTGGCTTATAATAGCCTTTTTGTTCAGCAACCTTGTATAAGTCATATTGTCTTTTTTCACAGCTGTCTCTCATTTGTTGTAATTCTTGACGCAGTTGAGTATTATTGGTTTGAGAGATCATAGATGCATAAGTGTTTAAACTACTATTTAGATCAGATAAAGCGTCATAAACCATATCTTTCTCTTGCATTGACATGTCCTCCTTCTATTTATCCTAAAAAGGAAATTAATTTTTGTGTAGTATTAGTTGCGTCTTGAGAAGATTGATGAAACATTTGTTTAATTTGAGGATCTGTACATTGTTCTGCGTAGGAGCATAGTTTTTCTGATGCTGTTTGATGAGAACCAATCAGGTGGCGGATATTTTCTAATTCTAAATGAGATAAATTTGTCATAAAAAAACTCCTTTCTTTATTTCATACACTTCTATTATTCGAAAAATCCTTTGAAAATATTCATGTTTAAAGTTAGAAGAAATTCTTCTAACTATGTTATGTTGATGGAGCAAATAGGATGGTAAAATAATTTATTAAGTTTGTTTATCTCACTAGTTCATAGCTTAAAAAAATTTTCATATTATAGTGGTAAAGGGAGGATTTTTTATGAAATGGAGAGAAAAAATGAAATTTAAAATATCACAAGCTACTTATAAAAGTAAAATATTTGATCATATGCCTAATCAAGTATCAAATATAATGGAAGATGTAGAAAATTTTTTAGAGGAAAGTTGGGAAGAACAAAAAGAAAAAATAGAGAAGAAATCTGGGAAAGGGAAAAGCAGAAAAAAAAGAAGATTTTATTAATCTTCTTTTTTTATCCCATTGCAAAACGTGTTCCTATTTCTACCAAAACTGAAAAAATAATAAAAGCTATGAGAGAGACATAAATAGGCCAAGTTTTCATTTTGATAGGTGGTGCATTTTCGATCATTATATTTTCACCTGCCATGGATTCAATGGTAACAGATGGTATATCGTTTTTAATTTTAAAGAGAGAAGACCATGATTTTTGATGATTTTTTGCTAAAAGATAAACCAGAAAAATAGCCAGCGGAGTGAAAAGAGCCGCAATGGGGGTCATGACAACCAAGGCCAATAGTTTTTCACCAAAAGAGGGTATGGTATCTAAGGCTAAATTTTCAGCAGCTTGCTGTTTAGTTGCCCAAACTGCAACTTGAGACAATAAAACTTGAGATGTATTAATGGTAAAGTGAGCCACTACACTTGCATAAATAGAACCGGTGATCTCCACTAAATAAGCAAAGAACACGCCCATTAGGAAAGCATAAAGAAATTGTTGAAAGTTCATATGAAGTAGACCAAAGAATAATCCACTTAAGAGAGCTGCTTTAGGTATGGGAAGCTCTTGATATCCAGAAAGCAGAATTCCACGGAAGGGAATTTCTTCAAAGATTGCAGGGGTGATTCCGATCATTAAGATCATAATAGCTAGAGGAATCTGGCTCATTTGATCTAACATATCATTCACTTGATTTGAAAAAAATAAACCGCCAAGGCTAGAAATCCACATCATAAGTGGCTGTATAAAGATACCGAAACCAAAAACCAATACAATGCTTTTAAAATTAAGAGGGTGTAAGCGTAAGGTGTCTTTAAAATTAAGCCCTGAAATTAAAATATAAAGCAATGATGGCAATAATAAAAATAAAATTTGTGGAAGAATTACTTTAGTAGGTAGCGAAGTAGAAAAACCTACAAGATTTAAAACTTCAAAAATAAGAGCAGCAGCTAAACTCCCACCAATCCAGATAAAGATTAAGATCATAGCAGCTATATTAGAGTGTGAAGCAGACTTCATGGACAAACCTCCTTATAATTTTAGAAATTTAATTTTGATAGAACATAATAAAGTAAAGTTTCTTTAGAAAAGAGCTTTACTTTATTATACTATAATGGATCTATTATATGCTAGCCAAATGTATATGTCAAAATTCAAGTTCTCATCTAATCTTCTAATACTCATCACATATCTATCATACACAAACATTATGATAAAGAAAAAGTAGAAGGTGAGGATATTGAAAGATATGAAGTATAGACATGAACATAAGATCCCTATAAATTTAGCAGATTATTATATGATATGTAGCAAGGTAAAGCAAATAATGAAATGAGATCCACATGCAAGAGAAAAAGGTCAATATTTTATAAGGAGCATATATTTTATGGATAGGAAAAATCCTACGGAAGAGAATATACTGGAAGGATGTGGGGATACTAAAGAAGGCAATAGACTAAGGTGTGAACCTTGAAAAGCATAAAGAAATTTATAAGGTAATTGATCTTTATTTGAAAAAGGGGTTGCAAAAATTCATATATCATAATATAATGATATTAAGAAAAAAGAGAAGCAAGATAGGAGGAATATAAATGGCATTAGTATTTACAGATTCTAACTTTGAAAAAGAGGTATTACAATCAGATATGCCTGTATTAGTAGACTTTTATGCAGATTGGTGTGGACCTTGTAAAATGTTAGCACCTGTTATTGATGAATTAGCTAAGGATTATGAAGGAAAAGCTAAAATTGGGAAACTGAATGTGGACCAAAATGGTAATACAGCATCTCATTATGGTGTAATGAGTATTCCGACTTTATTGGTAATAAAAGATGGAAAAGTTGTTGATCAAATTGTAGGTGCTCTTCCAAAACAACAATTGGTTCAACGTTTAGACGCAGCTTTGTAATCAAACTCCTTAAATAAATAAACAATAAATAAAAAGCAAAAGATCTGAGAGATTAATTCTCCAGATCTTTTGCTTTTTCTAAGCTTTTTCTTTCTACCAATCGCTTAAACATCATATAAATAACAGCGAAGATAGGAACGCCTAAAAACATACCTAACACTCCAAAGAGGGCACCAAAGACAATAATAGAAAAAATGACCCAAAATGGGCTGAGTCCTGTGGAATCTCCTAAAATTTTTGGACCTAAAACAAGACCATCAAATTGTTGTAATGCAAAGATAAATAAAGCCAATCCCAAAGCTTGAATGGGGTTGCGAAGCAAGACAATAGCCACGGAAGGAATAGCACCAATGAAAGGACCGAAATAAGGAATCATATTGGTAACACCAACAATAAAGCTAATGAGAATTGTATAGGGCATTTTCATAATGGATAAACCGATAAAACAAAGGATTCCAATAATTAAGGAATCAATCATCTTCCCTACAAAAAATCTTAAAAACATTTCGTTACTTTCTTTTGCAATCCCAATGATTCTTTCAGCATGATTAGGTTTTAAAAAGGCAAAAAGAATTTTTTTAAGTCCATTAAGACATTTTTCTTTATCCTCCAGTAGATAAAAGGAAATTACGATACCCAAAACGACATTTAAAAGTCCAGAGGTCAAAGAACGAGAAATTTCATAAATGGCAGGAATCAAACCACTAAGGATGGAAGTGGATGTATTTAGCAAAGAAGCTAAATTATCATTAATATATTTTTCGATAATAGTAACGTCAAAAAATAATGATTCGCCTGTCCAATGTTCTAATTGAGTAGTAAGTACTTCTGTGAGTTTTGTTAACTCAGAAGGTAGAATTCGAATTAAGTCATAAATGCTAGTAATAACTTGAGGAATTCCAAATAAAAGCAAAATAGAAAGCAGCCCTAAAACGACGAGATACATTACAACAATAGAAAGAATTCGGCGTAATTTAGATGGCTTATCTTTTTTACCGATGGAAAACAAGAGTCGATTTTCAACCCACTTGACACCTGGGCTTAATAAATAAGCGATAAATAAACCATAAAGGACAGGAGCTAAAATAGATGTCCAATTTTTAAAGCTACGTACAACAGCAGCCCAGTTTCCTATAAGTTTTTCAAATATAATGGCAGAAATAATAAGAAGAAAAGCATACATACTAATAGTTAAATACTTACGATTCCATTCTATGCGACGTATAGTAAGCACCTCCGTAAAAATAATTATGATAATTTTAAAAACAAAATAAGAATATGAATTAGATATGCTCTTATAGTGTATCATAGAAGAAGAGAGATTGTACACAAAATAATTTACGAAAAGAGAATAAAAAATATTGCGCAATTAAAAAAAACATGGTACTATAAAAGAGTTATTTTAACTATTATATTTATTTTGCGCCTTTGGCTCAGTTGGTAGAGCAACTGACTCTTAATCAGTGGGTCCAGGGTTCGAGTCCCTGAAGGCGCACCATAAAAACCCTTGTAATCATTAGATTACAGGGGTTTTTTCTGTCTAAATTTGTGATTTGAAAATGATTTTATTGGCTTACATTTTTTAGTAGTATTCTGATCATCATGTCAATGTGATAACGTGATTTACGGATAAATAAATTCAGATAAAGTTCAGATAGAAAACAAATACAATTCAGTTAAGCCAGTTATAGTATATACATTGAGGTATATGAGTTAGCGGCTCTTAAAGGGCAAAAAAGTAAAAGGACGATTCTAGAAAACAAACCACTAGTAAACGGAGTGTTATTTAACTGGCTTTTTCTAGTGAATAGAATTCCGCAAGTTATTTATAATTCATATTGAAAATTGGAGGTGACATTATGAGCAAAAAAGCCAGACACGAACACAAGATGTATATCAATACTTCTGACTATATGCAGCTTTCTTCAAGGCTGAAGTATATAGCACAGCTAGATGAAAATGCCTTAGATGACGGGGCGTATAAAATCAGAAGTCTGTATTTTGATAATTATTCTGACAAAGCCGTGATGGAAAAGCTTTCAGGAGTTAACAGACGAGAAAAATTCAGAATTAGGTTTTATAACGATGACCCCTCGTTTATACGGCTAGAAAAAAAGAGTAAGTTGAACAGGTTATGTTATAAAGAGAGCACAACCCTGACGCGAGAACAGTGTGAAAGATTACTTAATGGTGACTTTGGAGTATTGAAAGATGGACAGAAGCCGCTACTTATAGAACTGTATACTAAAATGTACTATCAAAATTTACGACCAAGAACAATTGTGGATTACAAAAGAGAGGCATATATTTATCCTGCTGGAAATGTACGCATTACCTTTGACAGAGACATCAGAACCTCGAATAATGTCCGTGGTCTTTTAAATCCAGAACTTGTAACTATTCCTGCAGCTAATGCAACTATTCTTGAAATTAAATACGATGGCTTTATCCCTGAGATCATACGCCAAATAGTCCGAATGGATAATCGAAATGAAACAGAGTTCTCCAAATATGTAGTTTCAAGGCTTGTATAAAAACAAAAGGAGTGTTTATTATGTTAGATCAACTATTTAACTTTACTTTTCTAAACAAAGCAGCTTCATTTTCAATCCCCGATATTTTAATAGCTTTATGTATATCATTTGTTATCGGGCTATTTATTTTTATGGTATATAAGAAGACTTATATAGGTGTAATGTATTCATCTTCTTTTGGTATCTCTCTGATTGCAATGAACCTGATTACTACCCTTGTCATCCTTGCCGTGTCTTCAAACCTGATCACATCGCTAGGAATGGTTGGGGCGTTATCTATTGTCCGTTTTAGAACGGTTGTAAAAGATCCCCTTGACCTTGTATACCTCTTTTGGTCAATCACAGCAGGGATTATTGTTGGTGCAGGGTTAATTCCCCTAGCTATTATCGGCTCAGTCGTTATCGGAATTATTTTATTTGTATTTGTTAATAGGAAAACCACAGATACGCCTTATGTGGTAGTGATAAATTGTGATGATGAAAGTGCTGAAGCAGAGTCTATAGCCATGCTTCGAGGAAATACTAAGAAATATTTGGTTAAATCTAAAAACGTATCAAGAAGCGGTATCGAACTTACAATTGAAGTTCGATTAAAAGATGCCTCTGTTAAGTTCTTAAATGAATTATTGAACATCGGTGGTGTATCGAATGCAGTCTTGGTTAGTTATAATGGAGATTACTATATGTAATAAACAAAATCTAATAGGAGGTGAAAGCAATGATAAAAAGCAAGCATTTAACTAAAATCACAATTATATTTGTCTGCTTGTCGTTGTTCGCCTGTGCTGGAATTGTTTATATGGATGGTAAGAACGCTGAAATAAAAGTCGTAGAGTATGAAAATAAATTGTTCGGGGAGGATATACTTTCAATCGATATCCGCGTAGATAAAGAGGATTGGCAGAGTATGCTTGATAACGCCACAGCCAAAGAATATATATCAGGAGATCTTGTTATTAACGGCGTGACATTTAGCACAGTAGGAATACGGACTAAAGGCAACTCCAGTTTGTCGCAGGTTGCCAGAATGGAGGATAGCAATCGTTATAGCCTACAATTTAAGTTTAATTACTATGTTAAAGGTCAGACTTGCTATGGACTGGATTCTTTTTGTATCAACAATGTGATTGGCGATACAACTTACATGAAAGACTATATAGCATATGATATTATGAAGTATATTGGAGTAGATACACCATTGACAAATTACGCCAATGTAACAGTCAATGGTGAGGACTTTGGCTTCTACCTTGCATTGGAGCGATACAATAAATCATTCCTTGATAGGGTTTATAATACGTCTGGAGGTCAGCTCTATAACGTTAAGATTGCCATGGGCCAAGAGGAGAACTTTATGCAAGCTAACACAGGACAAAACGAAGGCATTCCTAACAATCGAACAAACCAGCATAATCAGTTTGAGCAACGACAGGGTGGACAACAAAGACGACAACGAAACAACCAAAACGGTGGTATGGGTGGAGAGCTTCCAATAGGTGGTATAGATGAAGGATTTCCAGCAGGTGGTATGGGTGGTATAAGTGGCAGAGGAGGCGGAAGTTTACTTTATACTGATGATAACATTATCAATTATAGTGCTATATTTGATAATTCAGTGTTCAGTAAGAACTCTGAC
>JAAZLH010000407.1 GCA_012799415.1 Candidatus Epulonipiscium sp. | reverse complement strand
TCCTGCTGATCTGTTACATTGATCCAGCCTGGCGCAATGCAATTAACAAGAACATCAGGACCTAGTGATATCGCCAAAGCATGTGTCAAAGCAACAATTCCACCCTTTGCACTTGCATACGCTTCTGTATCAGGCTCAGACTGAAATGCTCGCGCCGATGCTATATTAATAATTCTTCCTTTATTTCTAATTAGTTCGTCTTTACATAAGCGACTTAATTCATAAGGAGCCTTTAATCCAACAGATAAGGTATAATCAAATTCCTCATAAGAACAGGAGGACAGAATTCCTTTATTGCCACGGCAGGCGTTATTTACTAATACATCAATTCGATGTAACTTTTCCATTGCAAATTCAATGCAGCTTTTTAAGGTTAATGGATCGGCGACATCACCATAAAAATAAAATAGATTCGGATACTCTTTTGCAAAATCAGCGGATTGCTTTTCATCTATATCAATAAAACATACCTTGTCACCAGCTTGAATAAAATCTAGGCAGATCTGTCTACCTATACCATTTCCGCCTCCTGTAACAACAATTCCTCTATTCATGATATCCTCCATCAAATCATACCACTATATCAGTTTTCTTTTCCGTGTGCCTGCAGTAATAAAACGCCAGGCCGCCTTCCTATTTGTCAACCAAGCTATCTGAACGTCATTTTTTGTATTGCTTAGCATTCTAGGTATAAAAAATTCTGCGACTGTTTCAGGTTTATCTGCTAATATATTAAAAATCTTCTTAAATTTTTCATCCGATATAACTTCTGACTCATCTCCATCTGGTGTTTTCGTGATAAAATCGGTCAACATCATTCCTGGAGACAAACGTCCGGCTATTATACCTGTGCCATTCAGTTCTCTTGCTAATCCTTTCATAAAGTAAGTCAATGCACTTTTGGTGGTACCATAAAGGATTGTCTTAAGCTGTATCATATTATTGGAGCCTAGGCCCTCCATACTATAGATAGCGCCATGTCCTTGTTTTAACATTCCTGCTGCCGCAATTTGAGAACCAAAAATCATGCCGATAATATTGGTTTTAATAACATTTTCAGTATAAGCTTCACCCGTTTCCCATGAAAATAAGTAAGGAGCGTTTTGTCCAGCGTTATTGATCCATATATCTACACTTCCCCATTGTTCCAAAGAAACATCCCAGAGGTTTTGTAGACTTGCCTTATCTTGTACGTTGCATTGAATGTAGACATATTTACCTTTATAAGATGATAATTCAGTTTGTGCTGCATCACTAAGATTTTCACCTCGACCGGATAGCGTAACTCTACATCCGGCTCGTAAGAACTCTTTCGCCATAGCAAAACCTATGCCTCGCGTGCTACCGGTAATTACGATGTTTTTCATTGACAAACCTCCTTGCTTTATAGTATTTATTTTTATCAATTAAGCTCGTGTTAATAAGAAATATATTTTTATTACCATTTTATAGTATATCCTACTGTTTCTCAATACAGACTTGTATTATTTATTAAATTAATGGTGCTTTGTACTACAAATACAGTTGTGAACGTAGAACAGGATAAAACAATAGTAATAATCAAAACGAAGCCGATTCTAATTTTAGTTGTACTTTTGCTCTAGAAAAACCCTCGATATGTTCTCTTAAGCACATATCAAGGGTGTATGCTTGAAATATTCTTTTTGCTTCTTTCAAATCCATTCAGTAACTTCATCTAAACTTTTTCTTGGCCTCATATGTGGCTTTTCATCTGTGTAGCCTAATGCAAGTGCAGCTACCATCTGACAATCCTTCTTTAGCCATTTACATAACTCTTCATAAGCAAAAAACACATCACAGATCCATAAAGAACCAAGGCCGAGGCTTTCAGCAGCCAATATCATATTTTGGATCGCTGCCCCCACAGACTGGACATCGACTGTTTCAGCAATTTGTTGCTCTATAGTTTTCTCCTGCCAGGGATATGTTCCATAGGGGTTGAATATAAATATCGTAACTGGAGCTTGCTCCATTATATTCGCCGAGTGTTCAGCACTGCCTACGTTTCCATACTTTGCCTTGAAGGCTTGAATGCCTTCTCTCATAATCTGTACCATTTCAATCCGTTTATCCCCTGTTACAACTTTGAATTCCCAGGGCTGTTTGTTCTTACCTGACGGAGCTTTGATGCCGGCATCCAAAATGGTACGAATGACATCACTACTTAATGAATCGCTTCTAAATCTGCGTATGCTTCTTCTGTTGTTGATTGCCTGCATAACATCCATGGTACCCTCTCCTTACAATTTTAATTATACTAAGAGAACATTTTCCCCGCATTGAATAAAACCAGATTACCAACCATTTCTTTGCCAGATTACAGATGGATCAATATGATTTAAGTCCTTGGAACAAGTTCTTGCCATTACTCCAGTCAATTCTTCAGTCATCTTAATGATTTGATCTTTTACTCCCTCTGAACCATTCTTTCTTAACGGCTCCATAATCACTCTGCCTGCAGACACTGCATCAGCGCCCAAGGCAAGAGCTTTAAATACATCCATTCCACTCACAACACCACAGTCAACGAAGATAGGTATTTGCTTATTGATTACCTTGGCGATCTTTGGCAATATGTATAAAGGAGGAACTGCATAGTTCATAATTCCATGGTGATGAGAAACAACTATACCCTTAACTCCGGCTTCTAAAACTTTATAGGCATCTTGCTCACTAAGAACACCTTTTATAATAAAAGGTAATTTCGTAGATTTTACAAATTCCTTTAGTTCAGTAAGGGATTTAGGTCTCATCTCATCGCCTAAAACAACATCATATCTACCATTTCCGCTAAAAGCATGGTCTAAATCAATACCCACAGCCATAACCCCACAGCGTTCTGCATGCTCAATTTTCCGGAAAATATAGTCATTATCGGCATAAGGTTTAATTATTTTTATTGTACGCGCACCAGTAGCTGTAATGGCTTCTAATTCAGCTTCGTCTCCCATACCTGCCCAGTTAACTGCATTAGCTGCATGGGCACCCTTGGCCATCTCAACCATTCCATTTTCACGCACATTATCCAAGTGTGAAAGAGCCGCCATCATAATAGGCGTATCAAATGTCTCTCCATATAGTTCTAATTTTGTTGAAGGTATGGCAGCATCAATATGCCTCATTTCAACTAATAATGAGTCAAAGTACTCTCTTGTAATCAGATTTGAATCCCAAGGTTTACTGTTCTTTTCCATATCTCTCATAGTTAGCACTCCTTTTCTTTTATATAGTTTCCTTAATTCGCACCTCAACTTTTGGTGCTATTGGTTAATCATTTAAAAATATTTTTACCATTTTATTGGATGCTTTCATTGTAGCAATTTACAACTTAAATCACAACACTTTTAGTGTATTAGAAACCGAAAAAATGGATTAGCAATGTGCTTTTAGTTATAATATCTTCAAAAAAAGAGGCTAAGTCTATTTGGTCATTTAAGCTGACCTTAAAACTTAGCCTCCTAATATCTACAACTTTTATAACAAAAACTTCATAAAGCCTATTTTCTGTTTCTTATTAGATTCAAATATGCGTTATTGATTAATCTTTTCTTTTCATCTGGCACATCTATCATAAAATATTTGAGCACCTTTAACCATTGATCATGGCTTAGACAAGTTGGACTACCACATAGGGTAGATCAACCATTGAGAAGATAAAACTACCTAATCTCATTACCCAAGCGATCATAAAATATGTATTGCACTTCAGATGCTTCCATTGGAAATTTTAGTACTGTCATTGAAGGTGAAGATGCGATATTATAATAAGTTGGTTTTCCATCATTTAAGGACTTCTCTATTTTTGACAATTCGGCATTCATACTGAGAACAATCATGTAATTGTCCAATTCCAAGTTATCATTATACAAATCAATATATTGCACATAAATATCTAATCCTCTTTTCAATAACTTTTCATATTTATCCAATCTTATTAATTTATATTTTAAGTCTCCATCTTGTTCCAAAACTGCAAAGGAACATTTCTCATTTTCCTCAATAGTAAAACCGATAATTTTGTAATTAAATACTTCATAAGTTTCAAAAATCTTAATCTTAATATCCTCTTCATATTGTTCTGATAAAGACTTTTCAATAAGCTCATGAATATTAGTATGTGAATTAAACGGGTTAATTGCGATTACAAATATAACAGCTATAACTAATATAACGAGTATTATTGGCAGTAAGTTTTTTTTGATCATTTTATGCCTCCGAAGACTGAATTTCATTAATATTTGCATACTATTAAAAATATGTTCTTCTTATATCTTACCATAGATTACCACAATAATGCATACTAGTAAAGAGGTCACAGTGGACCTCTTTACCAAATTTCTATATAGTTTATTACTAGCTAGTTAATTGCTACATCTACATTGTGATCACAATAAAGCGGATATATTTCCATAGTTCCTGCATTAATAATATCTACATGAAATCTTGATTTCATTGGCTTTGATGTACGTGTAGCATTACCATAATCTCTTAATGCCGATCGAACTTCAAAATAATGTCCTTCTTGGGTAAGTTTAAAATTACTATCCATTTTAGTATTAATATTACGTGTATAATTTCCCCCTGCATTCTCATATGAAGTATATGTTTCATCTATATCCACGTAACCTTTATGAGAAAATGAAATTGGAAAACTATAAGAGAGACTTAAAATACCATAATTCACACCTATACTTGCAGAAAGTTCACCACTTGATCCATTGTTCTGTACATCTCCATCTATTTTTGTGCTCTTCCATGCACTATATGGTACAGAAGCTTGATCTATAGTTAGCTTATCAACATGTAAATAAGACTGAGAGTCCGAATTAAGATTTGTGTTAACACTATATCTAGAAGTCTTAT
>JAAZLH010000406.1 GCA_012799415.1 Candidatus Epulonipiscium sp. | reverse complement strand
ATATCATAACTATTGCTAATAATACATGTATAAATATTATCAATATTGCTATGTATTTATCCTGGTTGATAGTAGTAAAAAGTTTTGTATCAATCGCATTATATACAAGATATACTGCATACAATGTTTGCCAATCATCTGATGTTGTGAGGTACGAGCAATATGCGTAGCGAACAGATAGTGGCTGTTGTGGAAGTCGTTAGACCGAGCATCATTAGCCACATTCAATACAAACACTATGCTGACTTTCTATCCAAATAACAACAAAAAATTGCCCGATAGGGCAAAATGGGGGCGGAGGAACGAAGTGACGGGCGAGGGATAGCGAGTATATTTTTGCATTATTTTAATTTCCGAATAAAATTGTAGTGTATAGACTGTAGAGATATAGACTACAAAACAGTATAGATAAATACAATTTACAACACTCTCAAAATCAATGGAAGATTTAAAAGAAAAGTTCTGAAAAAGAATTGTTGAGCTTAGAAAAGCTAAGTGACTTTCACAAGAAAAGTTGGGCTTTTTGTCTAAAATTCACAGAACTTATATTTCCGAAATTGAAAGATGAGAGGCAAATGTTTCTTTGGAGCATATTGGCAAATTAGCTAAAGCGTTGTGAGTTGATTTATCTGATTTGTTTAAATTATAATGACAGAATATAATAGTAGCGATTTATTGAAATTTTATAAAGAATTGCAAAAAGATCGAGAAAAATCTCTTAAAGATATATGAATTAAACTTCCAAGCTTATATAGGTGAGATTGATATGTATTAGATACATTAGTTTTGATATATTTTCATCAAAGAATTGGTAAAGTTGTAACCAAAGAAGAACTTACAAAATACTTAAAATTTTATAAACCTTGAATAAATGATGTTCAACAAGCTAGGCATTTAGCACAACAAAAATGATGGTATATAATATCGTGACAAAGATGAGATATAGAATGTAAAGAAAAATGAGTAAAACCATGAGAATATATGTTAGTTTCTATAGAATTGCCATATCCATGATTTATCTTAAATAGAAGAACCAATCTATCAGATATGGATTTTAACGAAATCAAAAAAGTATATAATTATAGATGTGCTACATGCTGATCGAAAGAGTGAGAAGAAAACTTTATGTATAGATGAACAATAACCAAATTAGAAAAATGACACATAGACCCTCTTTTAGATTTAACACCAAACAACACAATACCACAATGCGATAAATGTAATAAAGCCTATAGGGGATATTTCAGATTTGATAAAAGAGGCAGAGTTGAAGCAATTACAGACCCAAGTATAATCTTAAAATCAGATGAAAATATACAAAAAGATGTATTCTTAATTCTAAAAAAGAAATTTATGTAATTTGTTGTAAATACTTTAAAACTGATTTTGATAGATGTTTTGATAGTATAGGAGGCACTGCATTTCATAACTGCAGATTTTTTGATGAGCGACTTCATGCAAATCTAAATGTATCTGGGAAAGATTGTATTCTTGCTCCCTCTCTAGTAGATAATGGTCTATCTTGAGTTGGATGTATACATCTTGAAGAAGATGGTGTTCATAAATTCCTAGTAATGGTCATTCATGGTCTATCATTTCGTAGTCTACAGTAAGTATTTCAAAATCATGACTTTGGTCTAAGATGTTCGGGAGCATTTTCAGGAGATCATCATTCTGGTATATGTTTCATGAGTTCTAACAAATGGTCTCAATTTTTTGGTGATTCATGATCGTATAGGGTTTTATTATTATTTCTAATTGTTTTTTGGTATTCTGTATATGGATCATTTTCATAATTACTTGCCTTTCATCACGAATCTATTTGTGGCAAATCTCATATAGCCTCTTCTAGTGTGACTCGTTTTTCTAATCAATTCAGTCACTTTTCATTATGCGTTTCACTTGGATACTCAAAATTTCAATCTATTTTACTGCCAACCATTATAACTCTTTCTCTTAATTGCGGGACTCAATAATTAGCAACATTAATAACTTTAAATTTTACAAAATATCATAAACTACCAAACAGTTCGGTTATATTCTTTATTAATTCACCTCACTTCATTGAAAGAAGTCATTTTACATTTTCATAAATAAACATAGTTGGACTAAATTCTTTCAGTATTCTATAGTACTCTTGAAATAATTTTCATCTTGGATCATCAAGAAGTCTTTTTCATACTGTAGAATATGCTTGACATGGAGGTCATCATATAATTATATCAATGTCTCATTGATTTATTCATTGTTGTTGTTTAACTAAGTCTATATTGAAATTTGCTATATCCATTTCATATACATTAACTCACGGATGATTTAATCTATATGTTTTACACATATCAGGTAAAATTTCATTTGCAGCGACGACTTCAAAATCGTTGCTATGATAAAAGCCATAACTTAATCATCATATACCAGCAAATAAATCTATAACTTTGTATTTTTTACTCATTTATTTTGACATAAAATTAAATGATAAATGTAGTCTATACACTACAGAAAATATTTTCTAATGCAAGAGAAGGTTATATTAAATTCTCTCCGATAGGCGAATCAACTTTAAGCCCCCATTTTTGCGAAGCAAATTTTTTGTTGTTACGACTGATAAACAGAAATTTCATTGTCAATAGAGCTGATGATGCGAAGCGTTTTAATGTTCCACAATGTAACCATAAAGGTTATCCATCCCCACCACCTTTCAATCAACTGACCCAATTTTTCCAATAAGAGAGCTAAAATGAATACGATTTTTTTAATAAATTTTTTCATATTTTTATTTTTTTATTT
>JAAZLH010000405.1 GCA_012799415.1 Candidatus Epulonipiscium sp. | reverse complement strand
CTTAATTGGTCTCGTAGTTTTTCTAGTTTTTGCTCCATTAAAATCCCCTATTCTACAACGGTTCTCATTTACCTTTATCTTACTAAAAAAAACAAAGCTTTTCAAGCAATTTGAAATTTTTTGTCTATTATTGATAGAATTGAGGAATGTTTCCTCATTAAGCATATAATTATTTACTTAAAAATTTTATGGTTTTATTCTCTAAATCATATTTTCTTTTTATTTAGTGATATAAAGGATTGGAAAATATAAATTTTCTTCCTATTTCCCAGATCTTGTTACCTATAAGGTAATGAAGCAACTTTATTGAAAAAAATCCTGTTGTGATTTCATTTGATCACACCTATACTGATTTGCCAAATTCGCTAGATAGATTTAATTTTTTCGCTGTTAGTACAATGGCAGGTATAAAAATCAATTGAATGAGGATACCTGGAATCCCCTTAAGGATAGCAGCTTGTATAAACAAAATTGGACTGGGTAGCTTCGCCATAAAAAATGTTGCTAATACCCATACAGCAGCACCTGCCATAACCCTGCCACATACCATACTAATAATAAGCGCCATATAAACATTTCTCTTTAGGTCTCTGTAAAGAAAACTTACTATAGTGCCGTAAGTAGCAAGTTCGAGGACCATGTAGGGCAACACTGGGAAAAAAAGTGGCATCCCTGTTAATAATGAACTTAAAATAGGAGTCAACACCCCTACGGCAAGAGTAAATGGCCAGCTTAAAAAAAATCCAGCGATCAATACGGGAATATGCATGGGCAAAAATACTGGTCCCCCTCCCCCTATGGCATGAAATGCTATGGGAAACACAAGACCCATGGCTATAAATACCCCTGATAACACCAATTCTTTTTGTATTTGTTTCTTCATACTAACCCGCCCTTTCGTTTTAAAAATCTTATCATATTCTATTTTGTTTGTCATATTATGTCTAGTCTAACACGTTGAATTGTCTTTGTAAATTGTTCGCTATTGATAATACAAACAATTACACCTGAAAAAATCTTAATAAAAGTCCCTTGGATTTCTCCTTGGGACTTGTGACACTTTTCCATTATATTACTTACTCTATAGCTGCTGCTGATTTAACTGAAAGAATCCAACCATTTCATCTAACTTTTCTGCACTCCTCTGGTTCTCCATTGTTTGATATAATACATCGTCTGTTTTAGACACAATATCTGCCACTTTTCCTGCAATATCTGTAGTCCCCTCTGCTCCTTCCCCAGCAGCGATAGTTATTTCGTCGATAGCCTGTCTTATCTGCTGAATAGTTTCATAGAGTTGCTCTGCAATGGTATTTATTTCTGATACTACCTCTTGGACCCTATCCGCATCTTGGTCATATTGCAAGCTTGTATTAACAAGCATTTTATAGTCTGTCAATACCTGATTATCTACAAACTCAAGTAGTGTCTGTGAATCCTGAACTACACTTTCTACGGCTTCTGACACATTATAAGTAATGTCATTAATCCTAGATACTGCGTTTTTAGAGTTTTCAGCTAAGACTCTTATTTCATCTGCTACGACAGCAAATCCTTTGCCTGCCTCTCCTGCTCTTGCCGCCTCAATAGCAGCGTTCAAAGCTAGAAGATTGGTCTGAGATGTAATTTGTAAAATTGTCTGGGAGAGTTCTTTGATTTCCTCAATGGCTTCTGTCCTTTTAATTGATTCCCTTAGCTGAATATTCGTTCTATCATAAATATCAGTAGCATTTTGATGGGATACACCCGTTTCCTCCCTCAGTTTACCAGCACGTTGTTTTATTTCTTTGGAAAGTTCTTCTCCATGGAACGTTCTTTCTTTCATATTTGAGACTTGCGATTCTATCTCATATGTAGATGCGTTCATTTCCTCGGTGGATGCCGAAGTTTCTTCCATTCCGGCAGATAATTCTTCCGTTGTTGCGGAAATATCTACAATATTTTCATGAACTTCTTCCATACTTTTAAGCGAATGATCTGCAATTTTTTTTATGTTCTCTGATTCTACTTGAATACCCTTTATAATATCAGCAAGTTTTTGCTGCATATTGTTAGATGAGCGAGCAATGACACCTATTTCATCCCTACGCGCAAGAAGTTTATCTGCAAAATGAAAATTAAAATTTCCTTCTTCCATGAACTGTAATCTTTCCTGTATCGTTTGAATTCCTTTGGCAATAGTATTCCCAATAAAATAAGATACAATCATACCTACAATAAGCAACACTCCTGCCAATAAAACGATCATTAACATAGTATGATCAATTTTTTCTGAAGCTATGTCAGTATACATTCCGACAAACCACATACCAATAACAGTGCCATTATTGTCTTTAATTGGAGCATAATAGGTCTGTGCTGATGCTCCTAAAATATCAGCCGTTCCTGAATATGACTGTTCTTGTTGAATAACCCGTTCAATCACTTCTACTGATGCCTGTGTTCCAATCTGCCGTTGTCCACTCTCGTCTTCGACATTGGTTGCTACCCTTGTATCATTTTGAAAAATCGTAGCCAGTACGCTCGTTCCTTTTGTAAAATCATCAATGACTTCATAGTTTTCATTAATCAGAGTATCACCTTTATAGAGTTGCCCATCTTTAATTGCCCATTCCCCTTCATAGGATTTGTTAAACAACTGAAGCCCCATATTGGAATAATTCTGTAGTTCTTCATTTCTTTCTGCCACAACAAGACTATTTACTTCAGAATGTGTGAATATAACAATTGATGATGTTAGTAATACGATAATCACTACTGAAGCCATTACAATTTTCCATTTAATTTTCATTTCACTTCAACCTCCTATTCAACTGATAATTGTATGCCGTACATAACATAAGCCTTCAAATTTGATTGTTGTAAGGAATTAGTACAAAATTAGGTACTTACAACAGAGCATTTATGCTTATGGAGTTGGATATTTTCTCTTTATTATATTACTGAATTCTTCAAAAAACAACACCATTCGACAGTATATTGCAATCAATTTCGACAGCCCTACGTGTTAGGATAGTTGTCGTATAGTACTGTTAATACAAAGAAGGGTGCTACAAGGAGGGTGCATTGGCTCTAAAGACACTTTGGTGCTCTTGAAATCTCTAAAGTGTTAAATTGTAAACCTATTAATTTGACTATTTAAATCAATTGAAAACTCATTTAGCTTTTCTGCATTTTTGGCAACTTCTTCCACAGCCATTGTTTGTTGATCCATAGAAGCCGTAACTTCTTCAGCTGTAGCTGCCGCTTGTTCTGATACTGACGCAATATTTCCAATAGCAAAAACGATTTTATCCTTATCACCGCTTATATCGTCTACAGAGTTATTAACATCGTCTATTTGCTGTGTAATCATTTCAATGGCTTGGTTAATTTGATTAAAAACGGTACTAACATCTGAAACCGCATTTGTTTGTTCTTGAATTCTTACCTTTACTTCATCCATAATAGTAACAGTATTATCACTTTCCGATTGGAGTTCTTCCACTATACTTTTAATCTCATCAGTGGCATTTTCAGAACCCTCAGCTAACTTTCTGATTTCATCAGCAACGACAGCGAATCCCCTTCCTGCTTCCCCGGCTCTTGCAGCTTCTATAGAGGCATTGAGTGAAAGGAGGTTTGTTTGATAAGCAATTGAAGATATGGTTTCTAATATTTGACCAATATTACTAGACTTTATGTTAAGTTCTCCTATGGCTTTTTCCACTCGATTGATAGACTCATTGTTTAAAGTGGTTTTTTCTATCAGTTCTTCAACAGCAATCATTCCTAACTTATTTGCATTACTTACATTATCAGCATTTTCGTGCATGATAGTACTATTGTTTTTTAACTGTTCAAACTTACTATCTAAGGATGTTGCTATAATTATTCCGTTTTCGGCATCTTGTGCTTGCTCATCCGCGCCACGAGCTATTTCTTCAACTGCCCGTGCTACTTCATCAGATGAAGCAGATACTTGTTCTGATGTTGCAGCTAAATTTGTAGCAGAACTAGCTACCTCATCACTAACTTCTATTACGTTAGCTAGTAACCCTCTTATGTTCTCAATCATAGTATTAAAGGCATTTGAAAGAATACCCATTTCATCCCTTGAACAAATAGTAGACCGAACTGTAAAATTACCCTGTGCGAGAGATTCAGCTACAAATTTTAGCTTCGTCATATTTTTGCTCAGATTGTTGGTATACAATATAATTCCTACACTTACAACCATTAAGCTGACTAGCAGCGTAACAGTTGTAGTGACTAATAATTTATTCAAAGAAGAATATAATTCTTTTTCAGATATAGTAAGACCGATAATCCAGTTTGTTGTTGGAATTTGAGAATAATACACTTGGTATTTTCCAGCCTCTTCTAAGTATGATTCACGACCGTGTTTCGTCTCAAGAATTTTAGTCCCAATCTTAGCTAGGCTTTCATTTGAATCATGTAAGATGCTTGTTTTCATTATCTTTTCAATATTTTTATCTGAAATATAGGTCCCATCATCTTTAAGCAGGAAGGCATAGCCGCTTGACCCCACTTTGGTTTCACTGATTAACTGCTGAATACTATTTAAATCAATATCTGCTGTAATGACACCAGCAAAATTATTTTTCTTGTTTGAAAATGGAACGGATGTGGTAATCATTGTAATGTTTGATGTTTCATCATAATAGGGATCACTCCACACAGAAGTCTGAGAAGTGCTTTTAGCATTTGTATACCAATCATGGTTAAAATAATCATATTTTTCATTGCTATAATCCATGGTTATGGATATATGTCCACTCTCTTTATAGGCATAAGGGCCAAAGTATTTTTGTTTGCCACTAAATTGATATGGTTCAAACCATATACCTGAGCCATAAGTATCATCATTTGTTGTTAAAATCTTTGAAATCATTGAATGATATACGGTTTCATCTTGGGATCCAATGGAAGCTTCCACAGTTTTGGCAAGAGTAATTGCTAATTGTTCATGGTTTAATAGTCGCTTTTCAATACCTTCTGTAATGAATTTTGCTTGATAGTCTATCTTTTCTGCAATTTGCTCATTAATAATAGATTTAGAGTAGAAATATCCTAACAATGAAATTGTTAGCATCCCCATTACTACTAAAGACAGAACCATACTTAGTAACGCACTTCTTATACTTTTAAATTTCAACATATAATCCCTCCTCAATTTTAAGATTAGCGTGATTATTTATAATAGTATGAAAAGTAAGTTGTTACAAATGTAACACCCTCAGTACAAACATTAACAAACATGATGTGTTTTGACCTCGTTTTGAAAAGAACCAAATATTTGTCCAAGCATATATAGATGCTTCTTATAGCAACATTATACTACTCATATTTGCAAAAAACAACATGATTTGACATTCTTATTGAAAATCAGGCGTTAGTAGGCTGTCTAATGTCGAAAAGTGTTGAAAATAAGACTTTAGGATTCCCCTTGATTATTTCACTATCCTTTTCTTGAGACATTTATTCATTGAATTTCCTCTTCACGAATTGTATTTACTTAATGTTCTTATCAAACAATTCTTGAACATGAAAAGCCGCCGATTGGAAGCTACTGCTTCTCAATCGGCGGTCTAATTTATTTTGTATTTCTTTTTTAAAATCTGCTGTAAGATTTCAAAGAAATATTTAAGCACACGTTTGTTTGAAATTCGCTGTTGCTTCCATCCGCCTTTGGAATATAAGCATGAATAAGGTTGGATGGGTTACACTAAATAGGACAGGTTTTCTTAAAATATTTACTACAAGTCTACCACTAGGATCCCTTAATGAGATTACTGCATAACTGTTATCTGGACTGAAGCAAATGTTTTCAGCAGGGTTGTTCACATATCCATGTTTACTTTCATATATTTTTATTCCTTCTTGAATATCAAAAATCCTAACGAAAGTCGCGTTACTAGCAGTAATTGTTTTATCCAAGGCAACCACACCAAGGTACTTACCGTCATTGCTTACCGCAATATTATTAATACCCGTAATAAAGCTGCGAGTAATTCCTATATTTCCACACTCTTGTTCTGTATCAATATTCCAAAGGTATACACTTCTTTCAAATTGCACAAGCAAATAATTTGCACCATCATTGTCAAAACAGACATAATTCTTCCTTAGTATACCATTGCACATCTGCGATTTCAATTATTTTAACCACTTTGTTGCGCTGAAAAGGTATTTGTAGATATAAAAGTGATAATTTAGCAAACCCAGTAAAATTAATGCTCACACCCTTGGTATCAAACAAACCGTCTCAGCGTGAAATCCTTAGGTTATTTTTCTAATTTACTTCTTCAAACCGTGTATACTTAAATATCGGATCCACAAATTGCAAATCACTTGTAGTCTTCTGGTGTAAAAGTCTCAGGTGGACGATGCTGGGGTACAGTGAGATACCACCTAACACCAAACTTATCCACTACTTCCGCAGCGCATGGACTCCGCGGCAATTCACAAATATCCATAGTCACTTTGCCCTCTTTAGTTAAAATATTGAAAGCATGCAATAGTTCATCTCTTCCATACAAACGTAAAACATAATTGAACTGGATTTACTGTTGTTACGTAGCTAGGGGATTCTACTACTGAAAAGACTTCTTCTCTCTCTTTGCATAGTTCTGAATGGAAGTACGATCCATCTTTGTTAAGTACATGATATCCAAGTTTTAGATTAAAAGCTGATTGATACATTTCAACTGCTTCCCTACTATTCATGACATATAGTCCAACACCACTCAAGCTCATTTTCTTACCTCCATCAATAGTTTTCTTATTATTCACGATAATTCAATCAATGATGTTTTCCACCTCATTGTTACTATGTTTTTGATTATTATTGCTTTCAATTCTACTCCTCGATATGCACCTATTAGGTTAGCTGCCCATATATCCTTACCGTTGGTCCTTCTTTACTACCTTCAATAACCGCTGTCAAGTCAGCATTGTTGAACCACGCAAGGTTTTTACTATCAGTTTCTATCGCCGGTTTCCACTCCCCATTCCTCTTTTGATTGATGATATGGATATTGCATTTTTCTCCTTCCATATCTATACCCTGTAGTGTATATTCCGCTCTTACCTTTGTCAGCTCACCCAAGAAATATTCCTGTGTATCGCAACCTCCCGGCAAAATAGTCCCGTGAAAATATTCTGTGTCACAATAACCAGTAAAATAAATCTTCGATTTCCGATAATCACCCTCTGATACCGTTTCTCTACTTGTAATTATCACACGAATCGTGAGTAGCTCTATACGTTCTAACAGGAATTGTCTTATGGAAGCAACGGCACTTTCTTTTTGCTTTTCATTCAAGCTATGTCCAACATTTCTTAGAAGCTGAAGGTGACATTGCCCTTTCTCATAGCTTTCCTTGGCGCGTATCGCATAGGAATAATTGACAATTTCATCTTCAAGCCCCTGTAATATCAATACTGGTCCCTTATAAGCGCTCAATTCAAGAAACACATCCATAGAGACCACTGTGTCATGAAAGATTTTCCCCAACTGGGTTTTCTTGCAGTCTATGATTTCAGGTACATTATTAACAACATATTGGGCTCCTCCAAGACAGCCTCTTCTGGCATGATCAGGTATGCAAAGCGCCGGATAAATCATAATAAGCTTTTTAATTTCATCCTTACATTTTGCGGCTGTTAAGCCAGATACCAGCCCTCCTTGGCTAATCCCTGCCAAGATAATATTTTTTTCATCCACAAACGGAAGCTCTTTTACATAATCCTTTACTACGATAAGGTCCTCAACCTCTGTCAGAATTGTGGTTTTGGTTGACTCTCCTTCGCTTTTCAGGCTGGTATCCTCGTCAATTCTGCCACCACCGCAGAAATTAAAGCTAAATGCTACATATCCCATCTTTGCAAACGCCCTGCAATAATCTGCTTCACTAATATAATTACCTAGAAATCCATGACTGACAATAATTACAGGATATTTTGTTTTTCTTTGCTCCCCATTAGGAAAATATTGCATCCCCCTAATCCGCAAGCCATCTCTTTCACAGAAAAAAGGTGTTTCGATCACACTAACATTATACATTTATATATCCTCCTGAATCATGTTTTTTTCCTGTATTCTCGTATTACTTCACCTATCTGCATGTAAATAACCTCCTGGTTCTGCTTTAATAAGCAATGCTCTTTGCTACTTTAATCATATCAAGAATTATCATATCTAACAACTGAATATACGTTAATTTTTCCACAAAAAAAAATAACTGTTATTCATATCAGAGTGTATTCATTGTTTCAGCTCAATATCCGCATTGTTGCTAAGTATGCGGGTAGTTTAGTGCAATTGTCTCATAAATCTAATGCACCATTCAGAAACGGACCTTCGGGTAATGGAAAAATCGTCTAAGCATTGTTAACCTATTTAAAATTATTGGTTGACAATAGGTTTAAAATAATATATATTCAATAATGTACTGAGTATTGTTTTAGCTTTGAATAATTTAAAACAATCGTAAATTAATAAAAATTATACAGTCACAATTAAATTACTAATAAGGAGGCAATATGAAAAATCTAGTAAAAGAAATTATTAGTGGTAGACGTTTAAGAAGAGGAGAAGATTTAAGTTTCTTTTTAGAGTCTGATTTAGACAAATTGATGAAAGGCGCAAATATGATCCGTAATGCATTATGCGGTAGCAAGGTAGATCTTTGTAGTATAATTAATGGTCGAAGCGGTCGTTGCAGTGAAAACTGTAAATTTTGTGCTCAGTCTTCTTATCATAAAACTGGAGTAATTGAATATGAATTTTTAGATCCTGATAGAATAGTTGAAAATTGTAAAAAAATCCAAAAAAATGGCGTACATCGCTACTCTATTGTGACATCAGGAAAAGCTTTAAGTGATAAGGATTTTAATAAAGCAATTGCATCATATACAAAGATGAGAGACGAATGTGAAATTGAACTTTGTGCATCTCATGGGCTATTAACAAAAGAACAACTTGTGCGTTTAAAAGAAGCAGGTGTTTCAATGTATCATGCAAACATCGAAACATCTAAACGCAATTTCCCTAACATTTGTACAACACATACCTATGAAGATAAGATAAAGGAAATTAAGCTTGCCAAAGAAGCAGGTCTTAGGGTTTGCTCTGGTGGTATCATAGGTATGGGAGAAACTTGGGAAGACCGAATTGACATGGCCGTAAGTTTATCTGAGTTAGAAATTGAATCAATACCAATAAATGTACTTATGCCAATTAAAGATACATATTTTGAAAACTTAGAACCTCTTTCTGAAAATGAAATTTTAAGAACAATAGCAATATTTCGCTACATTAATCCTACAGCATATATCCGAATGGCAGCAGGAAGAAATTATTTTAAAGACGGGGGTAAAAAAGCATTTCTATCTGGTGCCAATGCAACAATCACAGGGGATATGTTAACCACTGTAGGCAATAATACTATCCAAGATAAAAAAATGTTAACTGCTTTAGGTTTTGACATATCAAAATAAGACCAGGAGGAAGATATTTATGGAAAATAGTAAAACTACAAATAAATCTAAAGTTTATCAACTAGCAAGCATTGGGGTTATGACTGCAGTAATATGTATATTAGGACCTTTATCCATACCTATTGGTTTGGTACCAATCTCATTTACAAACCTTGCCATTTATATTACACTATACACACTAGGAATGAAGAAAGGAACAATAAGCTACATCATATATTTATTAGTTGGTTTTGCCGGTGTTCCAGTATTTTCAAGTTTCACCAGCGGCCCATCTAAACTTTTGGGGCCGACAGGCGGTTATCTTATAGGATTTATTTTTATGGCACTCATTGCTGGGTTCTTTATTGATATGTTTTACAATAAGTGGTATCTATGTGTTGTAGGTCTAGTCCTTGGTACAACTGTTTGCTATATAGTTGGCACTGCATGGTTAGCATACCAAGCAAATATATCAGCTAGCGCTGCACTCGCTACAGGTGTTATTCCTTTCATACCTGGAGATTTGGCTAAAATAATACCCGCGGCATATATAGGACCCCAAATTAGAAATCGTCTTATTAGGGCTAATTTATTTTAGTAATTGGTCGGGACAGGGCGCATTTATTCACATGCCTTGTGGTGACAAAAAAGATGCCTGTTATACTTTTGGATGTGTTCCTTCAGCGTTCGACACAACTGCATCGATTTGGACTAAAGCATCTTTAAGTAGAGCTGATACGCCAACTGTTCTTCGTGCAGGAACACCGCCTGGGAAGAATGTTGTGTAAACTTCCTCTACAGCATCAATATCTGCGATATTTTTAAGGAAGATGTTTACCTTAACCACATCGTCCATAACGTGGTCGATACTTTCTAAAATTGCCTTAATGTTTTTTAAGCACTGCCTTGCCTGCTCTTTTACACCACCAGCTACCAATTTGCCAGATTTTGGTTCTATCGGTAATTGAGCTGAAAGATTATTGTAGTGAGAGAAGGCTACAGTTTGTGAATATGAACCGATACCTTTTGGAGCATTTTCCGTATTTCTTGCTAATACTGTGTTATAGCCACTCATGATAGTACTCTCCTTTTAGATATTTTTTTAATAGATTACCAAAATTTTTAACTTTGCAAGCTTCAGCTTGACGGTTTTGTTGTCTGACTTCTTGAATATCCGTATCCGTTTGTGTTTGATTTAGCTTTTTTTCCATGATTATCAGCTCTACGCTTTTTAATTTAACCAAGCGTAGAAAAAATATCCTAGTTTGTTTCAAAAAAACCTTACAAGTAAAAAAGTTACTTGTAAGGTTTTTTTGAAATATAATTAAGATTTTGAAAGTCTATGAATACTTTCAGTTAAATTCTGTGATAACTGCTCCATACCTATAACATAGTTATTTATCTCTTCCATAGCAGCAAGCTGCTCTTCAACAGATGCAGAAACTTCTTCAGTAGCTGCAGATGTTTCTTCAGAAATTGCTGATAAATTTTCAATCATGTCTACGATTTCATCTTTGTTACTAGCCATAACTTGAGTATACGCCATAATTTGAGTCATTTCTTCATTAAGGGAGCTTATCGATTTAGCAATATCTTGGAAGATATCTTCTGTTTCCTCTACTTGGATACTTTGGTTTTTTACCACTCCTTCTGCTTCTCCCATTGCATTTACCGCTTCCTTTGATTGTTTTTGAATTCCATCTATAAGGTTTTTAATATGATTAGTAGAATTAGATGTTTCTTCTGCCAGTTTTCTAATCTCATCTGCTACTACAGCAAAACCTCTACCAGTTTCTCCAGCTCTAGCTGCTTCAATAGCTGCATTAAGTGCAAGTAAATTGGTTTGTTCGGCAATTTGACTAATTGTATTTGTAATTTGACCAATTTCTCCAGAGCTCTTGTCCATATCTAAAATAATCCTATTTACCTTGCCTGATACTTCAACATTTTCTTTTGTTCTATCCTTTAATGAATCTACAACTTCCACACCTCTATTACTTAAGTGGTTAGTTTGATTAGATAATTCACTCATATATTTAGTAGATTGAGTGACTTCTTCAATTTTGATAGCCAACTCATTAATTTTCGCAGCACCAAGTTCTACACCACGGGCTTCATCAGCAGCACCTTTTGCAATATCTTCTATGGCATGTGCAACTTCAGTATTGCTTATAGTTGCTTGTTCTGTGATTTGAGTTAAGGATTGAGAGTTTTTCAGTACAGTATTGCCTGCTTGTCTCACTTCTTTGACTAAATTTGATATATTATCTATCATAATATTGAAGTTTTCTCCTGCTTCGCCAAATTCATCTTTAGATTTAATATGAGCTTTAATATCTAAATTTCCAGAGGCTGCTTCAGCAAAGGCTTCATTTAATTTATTAAGGGGTGTTGTTACTTGTTTAGATAAGAAATATGAAATTACTGATACAATAACCATTAATCCAATAGCCATTAATAAGTTTTTGTTAATTACATTTCTTACAAATGCAAAAGAATCTCTTTTATTCTGAACAGTAATAATACCCCAACTATCAGACTCTCCAGGTAAGTTAACAGGCGTATATCCACTAATTACCTCATTACCATCATAATCTAGATACTCTGCATATCCAGATTCTCCATTTAAACTTGCAAGAACAGCTTCTTGTAATTCTCTTGCCGTTTCTATGTCTTCAGTTACTGTCTTATGATTCCCATTTTCGTCTAGAACTACATTTCCTTTTTCATCTCTCATAAGAAGAGTCTTATTAGAATTTAAGTAATTGTATTGCTCTAATACTTGCTCTTTATTTGGATGAGCGATTACTACACCTTTACTATCTATAACATATGCAATGATACCATCTTCAGAGCTAAGATCTTCAACAATATCTTGAAGGGCATCAAGTTTTAAATCTGTACCCATAACTCCAATGAATTGTTTTTGTTGATTATATAAAGGGATAAATATAGATGTAACAGGAATATTCTCTGATAGGGTAAAGTAAGATTCACTTACAAATGGTTTTTCATCACTTATAATCTTTTTAAACCACCATCTCTGTGATCTATCTCCTAATTCACCAGAAGATCTAGCTGTTTGTTTGCCATCAACCCCTTGAACATAGTAAAGAGATATATCTGGATTCCTATTAGCACTATCTACTAATACATTTTTTTGATTAAAATGATCAAAGTTTTTGATGTCATTACTGTTCGCAATTTCTTCTGTTAATTTATAATAATTTGTCATAAAAGATGTGACATTGGCTGATAAAGATTTAGCCAATGTTAAATGACTAGACACGATTGTTTGTTGATAACCATTTGAGATTGAATAATAGTTAGATAGGTTTAAAACTACAAAAGGAACTAGAACAATAAGTAACATGATTAAGATTAATTTTTTTCTTATGCTCTTTATCAATTTTTTCTCCCCCATTATGTTGAAAATTTATTTTCACACCATATTATAACATAATTCGGCAGAGAATACATACTTTGATATCTTTACTTAAGATAAAAACGAATATCTGTATAACAACTGAATCCTTTAATATTTTTAGAGCAACTACATTTAGTACTACCTTCTTCACAGTTAAAATAATTATTAATGACTATGCCACTCTTTTTTGGTGGAAAATTTGGAGGTGTCATCATCAGTTGTCCTATTCCTTCTAGTGATGTACAATGCATAAATAATTTTGACATTTTTCTCAGTCCTCTCTTTTTATTTTTGGGTATAAAAAAAGAGGTTTCAGCTTAAGCCATAAGTTGACTCAACTAAAACCTCTTAATTTCCTAATATTTAATTGTTTATTACGATGCTATTTTAATGATGATTGGATTTTTTCCATTTTCTTATTTTACTCCTAAATGATTTGAAAGGTGCAATGGTATTAATATGTGCCCATTTCCATATTGGCCATTTAGAGGGAGTTGATGAGGCCCAATTTCTTATACCTTGCCCAAACAATTCTTCATTTGAAAAAGTATTTATCCAACCAATAAATTCGTCTACTGAACTTATATACATATTTTTTAATTCCTTCAAAGAATACTTTTCATATCGTTTATAAAAATCCTCATACAAACCACCTAACCTATTCCATTTATATTCTGGTGTAGGTGTTACAACCTCTTTCCCATTGAGTTCATCTCTATCCCAGCCCATAACTAAATTCATCCAACCCAATTGATATGCAATCATTTGTGCAGGAGAACGCTCAATACCTTCATAGAGTCTATCTTTATATTGTTCTTCTATATCTTCAAATTCAGAAATAAATAACTTTGCAGTTTTTCTAATCTCAGTAATTAATTCCTCTTTACTATTATATTCTTGCATGATATTCCCCCGTTAATCCTTTTTCTGATTCTTTAAAATTTAGTTTTTTAGGCGCAAATCTCTGATATTTATATAATCACCCCACGTTATCTATAAATGACTCCTAAAATTAGGGTCAAAAAACGGTGTTTTTCCACTCATTTTAGACCCCAACATAGCCTCTCACCTACTACATGTTGTGTCTAAACCCTAGTTTTCCACCTCTGAGGTACAGGATGTTATCAGAATTATAGTCTCAACTTGGGTTGTCCTCTTGATAGGTGCATTTTTGTAAACCTGCATTTTGCTCACTTTTAGAAATTTGTTTATGTCCATCAATTTTGCTAGTTAAGCCTGTCTTAAATATAAAGGTCAATATATAAGGATCTAAGTCTCCATCTTCATTATACCCACCTATGATAACTTCTTCTACCACTGTTTTAAATACTTCCCTATCAAATTCTATTAGTGGTTCTTTGCTTTCGAATAATTTCTTGAAGGATGCTATTCTCTTCTGAATTGAGTAACCGTTTATCTTAACTATATATATCTCCTTATTTTTTCGCTCTTATATCAGTTCCTGAATAATACTTTTGCTTTGGGCTTGTTGGTTTATCTGGCACTGTAAGTTTTAACAATCCACCTTTTATTAAAGGATTCAGTATATTGGTTCTAAAGTTTTCCCTATGACTTAATTCCATATATTCCTGCATTTCTGCCCTGCTTCTAGGTATCTTGCAAAATTCTAATAATTTTTTTATCTGCTTATTAGCTTGCTCGGTAACTTGCTCGGTAGAGTCTGAAACTAATGGAATAATGACTTTAAACACATCATCTTCTAACTACTCTTTCTTTTTCAATGATCAGTTTTGCTGGATATGGATTTGAAAACTCTCTGTGGATTAAAATAGTGGCAACAACTTATTCTTTTAATTGTTTTGTAAGCTTGGTAAGTTCTTTCTCGGCTGCTGCCAAGTAACCGAGCCCGGCACTTAACATACTACAGTGTATAGATAAAATTCAATAGTTTGCTTCTTATCTGTCACTTAATTATCTCCCCTATTTTCTATCTCTTTTAAGGAAATACCTTCTTGTGTTTTCCATTCTAATAATCCATTAACATGCCCGCCAATGACAAAAGCAGCTGCATATGATGGGCTACGGAATAAAATGTCTTCTTGTAGTATCCCATTGGTATCTATTTTAGCTTTTTGCCTACGCTCTTTAATTCTAGGTGGTATGCTATCAGAATCTATTGTTTCTATACGGCTACCTTTTAACACTACAAATCCTTCATTAGTTTGCTTACAACTAGCTTCAATTAAATGTCCACTTTTACGGCTATTTCTTTTCATGAAAAGAAGCAAATCCTCTTCAGAGGATTCTACTATAGTAGCTAGTTTAGGTTTATCTGTTAGTGGCTCAAATAATTTATGCCCCAAAGTACCCATTATAATTTTAGCGTAATCAATGAATTCTTCTAGCTCACTTTCTTTTTCTTCTGTTATATTTCCAGAAGTAGGATCATTTCCATTCTTAACCATATAGCGGTTTGCCTCTATAGCAAGTCCACAGAATCGGTTCTCTAGATAGCTTATCTCTGTAGGACCAAATGAATTATTTGAAGTAGTAAATACTACAGCTTCTGTCCAATAATCTTTATCTGGATTCCGTTTGTGTTCAGTCAATCTACAAAGAATACCTTCGCCGTTTTTCCTAACTCCTGCTTGGCCAATATAAACCATGTTTTCATCAGTTTGATCTGATGTGCCAAATAAAAAATAAACCCCACTTTGAGACAAATCATCTCTGCCTTTGCATTTATCAAGTTCTGTACGTGGTATCTTGTAAGCAATACCCGTCCAATTGGCAAGGGTACACTTAATTCTACCATTAGGTGTGCCATCCATTAAAAATAGATTTATGCTTTTTCCCCGTTTAGTCAAGCTTCCACCTCCATTATTCTACTGGTTCTTCAATATCAAAACCACCTTTAAAAATGAAATCCTGAAGTAAATTATGAACCTTTATACTAATTTTAAATGGTGGTATTTTAACATCTTCTAGCCCTGCAAAATACTCCTTAGCCTTATCTTTATCTACTGAGATCTTCAAATCATCGAAACGACCGAATTCATTAATGTTTGCTTCGGTTATGCTTGCCAGCCATAATATTTAAATTCATATCAGCGACAGGCATTTAACATACTTATACAACACATTGTACATCTTTATTTTACCATGCTTATGATAAACAGGAAAGTAGATTTGACGGTGGCATCACCGGAGCATAAATAAGATTTTCAGGTAGGAGGATAAAAAAACTGGCGTATCAAATAAAGAGTGATACGCCAATTCGTTATTTTTAGTTTTAATAATCCAAGTAGCAGTTAGTTTTCATTCTTTCCTAGACCACTACTTGCTCCTCTATAAACTCTTCAAAGCTGTCTATATCGTCAAAAGCTACTTCATTGCCTAGAGCCTCGAAATGTTTCCTTCCGCATTTAATTTTATCTCCTTCTGTTGGTCTTAGGGCATCAAACATAGTGTCAGCTTTGGTTTCCAGTACAAAGTAGAGCTTATCCTTGCCATCTACTTCGACTAGTACAGCCCAATCAGGGTTGTAGCTGCCTAATGGAGTGGGTATAGTAAACCAGCTCGGAAGTTTTGCATACAACTTAACTCTTTTATTTTTTTCAAAGCTTTTAGCAAAGCTTTCTTCGTTGGCGCTATCATATACCACATATTCGTATACTGACTTTTTGCTTTCTATCATGTTTTTGTACAAATAACCAGTAAGCTCCTTAGTTTCAAACATCTCCTGAGCATAATATTCGTCGTCACCTATCTTGGTGTATTTAATGCCATCAACTATCATATGCCTCATTTTAGCTGATATTATCTGGACCACCTGCTCCATGTACCTTTGAGGGTTCTTCTTAAATAGATGGATAGTCTTACTTCTTAAGAGTATCTCTACAATGGTTTTTCTTGTTAAATTGGTTTCGTTCTGAAGATAGGCAATAATATCTGGTATATTTTCCTGCAGGTTATTCAAGCCCACTGCATATCTATCTGATTCCTCAGCTACTACGCCACCAGCACCTATATCAAGTCCAGCTTTGGTATATATAAGCTTTGCAGAGCTTACCGATAAACTGGTCTGCATTTCTTTACAACATTCGTCAATTAACTTTTCGCTGTCAAAGTCTACAGAATAGGTGGTCTTATACTTAATCCTATCCCATAAATTCTTGAACTCAGGGTCTAGGTAAACCTGTTTATTCAGCTTGATGCTCTTTTTATCGCTATTATTCTTGATATTAAGAGTACTACAAACTTTTCTGGCAAGAGCTGTAATCGCTGCTTTTACAGGCTCAAATTCTTCAGATATCTTTATGTCATTATTCTTTATGGCAATCTTTAGCTCATCTTGTACCTTTCCTGCCTTATCAATATATCCATTGTCTAAGAACTGTTTATAGATTGCTTCTGAAGCCTTCTGCCCTAAGTATTTCTCGCTTCCATCATCCTGCTTCACTGGTATGTTGGCGAATAAATGGCTTTCTACTATACCGAACTTGATACCTGTCTCAGTTTCGTATTCTTTTTGTAGGGCCTCAGCAAAGTCTTCATAACTCTCATTAGCCATAACAGTCAGAGTATTAATAGAAAATCCATGCTGGCGTTCACCATCTTGATTTACACACAGGCGTAGCCCACGACCAATCTCTTGACGCTTTTTAACCTCACTCTTGGTTTCATTCAAGGTACATATCTGGAACACATTGGGGTTATCCCATCCCTCACGTAGGGCTGAGTGGGAAAAGATAAACCGAAGCTTGGTATCAAAGGATAATAGGCGTTCTTTATCCTTCATAATCAAATTATAGGCATCCTCATCAGCCAGTGTTGAGCCACTGGTATCCTTTAAAATACCTTTTCTATCAGCTGAAAAATATCCATTATGAACATCTTCAGCTGCTGTGTCCAAGTCAATATCCTTGAACAAGGTATTGTATTTAGGTAGTTTAATAAGGTCAGTATAATGTTTCTCAAATAGTTCTGCATAGATACCCTTTTGAGGATTGCCATCCTCATCATAATAGCGATAGTTAGCAACACGGTCGATAAAGAAAAGACTTAACACCTTAATCCCTTGCTTATTTAATACCAGTTCCTTATTTAAGTGTTCCTCTATTGTTTTCCTTATCTGCTGCTCCTTTATAGCCAAATCATCCACATCACCAATAGCCTTTCCTATACGCAAAATGTCTCCTTTACTTGTAAAATCAACATATTCATTTTCAGGTTCACAGTAAATCTCATTGATTATATATCCCTCGTAGACATCACGGCCTTTAGACTTATCATATAGGTCGTCTCCACGCTTGACTGTTACTGCGGTTCGTTTAACCTCACCTTTATTATTTTTAACATCCATCTCTATTCTTGCAGTAATAGGGGACTTCTTGTTGTTTACAGATAAAAGCTTCAAGTATGCCTTATTGTGGTAGTCCTTGGTTTCAAAGCCTGCTACCTCAATCTGCTTAACAAGTTCTAAATTATAACTGTCTACTGCATCCAGCTTATAAACAAGATTATGCTTTTCTACATGGGTTGCAGAGTACCTTAAAGTACATAAAGGATTTAGTGACTTAATAGCCTCCTTAGACTTAGGAGTGGTATCTACTGATTGTGGCTCGTCTATAATAACAAAAGGCCTGGTTTCCTGTATCAACTCAATAGGCTTCATGCCGTTTAATCTATCATTAGGTCTATGAATGATATTGGCTTTGTTTTCCTTAGTTGGGTCAGTAAAACTCCTTCTAAAGGCGTCTATATTGATAACCATAATCTCTATATTATCACTTACGGCAAAATTTCTAACCTGTTCTAACCTACCACTGTCATAGACAAAGTAGTTATATATTGTATTGTCATACAAATCATTGAAATGGTCTTTTGTAATCTGTAAAGACTTGTAAACTCCTTCTTTAATAGCAATGCTTGGAACAACAATAATAAACTTGGAAAATCCATAGTTCTTATGTAGTTCCAGTATTGTTCTAAGATAGACATAGGTCTTGCCTGTACCTGTTTCCATATCTATATCAAAGTCATACTTTCCAGCCTTTATGCTCTTTGTTTGTGCTAATCCAT
>JAAZLH010000404.1 GCA_012799415.1 Candidatus Epulonipiscium sp. | reverse complement strand
GTGCCTTAACCGCTAATGGTGATTATCTTTTTTTAGATAATCATTTTGTATATAATGCACCACTTTATGTAGAGTACGATGAAAATGGAAGATTTGTGAATGTCAAGTAGTATTTTACACTTTTTGATAAATAACTTTTTACACCTAATTACTTCCAAATATGGAAACTCTATATTTTAATCTGTAGCTATCACCTGCTAAATGGATCACCTCACATCTATGAACAATTCGGTCTAAAATAGCAGTTGTAATAGCGGGGTCACCCAGTAACTCACCCCAACCTTCCGGCCCTTTGTTAGAAGTGATTATGATTGATGTTTGACCATATAGCTTATTTATGAATTGAAAGAATAAGTTCGCCTCATGCTTCTCCATGGCCATAAACATCAAATCATCAATTATAACTAAATCGGCATCTATCATTCGTTTTATACGCGTTCTAGCGCTGTTTACAATCTCTTGGGTCTTAAGGTAGTGTAACAGGTCGTGCATGGTGGTAAAAACAGCCTTATAACCATTTTGGATAGTATGTATGCCAAGTCCAACTGACAGCATGGTTTTCCCCGTCCCAGGCGGTCCGAGCAGGATTAGGTTAAAACCCTGCTCAATCCAAGTTAATTCTTTCAATTGATTAAGTTGCCTTTCACTTAAAGATTCCTGCTGGGATATGTCAAATTCATCAAGGGTTTGGTACTGTGGGAAATTAGCTTGCTTCATCAGCCTTTCAAATTTCTTCTCCTCCCTAGATTTAATCTCTTGATTAAGAAGGGATTCCAGAAACTTTTCATAAGACAAGGCTTTATCGGTAGCATTTTTTAAAACCTCATCCAAAACTGTTGCTGAATGGCGCAGCCTTACATTGCTTAATTTCTCTTTAATGCTGTCTATGGTAGTAGCCATGATCTGTTCTCCTTTCGCAGGACTAAAGCCTATTATTGTTTTTTAAATATATCTGAATACTCTTTTATATCCCTTATTCGGGGCTGGGCTTTGATTTGTTCAGAATTGTCTAATGATACAGGCACAACCTTAAGGGGCTCTTTAAGAGGCTCATTTGCCCGCTCTTCCTTTCCATAATGGGATATAGCATCATTAAAATCCATTGCACTATAAAGCCTGTTTTTAGAGCAAAATGCCAAGGCTTTGTTAATAATGCTTGGGCTATGCCCTTTAACCGCCCTTTTTATAACTAGTAGCTGATCCCTTATGTACCTAGGCTTATCCACCCTAATTGATTCGAAAAATATAGTAGCAGCTTGATCGTTGGGGAACATTGATGCCACCTCTGTCATTAGACTGGCAATGTTTTTTGACCTATCCCGTGTATGATTATTATTTTTTAGAAGCTGTCCCCTCCCTGTTGGAATCTTATGGCGAGCCAGCTCCTCATCATTTTCAAGGTGCATTATGATAAGATATTCGTCATTTATCTTGCGTACTCTAACAATGGTATGAGGCCCTTGGTAGGTGCCTACAGGCACCGAATATCTATTTCCGCCAATGGCAACCGTATTGTCTTTTTTAACCTGATAGGTTATACTAATGCCAGTGGAATTTGTTAGTATTTTTTCTATCACCGGTTTTAAGTATTTACGCTCTTCTATAAATACTTGGGCCGGTATTCTTTTTATTGTCCCATGTACCTTGCCGTTCCCCCGCCTATCTAACCATGCAAGGGTTGCTTCGTTCCATTTATCTATATTATGAAAGATCCTATTATGGGCAAAATTATTTTTAACAAAACCCACCACATTTTCAATACGTCCTTTAGATTCCGGGTCTGCCCGCCTGCACATATGCACTTTAAATTTACGCCTTTGCATATAGTTTGCAAACTTATGGGTAAAAATTAGATCCCCATGATTCTCACTGACCAGCACCAAATTATCTTGGTCGTAAACTAGCTCTTCCGGCATGCCACCATAATATTCAAAAGCATTCTCGTGCATTCTTATCATGTCAATTGTATTAAATGGCCTACTTTGCCATTCACAGTATTTGAAACGGGAATTAGAAAGGACAAAACATATTACGTATAAAAGTACCTTCGTACCATCCTCCTTAAAAACCCATTTCTGCCCAAAATCCACCTGTGCCTGTTTACCCATTGGGGGGTCTATCACTGCCTCATATTGCCGGATAAAGACTTCTTTTTGTATGTTGTGTTTCTTTCTCATTAACCTTACATAATTTCTCAAGGTACTTTCGGAAAAATCAAGTTCCCTATGTTTTTCCTCAAGCCAATCATATATTTGGGCTCCGGATAAATCCGGGAATTTTATCAGCCAACCTAGAATCTCATCATGGTACTTATCAGGTTTTTTACTTCTCTTTTGCATCATCTCCAAGTTTTTATTATATTCATCAGCATCCATATCATAGTACTTATTTACCGTAGGTCTACTAATGCTCAATTTCCTTGCAATCTGTGATTTATTAAGTCCCATTTCCTTTAATGACTGTATTTTGATATACATTTTCCATCCTTTTGCTATTTTCAACCTCTGACGACCTCCTCTATATAATATCTTTAAATATTATACTAAAGGTCAACATTGATTTCATTAGTTCGAGTAACTATTTCCTGCACCCCCATGTTAAGAAATGTGGGGATTATCCAGACTAATTATGCCTAAAATTTTAGTCTGATGATGTGAATAAATGATGTGATAATTTCCAGTTGTTTTGATGGGTATTTACATTATTAGGTAAAACGTGTAAAATCTTATTTATCAAAATCTGTTAACTCTAGTTTATCATTCACAATTTATTGATACAGGGTAAAAGTAGAAAACAAATCAGTGATATCCGTGTTGTTGAAATGTCTACTACTAAAAGTCAGATAAATAGCATACTAAAAAAAATGCGCAGTGAAACTACAGAGGAACTCGTATCCCACCTAAAACATATAAATTTATTGGACTTTATAACTAGCCTAAGATTGACAGACAAGGTGGGTGTAAATCATTTAGATGGCGTTTAAAT
>JAAZLH010000403.1 GCA_012799415.1 Candidatus Epulonipiscium sp. | reverse complement strand
TTTCTTCAACTTGTTCAGTTAATGCTTTCTCTTTTTCTCTAATCGCTTTGATTAAAGATGATCTTTCATCCAATAGTTTTCTAACCTTGTCTAATAAGACATATTCATCTGTATCTTTTGCAACTTTCTTTATTTCTACTTTTACAGCAGATAAAGTAAAATCGTCTTCTCTAGCATTTAATGCATCTCCCAAGATTTGCGCTTCTTCGCTTTCTTCTACTTTTGCTGCTTCAACGAGTTCATTTATTTCATCATTAATAGCTGCTAAAGCTTCTTTTTGTGTTTCCACAGCACGTATTTCTTCAGTATAGAGCTCCTTTAATATCAGTTCATTCGGTACAATGGCTCCAACCCAACCATCTTGTTCTGTTCGCTTCGTTTTACCAGAACCTTTTGTAACCATATTCGCTTCACGTGTTTTTCCTACTGTATAAAAGTCACTAATGGCAATTTTCTCTATATCTTGGAATAGTGTGTTTTCCCATAACTCTGCAATAATTTGATAACCGTCATACGTATTAACGTGAATAAATTGTTTTAATAGCTGTTTAATTTCCGCTAACATTTCTTCTTTTAACGGTTCAATATGATTCACATCTGAAACAGTTTTCAACTTTTCCCAATATGTAGCCATATAGACTTTCGTTACTTCTGTTAATGTTTTAATTTGTTTTTGTACATTTTCATGCGTTAATACTTCCTCTGTTAAGTCTTCAACTGATTGTGCTAATTCCACATAACCTGGACGGACTTCAGTAAGCGCATCATATAAAACATCTTTCGTCATCTCGTTTAGCACAGTTAGTTTATTTATTTGGCTTAATGGGATACCACCATACAAATGTGCATCTACATCATGGGGAATCTCTTCTTCGACCGCTTCAATATAACGTGGAATATTTAAGTTATATTCATTTTCTATGATGTCTTTTTTTGTTGCTAGATAACTATACCCCGGCTCACTCGTGCGATCGATATAGGTATCAACGATTTTAGCGATATCTTTCTCTTGTAAGACGTGCTGCTTTCCTTCTTTTACAAACGATTTAGAAGCATCAATCATAAGAACTGGATCATCTAACTTTCGATTCTTTTTTAAAATCATCACTGTTACTGGAATACCTGTATTGGTAAACAGTTTATCTGGCAAGCCAATGACTGTATCAATATAGTTTTTCTCTAATAATCGTTTACGAATTTCCCCTTCTGCCCCGCCACGGAATAACACACCATGTGGAAGTACAATGGCCATCGTACCTTCTTGCCCCAAATGGAATAAACCGTGTAATAAAAATGCATAATCACCTTTGGAATCTGGTGGTAAAACGCCTGCAACTTCAAAACGTGGATCGGTTACTTTTATATCTTCTTGATTCCAATTTTTAACGGAGTATGGTGGATTCATCACGACCGCATCAAACTGAACACCTTCATTTGGGCGTTCTGGATCTTCAGGCCAATCTTGCCCTAATGTATCACCATTTTTTACCGTCATTTTTTCCGGTCGTACACCATGTAATAACAAATTCATTCGTGTTAGGTTATAGGTCGCTGTATTTTTTTCTTGCCCATAATAATGGAGTTCCTTGCGATTGTCTTCTGTTAAATGTCGACTAACCGTTAAGAGTAATGAACCCGATCCGACCGTAGGGTCATAAATCGACTTTACCTCCGTCGTCTTAGCAACAATTTGCGCCATGACTTCACTAACTTGACGTGGCGTATAGAACTCTCCAGCTTTCTTCCCTGATTCCATCGCAAACTGACCGATTAAATATTCGTAGGCATCTCCTAACACATCACCTTTTTGGAGTGCTACCATGTCTAAATCGGCGAATAACTCAATTAATTTACGAATGTTTTTACTTCGAGCGTTCAAATTACTTCCCAAAGCAGTGTCTGTTAAGTCAATTGTAGAACTAGAAAAAAGCCCTTTAAAATCATCGATATCTCCAGTTGTAGCAACCGTACGCTCAAAACTTTGTAAACTCTCTGTTACTTTCTCTAATTCAAATGTACCTTCACGAATATCTTTTAACCATGTCTGGTATAAGTGTTGAGGTAATACATAATATCCAAGCACATTTTGAATCATATTGATGAGATTGTCCCCATAACTTTCGTAAGCCTGTTCATAAGCTTGGACAATTTCTTCCTCATTCCCTTTCGTACCACTTGTTGTTACAAAAGTTTCAAGTGTTTTATCACTAAGGAACTTATAGAACATTAAACCTAACATATAATCTTTATAACGGCTGGCATCCATTGATCCCCTAAGATCATTAGCACCATCCCATAATCTTCTTTTAATATCATCTGATGTAATCATTTCTATTCCTCCATACTTTGTACAAACATTCTTATTCAAAATATCTAAGATATCATTAATATAAGACTGCTATGTAATTTTAAGTTTCTTCTCCCTGTTTAAGCATTAATTCATGATTTGGGGAATACCTTGTCTATAGAAATCCGCTTCGTAAATATAAGAGATTTATCGAAGTAGCTAATATCATATATTTCTATTTTACAATTTAGTTCATATACATGCAAAAATACTTATGTTTATGGGTGAAAAACCAATTATAATCAGTGAGCAATTAGTCCATTTACCCCTTCCATGTTTCCACTCATTCTTCTTCCTGAAGTAATCATGTAATGTTGAGTAACCTGACTCTAAATACAGCAAAATGATGCTAGACTCAAAAGTAGACACAGATTGTTATAATAAATATATCAACTATAACGAGGTGTGTCTGTATGGCAAGAGGTAAACGATACGATGAAGCTTTTAAAATTGAAACAGTAAAGTATGTCAGTGAAAACAATAAAGCTGTAGCTCAGGTAGCTAGAGAAATTGGTGTCAATGAGAATACTGTACATGGCTGGGTGAAAAGGTATGGTCAGCAACTAGAAATTAAGTCTGTAAAATCTTTTTCATCAGAAGAGGCTGAATTACAGGCCCTTCAGAAGGAAATATGTGATCTAAAGGAAGAAAATGATATCTTAAAAAAGGCGATGCACTACTTCGCAAAAAGCCCTCGGTAAAATATGAATTTATTAATGAAAACCCCTCTCAATTCCGAGTGGAGAAGATGTGCAGCGTTATGGAAGTTTCCAAAAGTGGATACTTTAAATGGCTAAAACGACCTAAAAGTGATAGGCAGAAAAACATGAGAAATTATCACAAGAAATTCTTCAAACCGACCTAGAATTTAAACAGCGTTATGGCAGTGTTAAAATTACTAAACCCCTTAATAAACGTGATTTGGAGCTTAGTGAGCGTACAGTCTCACGCATTATGACTAAGAACCAGTAGAAATCTTGTACCGTCAAAAAATACAAGGCTACAACTATTTCGAAGCATAAGCATCCAGTAAGTGAAAACGTATTAGATCGATAGTTTAAAGCTTCTAAACCAAACCAGTTGTGGGTCAATGATATCACTTATATTCCAACCGATGAAGGTTGGTTGTATTTGGCGAGCGTAACGGACTTGTATTCTCGTAAAATAGTAGGTTGGGCTATGGATAAAACCATGACAAAGGAATTAGTAATCTCTGCATTAAAAATGGCTTACAAAAGCCAGGAAAAGGAGTCATCCATCACTCGGACCGGGGTGTTCAATATGCATCTTATGAGTATCAAAATCTATTTAAAAAATACGAAATGATCGGTAGCATGAGCCGAAAAGGAAATTGTTACGACAATGCTTGTATCGAGTCCTTTCACGGTATTCTTAAACGTGAACTT
>JAAZLH010000070.1 GCA_012799415.1 Candidatus Epulonipiscium sp. | reverse complement strand
TCTAAAGTAATAAAAACTTCGCATCCTTCTGGGTATTCTTGACGCAGGAAGCCTTCAGCAATTTCATCTTCAATATACTTTTGAATAACGCGGCGCAGTGGGCGTGCTCCATAGCGAGGATCATATCCCTTTTCAGATAAAAATTCTTTCACTTCGTCAGAAATATGCAAAGTGATATTTTTATCTTGTGCCGCATGTAAAACTTCTTTTAGCATTAAATCTACGATATCCTTTAACTCTTCTTTAGAAAGTTCTGTGAAGATAACAGTTTCATCTACACGATTTAAAAATTCCGGACGGAAAATTTCTTCTAAAGCCTTTTGTACTTGCCCTTCTAAAGCAGAATATTCATCTTGTAAAAAGCCCATACCATAAGATTTAAGGCTGGTACCAGCATTGGATGTCATAATAATGATGGTATTTTCAAAGTGGGTTACCCTGCCTTGATTATCTGTTAATCTTCCATCTTCTAAAATTTGTAATAGCATATTAAAAACATCTGGATGGGCCTTTTCAATTTCATCAAATAAAATGACAGAATAGGGTTTGCGTCTTACTTTTTCTGTTAATTGACCTCCTTCATCATAGCCCACGTATCCTGGAGGAGCACCGATAAGCTTTGATACTGTATGTTTTTCCATGTATTCAGACATATCTAAACGAATTAAGGCATCTTCACTACCAAAAAGTTCGGAGGCAATGGTTCTAGCCAATTCTGTTTTTCCTACACCAGTTGGGCCTACAAAGATAAATGAAGAAGGCTTTGTTCTTTTTTGAAAGCCTGATCTAGCGCGGCGAACTGCTTTAGATAAAGCAGAGACGGCTTTGGTTTGGCCAATGACACGTTGGTGAAGAGATTGTTCTAATTCAAGAAGTTTTTGGGCTTCTAGCTCCGTAATTTTCTGAACGGGAATTTTAGTCCAAGCTTCAATTACGTATGCCACGTCATCTAATGTAATTTTTACGACTGATTTTTCTTCTTCTAGAACTTTAATCTTTTCAAGCATTTGAATTTCTTTCATTCTATATTCAGCGGCTTTTTCAAAATCAGATTTTTCAGCAAAGTGTTCTTTTTCTTGTTGAATTTTTTTAAGCTCTTCTTTTAGGGCGAACAACTCTACTAAACCTTGATTTTTTAAGTTTGCCCGAGATCCAGCCTCATCAATGACATCAATGGCTTTGTCTGGCAAGAAACGATCAGTAATGTAACGATCTGCTAGTATAGTAGCAGTTTCGATGACATCGTCAGGGATCTTAATACTATGATATTCCTCATAATAATCCTTGATACCTTTGACAATTTCTATGGTTTCTTCAATTGTAGGCTCTTCCACAAGGACCGGTTGGAATCTACGTTCTAAGGCAGCATCTTTTTCAATATATTTCCGATATTCATCTAAAGTGGTTGCACCAATAACCTGAATTTCGCCACGTGCCAAAGCTGGTTTTAAAATATTGGCAGCATTCATTGCACCACTTTCAGCTGTTCCAGCTCCAATAATATTATGAACTTCATCAATGACTAAAATAACATTACCAGCTTCTTTGGCCTCAGTAATAATGCCCTTCATTCTAGATTCGAATTGTCCACGAAATTGAGTTCCAGCAACAATGGCTGCTAGATCTAAAAGATAAATTTCAGTATCATATAATTTAACTGGTACCTGCTTCTCCACAATGCGAACGGCCAAACCTTCAGCAATGGCTGTTTTTCCAACACCAGGCTCCCCGATAAGAATAGGATTATTTTTGGTACGCCGATTTAAAATTTGAATGACGCGGTCAACTTCTCGATGGCGGCCAATGATCCGGTCAATTTTTTGGATTTTCGCTTGGTTGGTTAAATTGATTCCAAAGGAGTCAAGATGTTTGCGTTTCTTCTTCTGTTTTACTGACTTAGATGGTTCAGAGGTATTGGTATCTGAATTTGGAGCCTCTTGTTTTTTGGAGGAAGTTGGTTTGCCTTTTCCACCCAATTTGGAAAAAGTTTTATTCATCATTTGAAGGAATGGGTTTTGGTCATCATCTATACCATCAACTCCATCCATCATTCCATCTATCTCTTCCATCATTTCATCTATATCTACATCTTTTAGTAATCCCATCATTTGTTCATTGATATTATTAAGCTCTTCTTCTGTCATTCCCGTTTGTTGCAGTAATTGATTAATAGGTGTAATGCCTTGTTTTTTTGCACAGGTCATACAGAGGGCTACCATTTCTGTTTTTTCGCCAATTAGTTTGGAGGTAAAAATGATAGCAATATTTTTCTTGCAAACTGAGCACATCATCATATATATCATCTCCGTTATCATTAAGTTCCTAGGTGATACCTCAGTATATCATATTTTGAAAAAGGTGACCACTATAGATATTTGATGAGATGATAGGAATATAGAGTCTACTTTAAAGCTTTACGTGCAAAATCTGTATTCACCAAATCTTCATAAGGTACACGTTGATCTAATTCACCAGACATTTCCAATACATCTTGGAGTAGGTCTAATGATTCTTTTTCAAAAACTGGGGTTATACTCCAACTATCTTGTTCTTTATATCTTTTTACGATCTTTGTGATCATATCAAGATCAGTTTCTTCAAAATGTGGTTGGATAACTTTAGCGATTTCTTCAGGCTCATGCTCAGATACCCATTGTAATCCTTTATAAATAGCATTAGTAAACCGTTGTATTCGATCAGGGTGTTTTTTCATATAGGTTTGAGTAGCTGCATAGGCTGTATAGGGAACTTTTCCACTATCTGTTCCTAGAGAAGCCACAACATAACCTGCACCCTCTGCTTCAATAGCAGAAGCTGCTGGCTCAAATTCTACTGTATAGTCACCTATACCACCAACAAAGGCACCAGCTGTAGAGGTGAATTGAAGATTAGTTAAAATCTCCACATCCTCAAAAGGAGCAATATTATTCTGCTTTAAAATATATTCTAATACCATTTGAGGCATACCACCAGGGCGTCCACCAATAATACTGCGGCCACGGACATCTTCCCATTTAAAATCAGGTTCAGGCTCACGACTTACCAAGAAGTTACCAGCTCGTTGGGTTAGTAAGGCAAAATTGACGATATAATCATCTTTACCTTGGTTGTATACATAAATAGAAGCTTCTGCGCCCATAAGAGCAATATCTGCATTGTTTGAAACCAGGGCTGTCATGGATTTATCTGCTCCCCAACCGATATCTAATTCAATTTCTAATCCTTCGTCAGCAAAAAACCCTTTTTCTATTGCTACATACTGAGGTGCATAAAAAATAGAGCGTACAACTTCATTTAAACGAATAACTTCTTTTTCTTTCTTTTCACAGCCAGTGTACAAAGAAAGTATAAAAATAAGAAACAAGCTACAATATTTTGCCCAAGCTAATTTTTTCATAAAACAGACCTCCTTAGATCATTTTCGTATGATATCATATTCTAAAATAGTTTGTACTTGTGAATCTTTAAAATAGATGAGGAGTAAAATATTGCAATTTTAATAGAACTTAGATATAATATAAATAATAACAAATATCAAATGATAATCAAAAAGATATCAACCATTATAAAAAAAGAGGGTGAAAAAATGGCTTTTTTTAATGAGTGGAAAGGAAGAATTACCAAAGCAGCAAAGACTGTCAAAGATACTTCAGGTGAACTTTACAAAACAAGTAAGATTAACCTATCTTTGGGTTCGGAGCAAGAAAACCTAAATAAGATTTATCTTGAAATTGGTAAAAAGGTACATGAGATTTATCAATATGGTGGAAATCTAGGAAAGTTTTTTGATGAGAAATATGAAGAAATCCTAGTTGTAGAAGAAAAGATTGATACTTTACACAAGCAACTAGAAGATTTGAAGCAAGTAAAGATCTGCCCTCATTGCCTTAAGGAAATCGAACAAAAAGCTAAATTTTGTCCTCATTGTGGAGCCAATTCAAAGGGAGAAAAAGTAACCCCGTTAGAATCAGTACCATCAGAATCTGCGCAGCCAGAGCAATCTACGCAGCCAGAACAACCTGTACAGCCTACACAGCCAGAGCAATTTATAGAGCCAGAGCAACCTACATCACCAAAGGTTAAAGAAATAGAATATCGTATTTGTCCTGTATGTAAAGCTGAAAATGAGGCAGAAGATAGATTTTGCATGTCTTGTGGGCGGGCTATTTTTTAATACTTTTGGTTTAGAACAGTATTTGAATATTGGTTGATTCAAAGAACTAAGCAATTCATTGAGTTTTAAAGAAAAAGTTTAATTTTCTATCAAAAGTAATATGTAAATAAAAGTCGTGTATTTATCCTGATATGCATTTGCTTTAGTAATTAACGTATTTTCAATTATAAATTCGTATATCCATAGCTATAAGTAATAATAGATGAGAAACAGAAAGAGGGATTATTTTGGATACAATGCAAAAGATAAAAGAAGGCTTAGAAGAAGGTACTATTTTTTTAGGTAGGAAAACAAAAGAGGCCGTAGATAGGGCGAAACTTGAAATGCAAATTATGAAATATAAAAAACAGATAAAAAAGCAATACTATTATCTGGGACAAATTATTTATTCAGAGAAAATAGGTAATAGAATAGATGAAGAAGAAGTTGAAAATATTTGTAACAATATATCTTTTTATACTACTTGTCTAGATGATCTAGAAAGACAGAAAGTAGAAGAGGCTAGTAAAGAAACAGAAAAAGAACTGGAAGTGGAAATAGCAGTAGAGAGGTTTGAAGAAGATCTGAAACCCTCCCAAGATATTATGCCACCCAAAAGAAACCAAGAAGGATATTTATTATTAAAATTTTGCCCCAAATGTCAAGTAGGAAATAATCCAGAAGTGACTCGCTGCATATCGTGTGGAAATGTTTTTGATTCATAATTTTTATGATCTCATTGTGAATTAGGAAAGTTCGTCTTGCTTATTAAGAGGTCAAACTTTTCTCGTTCATCTGAAAAAGATGAGTTATTACACTTTTCTTGTAAAGGAGGTTTTTTTATGCAATGTGAACAATGTCACCAAAATCCAGCAACAGTACATCTAGCTCATATCGAAAATGGGGAAAAGATAGAACAACATTTATGTGAAATCTGTGCAAAAAAAATGCAATCTTTTAGCATGGGGGATGGGATTTCCTTCCAAGATTTTTTTGCTGGTTTGATGGATATTGCGATGGGGAGCCCTTCACAGCAAAAATCAACAACAAACAAACCTCAAGGGATCTCAGATTTACAATGTCCAGTTTGTCACATGACCTATAATGAGTTTAGAAAAACAGGTAAAATAGGATGTGCTAGCTGTTATGAAGTATTTGAGCAATATCTATACCCAATTATTAAAAGAATTCATGGGAATACAGAACATACAGGGAAGTTACCCCAAAAGGCAGCTTCAGATTTAAAATTGCAGCGTAAAATTCAAGAGCTGCAAAAGGAATTACAAGCAGCTATTGAGGAGGAAGCCTATGAAAAGGCAGCCCAACTTAGGGATCAAATTCGCGAGTTAGAAAAGGAGGGAGAATAATGGACATTATTATTTCTAACAGAGTACGCTTAGCTCGTAATCTAAAAAAATATTCTTTTCCTAGCAAACTCTCAGCGTCTGCTGCTAACGAAATGATTGAAGATGTAAAAAAGTCTATTTTAGAAACTCCTACTATTATGGCTAACCAGTTTGAATTTATGAATATGGAGAAAAAAGAACCATTGGATAAGTTGGTTATGATGGAAAAACATTTAATTAGTCCAGAGTTCGTCAAAAAGACAACGGTACCTACTGGACTCTTACTAAAGCAAGATGAAACTGTTAGTATTATGATCAATGAAGAAGATCATTTGAGAATTCAAGCCATCCGGCAAGGTGAAGATATTCATAAAACATGGGAACTAACCAGCCGCATTGATGACTTGTTAGAAGAAACTTTAGAATATGCCTTCCATGAAAAATATGGTTATTTAACAGCTTGTCCAACAAATCTTGGGACAGGGCTCCGTGCCTCTTATATGATTCATGTCCCAGCTTTAGAAGTTACTGGGCAATTAAAAGTGATCTTACAAGCCATAGGTAAATTTGGCATTACCATTCGTGGTATGTATGGAGAAGGCACAGAAGCCCAAGGTAGTTTGTTTCAAATTTCAAATCAGATTACTCTTGGACAATCTGAGCAAGAAATTATGGAAAACTTAAATACAGTTACCCAACATATTGTAGAGCAAGAAAGAAGATTACGAGAGGTCATGTTACAACAAAACCGGTTAGCCTTTGAAGATCGAGTTTTTAGATCATATGGGATTTTAACCCATGCCAGACAGCTTACTTCAAAAGAGGCTATGCGCTTACTTTCTGATATAAAGGTTGGTTTTGAACTTGAAATATTAAAAGCACAGCAAATGCCAGTGAATATTTATGATCTAATGGTATGCACTCAGCCTGCAAATTTACAAAGGAAAATAGGGAAGACTATACAAGGCGAAGAGCGAGATGTGGAAAGAGCACGTTTTCTTCGAAAGTATTTACCTAAATTAATGACTACGAATGAATAAATGGATTAAAGGAGGTCGTTTTTTATGATGGGAAGATTTACAGAAAGAGCACAAAAAGCAATTGAATTATCACAACAAGCAGCAGCAGAGTTAGGCCATGGCTATGTAGGAACAGAACATCTTTTGCTTGGGTTAATTCGTGAAGGGCAAGGAGTGGCTGCCAGAGCTTTACAAAATCAAGGTGTTACTGAAGAAAAAATATTAGAAAAGCTTCAACAAATTATAGGTGGGGGCAATGGACAACATATAGAGCCTCAAGACTTTACACCACGTACCAAACGTGTCTTAGAAATGAGCTTTCAGCAAGCCATGAAAGTAGGTACTAACTATATTGGGACAGAGCATCTTTTGCTAGCCTTACTTCGTGAAACAGATTGTATTGCTACCCGAATTTTAGTTAGTATTGAAGCAAGTCCACAAAAAATTTATGAGGATATCATGGGGATGTTAGGAGAAGGGAATAAGAGTGGTGGCGGTGCACCTATGGGACGGCAAAGTGGAAAAGAAAGAAAAAGTACTACCCCTACTTTAGACCAATTTAGCCGTGACTTTACAGAAATGGCTCAACAGCAAAAATTTGACCCTATTATCGGCAGGGATAAGGAGATTGAGCGTGTTATACAAATTCTTAGCCGTCGAACAAAAAATAATCCTTGTTTAATAGGAGAACCCGGTGTTGGAAAAACTGCTATAGCAGAGGGATTGGCACAAAAAATCATCGCAGGCAATGTTCCTGAAACTATTAAAAATAAACGTTTAGTCAGTCTTGATCTATCTGCTATGGTAGCAGGATCAAAATATAGAGGTGAATTCGAAGAACGAATCAAAAAAGCTTTGGAAGAAATACGAACAGCAGGGGACGTACTACTCTTTATTGATGAAATTCACACTATTATTGGAGCAGGTGCTGCAGAAGGTGCTATCGATGCTGCAAATATTTTAAAACCTATGTTGGCTCGCGGGGAAATACAACTTATTGGTGCTACGACTCTTGAAGAATATAGAAAGCATATAGAAAAAGATGCTGCCTTAGAGCGAAGATTTCAGCCAGTTACGGTAGCAGAGCCTACAGAAGACGAAACAATCCAAATTTTAAAAGGACTCAAAGATAAATATGAAGCACATCATAAAGTACAGATTACAGATGAAGCCATAGAGGCTGCAGTGATCTTATCTAATCGCTATATTACAGATCGATTTTTACCAGATAAGGCAATTGATCTTATTGATGAGGCAGCCTCTAAAGTACGACTTACAATGTATACAGCTCCACCAAATATAAAAGAATTAGAAAGCAAACTGGAGGATTTAGAAAAAGAGAAAGAAGCAGCTATCAAAACCGAAGAATATGAAAAAGCAGGTATTTTAAAAAGAAAACAAAATGAAGTTCAAGAAGCCCTGGAAGAAGCAAAGTTAGAATGGGAATCTAGAAGTACTAAATCCGAGCAAACGGTTAATGAAGAAGAAATTGCAGATGTTGTTTCTACTTGGACAGGAATCCCAGTTCGGAAGTTGGCAGAGGAAGAAACTGAAAGACTAAAAAATATGGAAAAGATCTTGCATGAAAGAGTTGTAGGACAGGAAGAAGCTGTATTGGCGGTTTCTAAAGCGATTCGAAGAGGCCGGGTAGGACTCAAAGATCCCAAACGACCCATCGGTTCTTTCTTATTTTTAGGTCCAACAGGTGTAGGAAAAACAGAATTAACCAAGGCATTGGCAGAAGCATTGTTCGGAGATGAAAATGCTATGATTCGAGTAGATATGTCTGAATACATGGAAAAACATAGTGTTTCTAAGCTAATCGGATCGCCTCCAGGATATGTAGGTTATGATGAAGGTGGACAATTTAGTGAAAAAGTCAGAAGGAAGCCATATTCTGTTATCTTATTTGATGAAATTGAAAAAGCCCATCCTGATGTTTTTAATATTCTATTACAAGTATTAGATGATGGCCATATTACAGATGCTCAGGGCCGTAAAGTAGATTTTAAAAATACAGTTATTATTATGACTTCTAATGCAGGAGCTCGGAATATTATAGCTCCTAAAAAATTAGGTTTTATCTCTGCTGTAGATGAAGAAAAAAATCATGAAGATATGAAAAGAAATGTACTTGATGAAGTCAAACGACTATTTAGACCTGAGTTTTTAAATCGAATTGATGAAATGATCGTGTTCCATGTGTTGACTCGTGAAAATATTCGAGAAATCGTGTCAATTATGTTACGACAACTTCAAACTAGAGTAGAAAAAAACTTAGGTATTACTATGGAATTTACAGAGGCAGTCAAAGATTATCTTGCAGAACAAGGATTCGATGAAGCGTATGGGGCAAGACCATTACGAAGGGCTATTCAAACAAAGCTAGAAGATCAATTGGCAGAGCAAATATTAGCAGGGAAAGCAAAAGAAGGAAATCACATCAAGGTTGATGTAAGAGATAAAGAATTGGTATTTGAAGTATAAATTTTTTGCAATCCTAAAAACAATAAAAGGGATTTTTCGACATAGAATTAATAAATATAGCTTTTATTGTAGAAATCAAGTATAATAGGAATATGTAGTTCTATTATTTTTTTAGGAGGCAATAGAAATGGCAGTCATAGAAGAGTTGATTCGGGAAGAAAATAACCAAACCATAAGTTTTGGAAACTATCTGATGGAAACGAAGAAAAAGGTGCAAGATTTTGAAGTGAATGGACATCTGTATAAAATCAAAACCTTTTCAGAAATTACAAAGCTAGAAAAAAATGGAGTTCTCTTATTTGAATCTGTTCCCGGCACAACTGTACATCATTTTGATATAGATGATAAAAACGTAACCTTTATGATAGAGGGAAACAAAGATGCACAAGTTACCCTAGAGCTAGAAGCCAATAAAGAATACAAGATCTATTTAGACCAAGTACAAGTGGGAAGAGTAGCTCCTAAGCATTCTGGAAAGATTACATTCAGTGTTAATCTGCAAGAAAAAAGTTCACAGAATATAAGAATTGAAAAAATATAATATCCTTCTTATATTTTAAATTGAATCAAAAGATATGTGTTAGAGGGTAATTGTATTTAAAGTAGGAAATAGCCACTTGTTTTCAGACTTTTGTCTTGAAAGCAAGTGGCTATCGATTTATTAAAGCATTTGTTTTGATTATAAAGCAGGAGAATTCGTTTTATTTGTAAGAGATTATACTTTTCTAGTTTATAAAGGCTATAATATAGGAAAACAAGAAACTATTTATGGAGAATAATAGATAGGATAAGGAGAAGGCTATGTCAAAAGTAAAAAGCTTATATATATGTCAAGAGTGTGGCAATGAAGCACAAAGGTGGATGGGACGATGTCCAGAATGTGGGCAGTGGAATAGTTTTGTAGAAGAAATCAGGGCAAAAGGAAAAGCCGCATCTCCAATTTCTTCCCTAATGTATCAGCCTACGTTGTTAGAAGATATTGAAATTACACAAGAAGCTAGAATTTCTACAGGTATGCCTGAATTAGATCGAGTTCTTGGTGGAGGTATTGTTCAAGGCTCATTGGTGTTAGTAGGTGGAGATCCAGGTATCGGAAAGTCCACGTTGCTTCTCCAAATTTGTCAGCAAATAGGGGAAAAAAAGCATAAGATTTTATATGTATCTGGAGAAGAATCTATGCATCAGATTAAAATGCGAGCAGATCGCCTACAAGTGAATACTTCAGAGTTACTTCTTTTTACAGAAACCAATGTAGACATTATTGAAAAAATGATCCAAGACATAAAGCCAGACATTGTCATTATCGACTCCATTCAAACGGTATTTAAGCAAGAGATATCTTCAGCACCTGGTAGTGTTAGCCAGGTAAGAGAAGCTACTGGTCATCTTATGCGTATTGCTAAAGGATTAAATATTTCTATCTTGATTGTAGGACATGTTACCAAAGAAGGATCTTTGGCAGGACCAAGGGTGCTAGAGCATATGGTGGATGCTGTATTATATTTTGAAGGGGAAAGGCATATTGCTTTTCGTGTTCTTCGTGCTGTTAAAAATCGATTTGGTTCCACTAATGAAATTGGAGTATTTGAAATGAGAGGAAATGGATTGCAAGAAGTAGCGAATCCTTCTGAGCTTATGCTCTCAGGACGGCCTATTGGTGAAGCAGGATCGATTGTTACTTGTAGTATGGAAGGAACGCGGCCTATGTTAATTGAAATTCAAGCATTGGTTAGCCCTACAAATTTTGGAATGCCTCGTCGAACTGCTACAGGCATTGATTATAATCGAGTTGTTCTACTTATGGCCGTATTAGAAAAAAAACTAGGTATGCAACTGGCTAATTACGATAGTTATGTTAATCTAGCTGGAGGGCTTAAAATAGCCGAGCCAGCCTTAGATTTAGGTATTATTGCTGCGATTGCTTCTAGTTATCGAAACAAAGCCATTGATCCTTATATGGTTGCCTTTGGAGAAGTAGGATTAACAGGAGAAGTTCGCGCTGTTCATATGGCAGAGAAAAGAATTGCAGAAGCAGAAAAAATGGGCTTCAAATACTGTATTCTTCCAAAAGCTAATGAAAAGATACTTCAAGCTTCTACAAAAATGAAACTTTATGGTGTAGAGACGGTAAACGATGTTTTTAAAGTATTATAGTAGGCATAAAGAAGGAAGGAACATATTACATATACATAATATATCCTTCCTTTTTAGATTTCTATTTTTAAATTAAGTTTTAGCAAAAGATTGATTCTCTTAATTATAAAGGAAAATTATTTTAAATTAAATTTTCCTAGTATACGAACTCTATCTAATTCATTTAAAATGACATCATAGAAGTTAAAGTTTAAAGTATTACATAGGGAAGCAAAATAATATAAGGTCTTGCCCATCTCCTTATCTATTTGCTCCATACATCCATCACATAAATTACCTTCAATGTGTTCTTCCATGAAGTTTTTAACATCAGAAAGATTATACTCTTGATCTACGGGATACATTTGCTTTTTACTATGTATTTGAATGCAGCCACATTGGGTAGACGCTTTTACAATGGCACGGTTCAGTTTAGCGGTGGCTTCTTGCATTTTACTCATTTGATCTAAAACACTACGATTTCGAAAAGATAATTCGTCTACAGTATATTGGAATTCATCAACAATAGAATCTTTAAGTTGGGTCATAGAATGGCTCCTTTCATAATGGTTTGAATATTATTTTCAATAAAACTTCCTTGAAATAGATTATTATTTTAATTATTTTTTTTGAGCGAAGGATGTTGCTTGCTCATCTGGGCGTGTTCAAGCATAAGTTCCTTAACTAAATTACCAAAAGCCCATTTCTTAGATGTAGGGGTTACTGTTGCCATAATAGGGCGATGGACATTTAAGGTTTTAAGATTTTGCAAAAACATATGAAGTTCTTGCTGAGAATATCCACTAATAACGATAGTTCGTTGCAGGGGAATAGGAACAGGATCTTGTTGAACACTTTTTTGGGTGATCAGTTCTTCTAATGTTAGGCCTGTTTGTTCTGAAGATACAAGGATATATTCATGATTGTGCATGTTCAAAAAACTTATTAGAGAATCCAATTCTCCATTAGTATATCCATATATAAGAAGCACTTTTGGATCTTCAGAAGGACGATTATTCATGGGATCAACTTTTTGAAATGTCATAGTACACTTCCTTTCTATAGTACCTTCCTTGAGGGAGCAGGGGACTTTACTTCCCTACAACTCCTACTTTTATATAATAAGAAAATTTTACTTTCCTACTATATAAAAAGTGCTATAAAACAATTATAGCTTAAATTAGGGCAAAATCCAATAAAGATATTGATTTTATACTTAGATTTTTTAAGTTATAACAGCTTCATTTATAAAACTATAATAGATTTTAAAAAAGTGATTGACAAGTATTTAAAAGAATGTTATATTAGTATTCGGTCGCCAAGACAGCGACAACATAGTACTTTGAAAACTGAACAGTGTAACAAACCATTTACAAACAAGATGCTAGTGCATCATGAACCGATCAAAACACGAGAGTTTGATCCTGGCTCAGGATGAACGCTGGCGGCGTGCTT
>JAAZLH010000069.1 GCA_012799415.1 Candidatus Epulonipiscium sp. | reverse complement strand
TTATCGAAATAAGAGGACTATGGGAAAATAAAATATTAACTAAAAAAATAAGCTTTGGTAAGCATGCGTATAATTATTAGGTTGGACTTGTGTTCATACTATTGATACAAATCCAGTTTTTTATTATGAATTTATTACACTAGGAGGAGGTGGGTTTTAATGACCGGACAAGAGAATCAAGCGTTTCAGGAATCTATTGCAGAGGTGATTAAGAAAAGAAAGTCAATTAGAAATTATAAAGCCGAAGTGTTGACAGAAGAATTAAAGGCTGCCATAAAGGATTATGCTGTAACATTACAAGGCCCTTTTGATAAAAAAGTAAGATTTGAACTAGTTGATTACGGTACTCTATTAGAGGAAACAGGCGGGAAAATAGGCACTTATGGTGTTATTAAGGGCGCCAAAGCTTATATAGCAGGAATAATAGAAAAGGGCGAAAAGGATTTAGAACAGCTTGGCTATGTTTTCGAAAAAATAATATTATATGCAACATTTTTAGGGCTGGGTACTTGCTGGTTAGGGGGAACATTTAAAAGGGAAGAGTTTCAAAAGATTTTAGACTTAAAGGAAAATGAAATTTTACCAACAGTGACACCCATCGGCTATATAGAAGAGAAGAAGGGCGTTCTTGATTCTGTCATGAGATTAGCGGTAGGTTCTAATAATAGAAAAGAGTGGAGGGAGCTATTTTTTCATCAAAGTTTTAATAGCCCATTAGAGGAAACTGAGACAGCATATACATTGCCACTTGAAATGGTCCGGCTAGCCCCTTCAGCTTCTAATAAACAACCATGGAGAATTGTTAAGGATAAAAAAGCCTGGCACTTTTATCTATGCCCTACAAAGGGATATGGAAAAGCCTTAGGTTTTAATATACAGAGAATCGATATAGGTATAGCCATGTGCCATTTTGAAATGACAGCAAGAAGCCAGGAGTTAGAAGGAATTTGGAAGGTGAAAGAAAAAAGCCCTATGATAGAAGGAGCTAAAGAAGAAATCTATATAGTAAGTTGGATAGAGGCATAGGAAGCAATTTTAAATTTATAGGAAGAAAACATAGTTGATAAAAAAATAATAAGGTTATATCAAGAGATTTTATAGGATTAGATTAAAGAATAGTATAAAACATGATACAATAAACTTACCAAATTTTATTAAAAAGTAGTAATTATTAAGAGGAGGATTGTTATGAGATTTTGCTGGAGTACATTACGAGTTAAAAACATGGAGGAATCATTAAAGTTTTATCAAGAAGTAGTTGGACTCATAGTAGATAAGAGGTTTAAAGCTGGGCCAGGTATGGAAATTGCATTTTTAGGAGATGGGGAAACAAAGATTGAACTTATATGTAATGAAAATAGTAACGATATAAATATAGGAAGAGACATCTCTTGGGGATTTGAAGTAAATTCAGTTGATGAAAAGATTAGTTTTCTTAAAGAAAGAGGCATAGCCATTGATGAAGGACCTTATCAACCAAATCCACATACAAAATTTTTCTATATCATGGACCCTAATGGGTTAAAAATTCAATTTGTAGAAAATTTACAAGAAGAAACCATGGTTATAAATAAAAGATAATAGGATTATACTAAGAGGTTTCATAGAATCAGACATAGATGATAGAATATACTGAGAGACTGTTGAAATAAAATGAAAGCTGTGGGATGCTCCTTGGGAATTTCAAATATATGTTAATGATGAATTAACTTTTAAGTTAGACAAAAAAATACAATGATTTTCATGAATAGATGAAGGCGAGAGAATAAATCAACAAAAGCAGAAAAGTGAGCAAACAATGAAGAATTTTAAGGTTTTTCACAATAGTACATAAATTAGAAAAGATATTAAATAAGATTATCGAAGCCAAATCAAGGCCTATAGGGTGAACGTTGGAAAATGTCTAATCTATAGGCTTTGTATATTTATTTAACGGTTCCACCATGAAAATAGCATTCATATACTTTTTCATCTTTACAAAAAATTTCT
>JAAZLH010000068.1 GCA_012799415.1 Candidatus Epulonipiscium sp. | reverse complement strand
CCAAACCTGTATTTGCACTTTGGATCACTGTACCACCATGTGGCATACCTGCATGCTCCATGCGTAATTCCTCTTCAGAAATAAAAAATACTTCTGTATCATACTCTGCAAAATAATTAGGCATCGTCACAATCTGATTTTTTATCTCTTCTAAATCATATCCTTCTTCCGCAACAACATAACATGTTCTTTGATGTCTTTGTCTTGGACTCAAATCAGGTTGTTCTCCAACTCTCACTTGTTGCAAGCCCTCTTCGCTGGGAATTGTATACTGAACTGCATCTTTTACCCCTGGAATTCTACGGACTGCTTCTGAATGTCCTTGGCTTACACCCTTACCCCAGAAAGTATATCCTTTTCCTTGGGGTAAAATTGTTTCTCCTAAAAGACGCATCAAAGAAAATAACCCTGGATCCCATCCCACAGAAATAACACCAATCTTTCCTGTTTCCTTCGCCGCCTCATCCACTTTTCTATAATGGTTAGGAATTTCCTTATGAGTATCAAAGCTATCTACAATATGAAATTTCTTTACTAATTCTGGAGATTGTTTTGGTAAATCCTTTGCAGAACCTCCACATAAAATCATGACATCAATTTTTTCCTCATACTCATTCATTTGTTCCATAGTCAACACTGGTAGATCAGGGGTTTGAGGTTGAATCTCCTGAGGTGCTCTTCTTGTAAAAATACCTACCAGTTCCATATCTGGCTGCTGTAAAACAGCTAGCTCTACCCCTTTTCCTAAGTTACCATATCCTACAATTCCAACTCTAATCTTTTTCATCTATGTCCTCCTGATTTTTATGCTTTTTATGCTTTATCCGATGGCTTACGATTCTAAAATCTTTCATTTTATTATAACATAGGAAAAAAAACTTAGAAAGTTAAATTCAAGAAAAGTACAAAAAACCTATTTTTACAAATAAACTAGTAAAGCTTGATTCCTTGCAAGCAAGACGAGTTTTCCTAGTCCATAAAAAAGAATGTGTTAACTTCATGTTAACACACTCCTGTTTGATTTATTCACATATTTACTTGTATATCCATATATTTATTGTGATAAAACTCTTTCTTGTGATCGCTCTTTCATATGATGCAAATCTACATACATATAAGACGGTTTTCTTTTCATTTCTTTAAATCCTAAACTTCCGTAAAAGGTTTTTAGTTTTTTTATTTGATCTGCCCTTTTCTCCATATCCATATCGTATAAAGAGTCAAATTCTAAATCTTCCGTAATAGGGTCTGGGAATAAGGCAATATATCGGACATCATGCTCTAGTAAATAGGTAGCCTGGGTTTGAAATTGATACAATGCTGTTCTACCTGTACCATGACCACGGTACTTTTCCTGAATAAAAAATCGATCTAGATGAAAAATATTTTGGCCTCTACCTCGAGCACAATTTGTTTCTTTACATAGATTTTGACAAATATCAAATGTCTCTTCATCATATTGATTTAGTACTTGAATAATAGGGTGACTCTTGTATAGCCTTTGATTTATATTCAGTGATTTCAAATCAAAGAAATGGCCTTTCAATTCACCTATAGCCTTTTCCTCATTTTGATCTTCTGCACAAATAGTAAAGGAATAAGATTGGCTATAACTAAAATCTCCCTCGTCATTTAATCTATCCCTCTTTAAATAAATGCCAATATTATTATGACTATCCTCGTCATCAGATTGCGTATCCATTTAAAAATCCTCCTTATGGAATGCTTCTTTTATTAGTTTCATCTATATCCTATCTTTTTTAAACAACTTACGCAATCCTCATATTTAAAGATTTTATGTCTTCCACCTATACAACCCCATGGTTTATGATATTAGTCATGTATCCTTTTAATATCCTCCATTCTCTTGCTTTTTTAGCCTATGTTTAATATTGTGCACTAATAAGTTAGTTAAGTAATACTAAACTTTTTTTAATAAAACAGCCTTTGTAAACCAAAAGTTTGGTATATGTATACCAATCAACCCTAAAATTCACATCTTTTATTTGAACTAACCTTGTATACTTCTAGCTTCTAGCCTTTTCTTGTGGATAAAATCATTTTACAAAAGCGAATATCCACAATTATTGGGATTCTATTCAATAATTGTAGATATTCACTTTTATCATAAATCTAAAAACATTAAAAATGGCCGGAAAATTATTCTAATATCCCCCACACCACTCAATTGCATTTTTTAGCATTTTTTGATAATTAGGATGTAGCCATACTTCCTGATTATGTCCCGGCGTTAGCACTGCTATCTTTCCTTTGCCCTGATGTCGTGTATAACCACCAACTTGTGCCCCATGCTTTGATGTTGTTATCATAAAAACATCTACATCTTCGCTAATTATATCTACAAAATAATGCTCATCTTTCTCTATAAAATTCTCTACCTCAGCTGTAATAGGATGCTTTTTTAAAGGCTGTATCGTTACAGGGCATTGTTCTGGATGCTGTAAAAAAGTAGAACCTATCAAGTTGGTAAAGACTTTTTCTTCTCCATAGCCTGCAATACCTGAATGAATAACTAATAAGCTACCACCAGTTTCAATATATTCTACAAATGCTTGTTGAATTTCTGATGTCATCCATTTTTCACGATTTGTAGCTGAAACATGATTGGATTTACTAAAAATAATAACAGGGTACTCTTGCATCTTTTCAATTGCAAAATTTGTTGCATCTTTCATTATACTAAACTCCAAACCTGTTTCTTTTAGGGGAGCCAAACCTGCTTCAACGACACTACCTGGATGCCAATAATCATCACATATAACCCCAATTTTCATAGAGACACCTTCTTTCAT
>JAAZLH010000402.1 GCA_012799415.1 Candidatus Epulonipiscium sp. | reverse complement strand
TTAAAGGACCATATCAGAAATGAAAATGGAATAGTACCGACGGACAAAATGACAAAAGAAATAATTGAAATATTTAAAAATGCTGGTGAAGAAACAAAAAACTCCTAATCCTTGCACAGATGATAAAGACTGATGAAAATGCACTTATTTGTGACCTTGCGGAAACATATCAGATATATAATTATAGACAATTGCCACCCTCAACGGTGGCTATTTTTGCTATAGGGTTAAGAGATGATTCGAGAATAAAAATGAAATTAAGTGGTGCTAAAGTACCGCCAAACATTTTATTGTTATCAGGAATCGTTGATAGGCTTAATTTGATTTTATGGTCTAAGACCAAGGATGGCTCAAAAGGCATAAATAAACCTAAATCAATATTAGATGAATTATACAACAAAGAAAGCGATGTAAGTGCATTCGCATCTGGCAAGGAGTTTGAAGAAGAAAGAAATAGATTGATAGAAGCAGCAGAAAGGAGGTAACCTATGGCAACAGAACTAGGAAAAGCATATGTACAGATAATGCCATCGGCTAAAGGCATTAGTGGAAGTATATCAAAAGAATTAAGTGGAGAAGCAACGTCAGCAGGTAAAGTAGCAGGTAATAATATTGTAGGAAGTATAAAGAAAATTATTGTTGCTGCAGGAATTGGAAAAGCTCTAGCATCTACAATAATGGAAGGTGGAGCTTTAGAGCAATCTATTGGTGGTGTTGAAACTCTATTTAAAGATAATGCAGACAAGGTCAGAAAGTATGCAAATGAAGCCTATAAGACCGTTGGTGTATCAGCCAATGAATACATGGAAAATGTTACTTCTTTTTCTGCATCACTTTTACAATCTATGGGTGGAGATACAGAAAAAGCTGCCGAAGTAGCAAATATGGCAATGATTGATATGGGCGATAATGCGAATAAAATGGGTACTGATATGCGTGACATTCAGAATGCGTATGGCGGCTTCGCAAAGCAGAATTATACTATGCTGGATAACTTGAAGTTAGGTTACGGTAAAATGAAATGCCGTATAAAAAGTAGGTTAACCGTTTTATTAACGGGTGTGCATACACAAATAAAAAATAAGTATGTGCTAATAGGGGAAATCTAAGGCAAAAGCTATGACAATCCTATGCCAAGCCTCTTATTAGAGGAAGGTTCAACGACTATCTCGCAAGAGAGTAGGGCGTCTATTAATAAGACGTTCGAAACGCCTACTATCAAATCATACATTGCAAACCACCGTTAAAAGTGATATAATATAAGTATCAATAACGGAGGTGTTCATATGGAAAAATGGAAAGATATAAGAGGTTTTGAGGGTTTTTACCAAATATCAAGGGATGGTAACGTTAGAAGTTTAGATAGGTTTGATGGTATAAGAGATTTAGAAGGTCAACCAATAAAACCTAATTTAAAACAAAATGGATATTTGCAAGTTGGACTTAGAAAAAATGGTGAAAGAAAGTATTTTTCGATTCATAGACTTGTAGCTATTCATTTTATAGATAACCCTGAAAACAAATCTCAAGTAAACCATATTGATGGCAATAAACAGAATAATAGCATTTATAATCTAGAATGGGTCACTTCACAACAAAACATGCGCCACGCTCACGCTAACGGGTTAATGGAAATGCCTAAGGGCGAAGAACACGTTAATTATGGTGTGTGCGGAGAGAAGAGCAAATCAGCTAAAAAAGTTGTAAGATTGAATAGAAAAACTGGAGAAACAAAGTTTTATGAAGCTATAATTTTAGCCAAGTATGATGGATTTGACGTTACCAGTATTTCTAAATGTTGTAACAAAAAGCTGAAAACCCATAAAGGATATGAATGGTATTTTTTTAATGATTTTGATAAAGATATAGTCTAAGCCCTAAGGATTTACAGAAATGTAAGTCCTTTTTAAATACTTGGAAACAAGGGGTATAACTGGGAACTAAAACAGAAATGGAAAGGCTCTTAAAAGATGCTCAAGAGCTTACAGGTGTCGAGTACAACATTGACAACCTAGATGATGTATTTATGGCAATACACGCAATACAACAAGAAATAGGTATAACTGGCACAACGGCACTTGAAGCAGAAGAAACAATCCAAGGTTCATTTAACGCTATGAAATCGGCATTTACTAATGTATTAGGGGCCTTAGCCATTGGTGAAAACTTAGGCGGAGCATTAAAAGGCCTAGCAGAAACAATATCAACATTTTTATTTGACAATCTATTACCGATGGTTGGAAATATAATCTCAGAATTACCTGGTGCCATTACAGCCTTTATTCAAGCAGCAGGGCCAGCGTTTATGGAAAATGGCGGAGAACTCATTTCATCTATAGCGAATGGAATTGTAACGGGAATACCTTTATTCTTTGAAACTATGGCAGAATTTATGGGTAATTT
>JAAZLH010000005.1 GCA_012799415.1 Candidatus Epulonipiscium sp. | reverse complement strand
TGGAACACATATATTTGCAGGAAAGATTAAATGTGGCCAGTGTGGCAGTTGGTATGGTTCTAAGGTATGGCATTCCAACAGTAAATATCGCCGAGTCGTTTGGCAATGTAACCATAAATTCAGTGGAGATAGGAAATGCAAGACTCCTCACCTTGATGAAGAAACAATCAAAGATATATTTATAAAAGCTACAAATAAACTGCTTGAAGATAAAGATGAGATTATAGCCAACTTTGAGGCTATAAAGACAACTCTATTTGATGCCGAAGCCTTGGAAACAAAAAAAGCTGAACTCCAAAATGAGCTAGAAGTTATAGCAGAACTTATTCAGCAAAGCATTAATGAAAATGCTCATATGGCTCTAGACCAAGAAGAATATCAGAAGAAATATGACAGTTTAGTTAAAAGATTTGAAACAGCAAAAACTAGCCTAGATACAGTCACAGAGCAAATTAGGGATAAAACAACTAGGTATAAGAATTTAGAAATCTTCCTAGATGAGCTGCAAAAACAAGAGGGATTGATTACGGACTTTGACCCACCCCTATGGCATAGCTTGATTGATTATGTGACGGTTTATAATAAAGATGAACTACATTTCACCTTTAAAAACGGATTGAAAATACCTGTAAAGTAACAGATTCATAATGGCTTCCTATATTATAGACTTTTTAGACGGAAGCCATTATGAATATTTCTACAGATCAAAGAATTTTTGAGAGTGCAACATTTCAATACGTTTTATATCAATACCGCATTCAGATAAACTATTCTTCATCCGCTCCTCATCTTTACAATTGCGATAGTAGACCTTCCACTTAGCAGCATTCTGCGTTAATTCATCAATACTTCTAAAATATGGAGTGTCTACGCCAGCGAGTGAGTGACCTATAACAGATATCTCCCCAACATCTTCACCTGATAATAAATGTAGTTTTGGCATATATCTGCTAATATTTTTATATGTATGATTATAGTAATCCTCTATAACTCTACAAATACTTATTTCCTTTTCACTGAATAAATTTTCTGCCTCATATCGCTTTTCCCTAATTTCTTCAATTCTATCTTTATTACCATGTCCCAATACGGGGTCTCCATCCCGTTGACGTAAAGAGCCATGAATATGTATCACTCTATCTACATCTATTCCATAAACCCTTTCTAATACAGCTGTATAATTAAAAGTAATATATAATGCATCATTACTGCTATTAATTAGGGATGTTTTTATAGGTGTATCTCGGATTCTAATAGTCCTTACCCACTGTTTCATATATTTAGTCAGTAAAGCAATATATTTATATTTATCTGTGAAATAGTCGTAAAGGGTATCTTCAATTCCTACATCTCCGCCCTCTAAACCCATGTCTATACTAACAGCTTGTTCAATCATTACCTCTTCACTAATGTTTGCAAGATTTGTTTCTAACTCATTCCAAAGCATTATTTTTTTAGCTTCATCATCCCAACGTGGGTAGATATAATATTCTTCTTCAAATGAATATAAAAACTCAGGATACATTTGTTGTAGGTATGTCCTAAAATCCCAGTATCTAGTGGGTAAGTCATGAGCCCTGTCAAAGCCATTACCTATTATAAAAAGTTGCAAACTATCACCCCTTAAAGTAAAAATCTATTTCATAAGAAATTGACACCTAGCAACATTGGTAAAAATTTAACTTTTTAATCATAAGAGTCTTTTGTCAGTTTAGTACTCATATTTTCTTGAACACGATTTAGAAAATTTTTATCGAATTTTAAAATATTCATTGCTTCTTCTAAAGATTTTACACTCTTATTAATGTAACCCCGTAAAATTAAAGCAGCAAAACATTGGGCATCAATGGTATGTTTCCTTTGCAAATTAAAATGAATATCTCCATAACTATGTGCAGATGGATTTCGTAACTCATCAAAGAGTCTTAAATAGAATTCCCAATAACTTAGCTCAGTTCTCTCAAATATTTCATCTGGGTTTATACCAACAGTATCTATCCACTTTCGCTTATGAGCCAATATTCTACTATGTTTTCTTGTATTAGGTGGTTCTCCTAAAATTGATTCTGCACAACGACAAGCCTGTACTATAGCACTCTCCATATTAGTTATAAAGTCTGCTTGCTCCCATAATTTAGGCTCATGTGATTCATGTTTTTTATATTTAGAAAGCCCTAATTCACATATCAAACAGCAATAATGAATTTGAAAAGAGGACAACAATAAGGAAATAGCTGTATAACACCTATCATCTCTACACATTAATTCAATTACTTGGGAAACATCTGCAATATCTGTTGCCTTCAACACTTCACCGTTAAATAAAAAATGTAAATCAAAATTACTTACATCTAGAAATTCTAGGCTCTCAATTGAGTATAAATGGGAAAAATAATATATTATTTTGTATTCAAACTTCCTTTCAAAATCTACGGCTTCAAATGCCCTGTAATATGATAAAGCTAAATTCATCATACTACCTGCTGTTTTCCAGAAGTCTTTCTTTTTCACCGAGATATCTATGTCAGAAATAATAGCCGAGTTTTCATTTTTTGTATGTGTCCAAATATAAATCTTTTCATGTTCTGTTTCAAATAATAAATTATATTCTCCAACTGTGGGAGCAAAACTATTCTCTATGCTAATACCCCTTATAAAAGCATGGTGTCCTTTTTCATTGGGAACATCAGGTGGATATTTAATAAGCAATTCTTTTTGCCTTATGGAACGTTCTTTCAAAATTTCTACTAACTTATCTTCTAGTTCACTAAACATTTTTTCACCTCATCTTTAAAGTTAGCAAAATCTATAAATTGAAATTAATTAATACTTTTTGACAGACATCTTAAAATACAAACACATTATGTTAAGTTTTCAGTATCATTTGTCTTAATATTTGTATTGCCGCCTAATGCAGAGGACAACCCAGCTATTACCAAACCAACTGCTGCCAGGCCTAATCCTCCCATAATCGCAATAAACCTTTTATTCTCAGAATCTTTTTCTCCCATCATTTTAGAAATTTCAAGCATTTTATCTATTATATACTTTCTTTCTTCAAAGGAAAGTTTCTCATCTTCAAGTTGCTTTTGTAAAGTCTCAATTGTTGATTTGCATACATCGTAATATGATTCAATACTTTCCTTATTTAATTCTAAACCTTTATCCAATGTATCTTTATATTCACTAAGCATTTCTTTTGCTGTATTCGAAAATTCAGGAAATTGCTCTATTGCTTTCTTAGCTACCTCTGGATCCATCTTATCTAGCATTGATGCCATGATAATAACCTTGTCCTTTGTAAGATGCCGAAAGTTTTCAATATTTAATTTTCTTAATACCTTCTGTTCCGTTAATGGTCTGCTCATAGTAACTTACCCCCCTGAAGAAAATTCTTATTTCTTTACCTAAATTATACCTTATAAAGGATGTGTAAAACCACCCTTAAATAAAAAATAGCCGAGATATCCCTCGACTTCCACTACTGCACACCCCTTTTTACTTTTGCACACCCCTAGGCACTGCATTTTAAAGGGTAATTAAATTGTATCAATCTCTGTAAGATTATATCATGAAGAGTCCAGTTTTTATCCGTTTCTTGTTTGATTTCGCCAATGCCGATAAGTCTGGCAATT
>JAAZLH010000401.1 GCA_012799415.1 Candidatus Epulonipiscium sp. | reverse complement strand
TTCGATAATGATATTCATTTTCATTTTCTTATGCTAGTATAACATAGCAAGATCAAACTTTGTTTCAAAATCTTATGATTCATTTCAAAAACATACGGATTCTAAGAATAACTTTCAAATATATCTTTTCACAAGAAAAGTGCAAAAAACGCACTTTTTCAAGTTAATAAAAAAAGCCATCTTCTGATGGCCTATTAAAATCAAACTATAAATTATGCTCTTTCTCTCTGATCTAAAACACCATAGAAAAAGATTTTTCTTGAATAAAATTTTGAATATTGAATACAAATAATATTTCATCTACTTCCTTTTCCTTAACATAATTTATAATCTTCATATTAAAATATCTAGGGTCTATAACAATGATATTTTTATAATGGTTAGCTAAAAAAGGAATTAGACTATTAGCAAATGAGTCTTTTATGACAACGATACTTTTATCGTTTTCTATCGACGTTTCTATTTCTATTAGGGATGTATCTCCGCTTAAAAAATAAGAGTATTGATCTGTTTTTCCTAAATAGATTTCATCATAGAGACTCTCACTCTTCTCTGTATGATTATAGGTAACCTGATATTTCACCTCTTTTTTTGGTATATAAGAATATATCTTATCAGGAGTATCTAGATAAAAGTTGGCTTTTCTATAACTGGTTCCTAAAAAATTATTAGATACTTCTTTTATAAGAAAGTCTTTTTCCTCCAGTGGTTTTTCCCCTATCTTTTCCAAATAATATTGATAGGTGTAAAAAGCACCTTTGGTAGTCCAATGATGGTCTGTTTTATAATAAATATCTTCTTTCGATTTCTCATTCAGTACATCAATTACATCTAGAACTTGAAGCTCTTCATAAAGAGAGAGTTTTATTTTTTCTAAAAGTATTTCTTCATTTATAATAGGAGCATATAAAGGAACCTTATCTTTTAGAATTTCCGATTTCTTAGGTATTAATAAAGCTGTCATAGATATATTTTTATTGTATTCATTGATTTCTCTTATAAATTCATTAATAACGTTGATATTTTTTATAAATTGTTCTTCCTCTATTTCTTTATCTACATCAAATAAATAATGTTCTTTTCCAAAATAAACCCGAGTATTATCCTTTTTTAGCATAATTAAATCTGATATGGTTTTTAAACTGATCCAATAATTCCTACCTACAAATTGATCCGTTGTGTAAATCTCAAACTCTTTACCAAATTCACCAGATATAAGTTTTTTATAGCTTACTTTAGGTAATTCTTGTAAATACCTATTTTCCTTACTAGAAAATACCTTTGTAGGTGTAAATACATTGATCATAGCTATGGATAATAAAATCCAAGAAAATAAGATTGGCCTGACTTTCTTATTCATGTTAAGCCCTCCTAAAAACGAAAATATAAAAATGGATTATAAGATTGGTCTACTAAATATGCTATTGACAGTAGTAGGACTAAAAGCAAAAATAAATTTTCCATAATTAATAGTATTCTTTTTTTGTTCTGGTATTTGTTATTAATATGTTTCCATAATCTTGTAGGCATATCTGTAGACCCTATTCCTAAGATAATGAACAATAATACGTTTGTATATAGTAAATATAAAGAAGTATGATCAAACAAGTTAGAAGTTCCATATCCAAACAGAATTTTTATATAATTAAACCCCTGTGCCATAGAATCAAAAGCAAAGATTACCCAAGATATTGAAATCAAGAGTAAGGTATATATGCGCTTCGCATAAGAAGGTAGTTTTTTCAATAATTCAAGGAGAAATAATTTCTCAATAATCAGGATTAAGCCAAAGTATAACCCCCATAATGCAAAATTCCAACTAGCACCATGCCATATTCCTGTTAATGCCCAAACAAGAAGTATATTTCGAATCTGTTTGCCACGCCCTTTTCGATTTCCTCCTAAAGGAATATAAACGTATTCCTTAAACCAAGTGCCTAGAGATATATGCCATCTCCTCCAAAATTCTGTAATGCTTGTAGACATATAAGGATAGTTAAAATTTTCAAGAAATCGAAAACCAAATATCTTTCCTAGCCCAATGGCCATATCTGAGTATCCTGAAAAATCAAAATAGATCTGAAATCCAAAGGCTAATATACCAAGCCAAGCTGTAATCACTGGGGTCTTTGCTAAATTAAAATTCGATATATATTCCCATAAGAGCCCTATATTATTTGCGAGTAAAACTTTCTTACCTAAACCTAAAATAAATCTTTTTATACCTTCCCCAAATAAATAATAAGATTCAACTCTATTATCTATCTCCTCTGCTACTGTCTGGTATCTAACAATAGGCCCAGCAATGAGTTGAGGGAATAGTGTTACATAGGTACCAAAAGAAATAATATTTTTTTGAACCTTTGTATCTCCTCGGAAAACATCTATGGTATAAGACATGGTTTGAAAAGTATAAAAAGAGATACCTATAGGTAAAACAAGATTTAAAATAGGAATATTTAGATTAAAAATATGATTTATATTTGTTATTAAAAAATCTGAATACTTAAAAAAACCTAGTAATCCTAAGTTAACAGAGATAGATATACTTAGCCATAATTTGGCCTTTCCTACATTCCCTTTTGCCTTATAATCATCTACAAATCTTCCACAGGTATAATCAAGTACCGTAGAAAGCAACATAATCCATATATATTTAGGTTCTCCCCAGCTATAGAAAAAGAGGCTTGATAGAAAGAGGATTAAATTCCTATACTTTTTAGGTGAAATAAAATAAATAATTAAAACGAAGGGTAAAAAATAAAACAAAAATAGTACACTACTAAATAGCATGGCAACCTCCCTGAAAAGCCTTATTATTCTGTCCGAAAAATGATGATCCTCTTTACAAGCAAATTATAAAAATGTACTTTTCAAGTAAACCAGAAAAATTTGATCTCTTCTAAACAAGATAAACTCTCCTGGTTTATTAAAAAATATCTAGTCTGACTCCTTCAGACTAGATTTATATTCAAATTATTTAAAAAATGTAGCAATTATATCTTCTACTTTTTGTATTTCATCTTTCGCAAAGGCCAAAGCTTCTTCTTCTGTTGCATCCATATCCTCATTAAATCGACCTAGCATCAAAAAGAAAACGTAGTCATCATATCTAACAACTTTTGCTGCATTTACTTTTGCCATATTCATAGGATATTGTAAAGATTCCTCAACAAGATATTTTCTATATTTCTCTAAAGAAGCTTCAATATCATCTGCCTTTCCTTCTTTTGCTTCGATGGCTATAAAAGTGTCTACATGCGTACTAATCATTGGTGTCTCTGCTATATAGCTTTCCACATCTGAGGCTTTAATACCAGTTACGTTTTCTAATTCCTCTGAAGATAATTCCATATTGGGTGTATATTCATCCCCTAAACTCTTTGCCACAGCATCTCGCACTTCTTTTATGTCTATGTTTTTACTTTCATCTTTTTTAGGTACACAACCTACCAAAAATGACATTAACATCATTACTCCTAAAAATACTCCTATTGCCTTTTTCATAATTAGTAAACTCCTGTCTTTATATTATTTATAGTGCCAGCTAGTTAGATTATTTGCACTATATATATTAAACGTTTTAAAAACTAAAAAAGTTCCCTCAATCTTATAACATCTTTCCCCACTTATTTATTATGTTCATATTATGCAATAAAAAAAGTGCAAAAATGCACTTTTTTTATTCTTATATTATCCTTTTAATCCCGTTGTACTAATCCCTTCAACAAGATATTTTTGAAATAAGATAAAAATAATAAAGATAGGTACAAGGGATAAGGTAGACATAGCTAACATGGGACCCCAAGGAACTGTACTTCCTGGGTCTGCAAACATTCTAAGAGCCATAGATACAGGATACATCCGTGGTTTGTTAAGGTATAGTAATGGACCAAAGAAATCATCCCACTTCCAATAAAACTGGAATATAGTAGCAGTTATCAAAGCAGGTTTCATTAGTGGTAGTATGATTTTCCAAAAAATCATATAGCGTCCGCATCCATCATTAATTCAAACCTATTTTGCAACATTCCAATCTCATCTAAGCGATTAGTATCTTGCAAAATATTCTTTTTAATAGTAAAATCTCCTCCTTCGACTTTCTTCATTTTCATAGTTAAATCTTCTATAGGTTTTTTAATATTTCGTGCAATTCGAATACTCAATATATTTGTAATGAAAAATATAAAAACAAATACAAGAATCATAATATTTCTGACTAGAAGTGTATTCTTAAAAATCATATTATAAGGCAGAACATTAATATAGGTCCATTCTGAATAAGCTGAAGTAGAATAGGCAACAAAGGTTTTTTCTCCTTTTATATTCCATATTGCATATCCATTTTTTCCTTTAAGTTCATAAAACTTTTCATTGATTTCTTGAACACCCTCTGGCCTGTAAATGAAATGATCTCCTGCACACTTTGATCCGAAACCATAGCGTATGATAAGGATTCCATCTTCCTTAGTTCATTTTCTATGTTAATCGTTGATAAGTTAAGAACTTCCGCTGCTTCATTGTATAGTAAGTCATCATAAAATCGCAAGGCTGCCTGAAGTGCTACAATACTTACCACGCAAATAGATAATACTATAGAAAAATGAACTAGAATCAGTTTGTTTTTTATTTTTAGCTTATTATATAAATTTTTCACATTCATGCTTCTCCCCCAATGAAAGTTAATTTTTTTCTAT
>JAAZLH010000400.1 GCA_012799415.1 Candidatus Epulonipiscium sp. | reverse complement strand
GAAGCCAAATCAAGGCCTATAGGGTGAACGTTGGAAAATGTCTAATCTATAGGCTTTGTATATTTATTTAACGGTTCCACCATGAAAATAGCATTCATATACTTTTTCATCTTTACAAAAAATTTCTTCATATCCTTGAAACCAATCAAATTCACCTGATAGTATACAATGATAAGTATAATCACCTTGCTGGTAAATTAATGGTCCTCTAAATGGATGGTTTTCTGGAACTAATAATAATGCTTCTTTCAGAAAATCTCCTGAAAAGCATTCTTTTAAGATACGTCCTGTATAATTCATTGCCCATATGGGGCTTTCTTCAAACCACACAGCTTCTTCACCAGAAAACTTTTCACCTCCTAAATAAGTATCAATGTAAGTATATTTTCCTTCATAAAAGTATAAATCGTGGGAGGCAGGTCTTGAAGAAATACTTTCTTCCATACCTTTGCCAGCATATGTTTTTTTCTTTGCTGTACGCAAAAAAGCAATAGTCTCTTTATGATTGATCTCTGTAGTAGGAATTAATTCTCTAGTGCATTGCCCATTACTATCTCTAACCATGTGATCTATACTTACTTTAAAAAAGTCACTTAAGTTAATTAAATTATTTATATCTGGGTAAGACTGTCCTAATTCCCACTTAGCAACAGCCTGTCTTGAAAGTCCTAGCTTTTCTGCTAGGTCTTCTTGAGATAGCTTATTTTCTTTTCTTAGTATTTGCAGTTTTTCTTTAAATTCCATATTTAATCACCTCAACAAGATTATACTACCCTTAATAAAAAGTTTCCATTAACTACTGAATACATTTTTGGCAACCAGTGGTTGCACTGAAGATTTTACATAAAAAATAATAGATGCCATGAATTATTTTAACAATATATTAACAACATATGGTAGAATAAATAAATAAGGTCTATAAAGGAAGATGATTATGAATTATTTAAGATTTTTCACATTCCCAAATCAGGACAAGGAATTTAATTTTTTTTTAGGAATACAAAGAACTTGCTATGACTCATTTTATCCCTTTAAGATACTATCAAGGCATGATTTTAGAAGGATTGATTTTGAACCCGTGACGATTTTATATGGTGGCAATGGTTCGGGAAAATCCACAGCATTAAATGTAATGGCAGAGAAATTAAGAATTAGTCGCGACTCTATATATAATAAATCAAATTTCTATATGGATTATGTAAATATGTGTGGAATGGAGTTGAATCAGAAGATTCCTGAGAGAAGTAGAATTATTACGAGTGATGATGTATTTGACTATATGTTGAATATTCGACATTTAAATGAAGGAATTGATCAAAAGCGAGAAGATCTTTTTGTAGAGTATTTAGAGGCTAAATACTCAGATTTTCAACTAAAATCTATGGAAGATTACCAGCAGCTTAAGAAGGTAAATACGGCTAGAAGGAAAACCCAATCACGCTTTGTAAGAAGTGAGTTAATGGATAATGTACAGGGTTTTTCAAATGGGGAAAGTGCATTTAAATATTTTACAGAGAAGATCGAAGAAAATGGTCTCTATTTATTGGACGAGCCTGAAAACAGTCTTTCTCCAAAACGGCAATTAGAGCTAATGAAATTTATTGAGGATTCGGCCCGTTTTTTTGGTTGTCAGTTTATTATATCAACTCATTCGCCATTTCTCTTAGCAATGCAAGGAGCAAAAATATATGACCTTGACGAAAATCCAGTTAAAGTTAAAAGATGGACAGAGCTAGAAAATGTAAGGACTTACTATGAATTTTTTAAAAATCATGAAGAACAATTTTAAGTATGATCAGCTTGAGGATTTCTAGAAGGGTGTAAAGAAGATAGTTGATATATTAATTTTATAATGTAAAGAGGATTAACTGAAAAATAGATCTCAAAAGGAAAGATTCCTATGACTAACAGATCTCAAGAGGGGATTAATTGAAGGAATGATGATACCATGAATGAAAGAATATATGAAAGAATTACAAGGCCTATATATGATTATAAATATGGATTACAAATACTTAAAGGGATTAATAATATTACCACCACATTGGTATATTGTTTGTATCCAATTCTTCTTATGGTATTGGCATATAATCGTGATTCTAGGTTTTGGAGGGTATTAATTACACCAGGTATTTCTTTTGCGTTAGTAAGTATATTTAGAAACTATTTCAATGCCCTCCGTCCCTATGAAGTACTGAATATAAATCCAATTATAAAGAAAGATACAAAAGGGAAGTCTTTTCCATCCCGCCATGTCTTTTCAATTTTTGTAATCGCCATGTCTTTTTATTATATTCTGCCTTGGATGGGAATAGGGCTAATGTTCCTAGGCTTGTTATTGGCAGTGGCCAGAGTGCTAGGTGGTGTGCATTTCCCTAGAGATGTAATAGTTGGGGCTATAGTGGGGATATTATCTGGAATGATAGGATTTATTATCATTAGGTAATATTTATCCCAATGATAAACAATTTTATTTTCAACTTCTTTGTAATATGCAGTTTTATATGATATGTTGATGTTATAATAGATTGTTTGTATTCTAAATAATGGTAGATAATCATAACTAACCTATAATTACTAAATCTGACTTAAAAATTTACAGCTAAATAACAACGATCCTATCTTAATTTTTATTTCATGTCATAGGTTTCTGGAGGGAAAACAAATTTCAATAGGACATGTTGGAGATGTAGTTATAAATAGAGAAGCCACTAAGGATAGAAAAAGAGTAGAAAGAGGAAAAAATGAATCAAAAGATAAGAAATGAACTGAAATCTATAGCAGAAGAAGAATATAGAGTGTTCTCATCAGGCCTTCTACCGGGAAATAACAATATCCTCGGTGTTCGTCTGCCTATCTTAAGAAAAATTGCAAAACGGATTGCAAGAAGTGATTGGAGAGAATATCTAAAAAATGCACAAGATGATTATTTTGAAGAAGTAATGCTACCCGATAGAATCTAAACAATGTTTTTATAAAAAAATGCTCTTTGTTAAAAAGAGCATTTTTTAGATATTTAATTATATTTTTCTTGCTACATCAACAGCCTCAGCTGTTGCATTCAGAGCTCTACGTGCACGTAAGGCATCACCAATAGTATAATGGGGAATATCATTATTATCACAATAGGCTGTTATATCATGAGATGTACGTGATTTTGATCCTGTGGCAATAACCACAGAATCACATAGGATTTCCTGAAGCTCATTATTTTTTTCGATAACTACAGCATTTTCTTTTATTTCAGCACATTTTGCATTTGTAATAGTATCTATATTATGTTTATAAATATTTTCCATAACACAGATCTTACGTAATTGACCAAGGTCTCGAGCTACTTCATCCAACATTTCAATAACTGTAATCTTACTAGCTGTTTCTGCAAGGTATTCAGCAACTTCCAATCCAACAAGTCCACCACCTATAACAACAACATTGTCTTTGGCAGTTGTATTTCCCTCTAGTATGTCATGAGAGTTAGTTACATGAGATAAATCCCGACCAGGAATATTTGGATTCATTGGTTCAGAACCTATAGCTATAATGACTTCATCAGGATTTATTTCTTTAATAAGTTCAGGAGTAACAGGGGTAGAAATTTTTATTTCAACACCTTCCATCTTGGCCATTTCTCCCATAGCTATGGCAGCTTCTTTTAACTCTTCTTTTCGTGGAGCTTCACCAGCAAGTGAAAATTGACCTCCAAGAGCATTACTGGCCTCACATAATATAGGATTATGCCCTCTACGTTTTAAAGTAATAGCAGCTTCAAGCCCAGCCACACCACCACCAGCTATAAGCACCTTTTTAGGATTATTAGTTTTTATGATAGCAAACTCAGTCTCTTTACATAATGCAGGATTTCTTAGACATGTAATATGTGGCATTTCTGGAGATACATAGGCATCAAAACAGCCTTGGTTGCAACCAACGCACTTAACAATACTATCCACATTGCCAGTAAAAGCTTTATTACAAAATTCAGGATCAGCTAGCTGACCACGGCCTATAACTACCATATCAGCTTCACCCTTTGAAATAATTTCATTAGCTTGAGCAGGATCATTAATACGTCCAACTGCTATTGTAAGCATACCAGTTTCTTTTTTTATTCTTTTAGCATTCGCAACATTAAAACCTTTTGGTAAATCAACTGGTGGTACCTCATATTTTATTGCTGCTGATGAAAAGTTACCCCGGGATACGTCTAACACATCTACACCAGCTTTTTGAGCTAATTTACAAAATTCGATAGTATTTTCAATAGTTAAACCGTTATCTAAGTAGTCATCATGTGCTACAATACGCATAAATAGAGGCATATCTTCAGGTATATTGGTTCGAATAGATTCGATACATTCGATTAAAAATCTTGCTCGATTTTCTAAGGAACCACCATATTTATCAGTTCTTTTATTAAAAGCGGAACTTAAAAATGAATGGGGTAGATAGTTATGTCCAGCGTGAAACTCAATACAGTCAAAGCCTGCTTGAACTGCACGCTTAGCAGCCTCACCAAAGGATTGGACTATTTCTTTTATAATTTCTATACTTGCACCAGGTATAACAATATCTGTTCCATGTATAGGAGTATCGCTAGATAGTATTATGCCTGTCTTTTGAAAACTAGCTACAGCAAATCCACCTTGCCAAAGTTGTACACCAGCCTTTCCACCTGCGTGGTGGATGGCATCCGTAAGTTTTTTCAGCCCAGGAATATATTTATCATCATAAATTCCTAGAAAACCTTTAGGGGTAGACGGACCATGTACCCCACATACTTCAGTAAAGTTTAAACCGTTTCCACCTAAAGCTCTAGCTACATGATAATCGATTAGCTGCTGTGTAACGTATTTTTCTTCTCCAGGAATTTTTGTCCCCATAGCCGGGAAAATAACCCTGTTTTTAAGTTCCATTCCTCTAATCTGAATAGGATTAAAAAGATCACTAAATGCCATGATAAAGCCTCCCTCAATATTTTGTAATTGATTATGCCTTAAGATTGTTATAAATTAAACAGCTGTCTAATTAGATTATAGATTATTTAACAAACTTAATCAATATGTTT
>JAAZLH010000445.1 GCA_012799415.1 Candidatus Epulonipiscium sp. | reverse complement strand
TTTCGGATCGGCTGTCACATTTGAAGGCCAATGCGATTTATCGGCTACGGTCGTCTGGGATCGATCAAAGACATTTTTGATCTTCGCGCCTGTTGACCCATCGGGTTTGTCATACGTCTCAAAGATTTTTAATGCTTTCTCGCCTTTGCGTACAGCTGCGCCCACGCTTGCCCATTCCTTATATGTCCGTACATCGAGAGCGTCCTTGTGTTGATGGACGAGCAAGAGTACGTTTTCGACGCTCATATCCGGCATGGCTCCCTGAGTGTAGAGATAATCGATTAGATGCTCTACGATCAACGTCAAGCGTTCGGCCTGATCTATGACGGCCTCTTTCATGGCGTCCTTGACGGCCTTATATTGAAATTGGGTGACAGTCATGTGCGACTTCCTCCTTTCTTGTTGGAAGCTTCCTCTTCGAGCGCTAATTCCGTACGTGTCGTCATATCAAGCGCCATTTGTCTGGCAATCTCCAAGATGCCTGACCGTTCTTCCGGAAGCCTTGCGCGTAATTGCGCTTCTACCTTGTCATCAACTGTCCGATCGTAAGCTCCAAAGTCGTGACGAATGGCGTATAGCTGGGCGGCGAGGATGCTCACCAAGTTTCTCTCTTCCGGAAAAATGTTTTTCTTGTTTGAAAGCAGGCGCTCAGCGATGATGGCCGCTGCCATCAGGACGAGTTGATTCTTGTCCGCTGATACATTGATAAGCAGCATGTTTTCTGACGGACGGTTTTCGACAATTTTGTCTTCACCAAAGCCCTTATTAAAATGCGCCACATCGACGCTTCCCAATTTAGCGAGAGCGCGCACGTGCTCCACAGCCTGTGATGTCGGGGTCTCCCATCGCTCCGCATACGTTGTTTGCGAGACGTCGTACACGCTTTCGACGTAGCGTGCCCCGGTCTTCTCATATATCTTGTCTTGTCGGAACATGAAGATCGATTGTTGCCTCGTTTTTACGCTTGCTTTGACATTCCCCCAGGCGTCACGTGTGCGAACGTCGGACACTTCCGGTGCTTGACGCCAGACGATAATGGTGTTTTCCGTGCTCAAATAGGGCATGTGCGCCTGAACCTCTTGTATTTGGCGTAGTAATCCCGCTTCGTGCCCAAGGCGAAGCAATACATTGTCGTATTCTTCGAGCAAAACGTCTCTTTTTTGCAGGTAATCCTCGGTCTCGTCAAGCTTGATGCGCAGGGCGTCCGTTTTAATGATGATCGGTTTATGCGGTTTCTTTTGAGCGGCCTCGATGAGCTTTTTCGCAGCATCCATCCATGCGTCTGCAGGATGGATGCTTTGATCACGATGACTTAACGGGATAGGGCGATTGTGTTCATTTAAATCGAGAAGAGTGAGCGCTATGAGCAGGCTTGTTTCTGATCGGTACTCACGGACTTCGACTTGTACCGGACACTCACTCTCTTCGCTTTGATCCTTCAAGGCGACAACCGCACCATAGTAATCGAGGAGCTTATCAAGAACCGTCTTAGTAGGTTCGCTCGACATGATTTAGCGCTCCTTTCCTCTCTCGATGACCGGTACACGAGGCGCTGTGCCGCCCTTTTCCCTCAGCTCTTTGACGTAATGGAGCATGGACGCAACACCTTCCTGTACCGGCGGACGTTTATTCGCCGCGTCGTCTTTTGAGGGCGCGGAGGGCATGGTTGATGCCTTTGTCAAGGTCGGGGGCACTGAGCCGGATGGTTTCTCCGACAGGTCGTCCATACGTAACTTCTTGTCCAACTCTGTCACCTGGGAATTCTTTGGTGCGCCCGGCGAATCCGGGCTTGATTCTTCCCCCCGGTTTATTCCTCGGTCTTGAAAAGGGTTGGTTGTCACCTCATAAGCCATGACGCCCGCTTCCATCATGGACAGCGCTCCTTCCTTATCAGGCACAGATGGACGTTGTTCTTTAGGTTCGGTTGCCCGCGGTTTTTCGATATCCTCATGAAGCCTCTCCTCAAAACTCTTTTCGCGATTAACCTCGATGACACCAATGCTTCGATCTTCTGCCACTTCGTGGACTTCAATTTCTTCTGCGACTGTTCTGTTCGAAACCTCATGTCTTAAATCGATTGCTTGTACACTCTCCGGTACTTCCATTGCCCTCTCAATTCTTGCTGCCTCAGTCACTAAGTGTCCGGCTACAGCTGTCAGTCTTCCGATATCTGATGATCGGATAAACAAATTGACGATTTCTTCACTGTCCGTTTTCTTGCGGAAAATGTTTTTTGATTCAGCGATATAGCCATTGATGTGGTTCTTCTTCATGCTCTCGACGAGTTGCGCCTTATCTTTTGCGGCGAACGTGAAGACTGTCGTATCAATATCACCGTGCTTCACAAGTGACCGCTCTCGTACGTTGCGAAGCAACACTTTGCCCGCGGCTTTTCCGAGACTGCCAAGTAAGCTCGCGACGTGGACTGCTCCGGCTCCTGTTACTCTAAGAGCACCTAAACCACCTTCCAAGCCGAATTCAGCCATCCGAAAAATTAAATATATTGTTTGATCTCCGGGTTCCATCGTTTTTGTCCTTTCTTTGCAATAGAAGAGCGGCCATGATGCCGCCTTCAAGTTTTGTGTTTCTTTGTTCTGTTGCTACGCCTTGTTACCGTTCATATCTGTGTCCTTTGAACGGATCGTGATCTCCACGGGCTGGCCTGTAACGTGAGAGATCGCAGCAATGAGTCCATTGGCAAGCGCCTTGTTCTCTCTCAGTTCGCTTGGCGCAATGCCCACGCCTGATAAAAGACCGGTAAGATCGTCTCCTAATTGGTAATCTCGATCGATCAGCTCATACACAAACATCTCAAAGATGTAGCCGTGACCGTCATGATCCGATGCGATGCCGCGTCGAATCTCGTCAAAGAAATGCTGATCATCAACGTTTGCCGCGCGCTCGAAGTCCTTGCATCTCACGAACAAACCGGGAGCGTACTCGATGACCTCTTTCGCCGAGCGTACTCCTAATCGCTTTGCAGCGTCTTTGGCATTCTTGGCCTTGCACGCCGGAACGTTCGTAGCTTGAATGCTTTCCCATTCTTCTCTGAGGTCAACATATTGCCTCATACATACCTCCTTACGAACCACTTCACTACTAGATACAGTCACATACTGTCGTTTGTTCTTCCTTACCTAAAAGCCAATCAGCGGTTACTTGGTATAGTTCGCATATTTTAGCAAGGACTTCTAATTTCGGCGTAGACAGATTCTGTTCATAACTGGATAACGTTGCAACGGAAACGCCTATGCTTGCAGCGGCTTCAAGTTGTTTCAGTCCTTTGTCTTTCCTTAATTTCACAATTTTTTCTCCAAACGTAGAGTCATCTTGTTCACCATGCTTTGGCTTTGGCACGCATTCGCTTGCATTCAGTAAAGAAAAAGCGACATACTCTTCTTTCAGTCCGAAACCTTCTAGCACAAACCCGATA
>JAAZLH010000399.1 GCA_012799415.1 Candidatus Epulonipiscium sp. | reverse complement strand
GAACGCTTTCAGTTCAGCCTGAGCTTAGAGGAAAACTTGAGTTAGGCGATTATGCCTACCAAGGTGACAAGCTTCGTATACTGGAGGCAAATTGCGAGATGGAATGTTTGAATGATCGATACGTGATTCATAGAGATGAAGAATCTATCAATTACCCCATCCTACAAGAGAATGGAATTGATCAAGAAGATCGGGTTATAAAAGGCAAAGAAATTATTCTATCTCTTTTAAAAGAAGTATAAGGCTTGATAAAGCAGGGACTCCTTTACAAAAAGGAGGATCTTAGCCTTCTGTCTGCAATTGACCAGGTCATAAAAGCCATTTGCACAAATATATAGGTTCATAAACCACACGCCTCGTGTGGCTCAGATTTATAAAGTGCTGGTTAGTTTTCTATACCCTCGCCTTTATAATGTGATACACCTTCTATTAATTCAGATTCGTCAAACTCATCTAAAATTATAGTGGCACTATATCTTGCCCGTGTTACAGCCACGTAGAACTTTGCGCGAATAGTTTCTATTTTCCCTAGGTCACCTGTAGTTAAGTAAGTTCTTATTTTTTCAGTTGGCTCTATTAAAACTCTATCAAAGGATAAGCCTTTGGATTCACCATAATTAAGCTCAGAGAGCCTAGAATTCCGCTCTCTTAACACCTGTGGTTTATATTTTTTAATATATGAGCTGACCTGTTCACGTTTAATTACAAATATTCCTTGGTGATCCACATCGTCAGTGTGGCAATCATTGCAAGTACAAGGTGGGCACTCTGGGTACTTTGGATAAAGAGCTGATGCGAAAGCGCAAATTAACTTATTATTTCGATGAGACTTATTCAAAGAATGCTCATCAATTTCACACTTTTCTCGCTTAGTTGTACACTTGTCCACGATAAACTGTTTAATTAAACCATCTCTATACGGCTTGTGCTTCTCGCCGTGATTAGTTAAATACGTAGTTTGCCGTGGATCCCCAACTAGTAAGACCTTTGATTTCGATTTGAAAAATAACCTAAGCAACTCTAAATCCCAGCCAGCGAGATCCTGTACCTCATCTATAAAAATATGGGGATATATTCTGTTGATTCGATCTATTACTGCATCATTGGTTTTTTTGTTGCACTCAAAGATAAACTTCGAAATCTTGTCCGAATATATTTTATAATCAGCCGTAAAATAGTATTTCTTAAAATTATCTTCACCCCAAAATCGCGGTCCAAACTTACTTTGAAACCTGAAGCCAGATTTTTCATTAGTTAGCAAGAAACCTATTCTAGTTTCATGTATGCTTTCATCCATAGCTGATTGATAAGGTCGCACCCCATGCTGTAGTAAAAACGAAAACCAGGTTTGAACTGTTATATTGGATGGGATTCCCCTAGTGAATTTATCTCTTATTTCTCGAGCATTCGCCTCTGTAAAGGTTGTTATTAACACATTTTCATTCTTTATTTCTTCGGCTCTTTCTACTAAAAATGTGGTTTTCCCTGAACCGGCCGCAGCAATAATTAGTTTATTCTTATACTTCATTTGAACCAACTGCCCTTGAAATATAATTTGGAATATTAAATTCTGTCTCTGTTTCAAATAACTTTAAAGCCACTTCAGTTTTATTATCACTCATGTAGTTGACAATACTGTCAGCATCAGGATATTTACGTTCGTCTAAATTTAGGATTTCCCTTAGATTATCTAAATCATTTTTATTTGCAAAGACTATTTGAGGTTCTAAAGTATTATATTTTATATTAGTATCTACATATAAAGCTAAATCTGGATAATCTCTGTATTTTTTATAAACTTTGTCAACATCACCATCATTGTCGGTGACTACAATTACCTTTTTATCAAGTTTTTCTGCTATTTCTAAGAATCTCAAGAAAGATGTGCCAACAGAAATTATATCAATTCCGTCTTCTATAGGTAAGTTGCTACACTGACGATAATAAGCTTTCTGTACAATTAATTCATCCGATGGACCCTCTACCAAAATAGCTTGCTTGCATAAGATTAGTCTTAATGTGTCATAACCAGGTAATCTTTTGAAAAAGCTAATAGTTCCAGGCTTTAAGTCCGTTAAACGCATTTTATGTCGTTTATTCGAATCACTTCCGCGGGCTAGAATAATAAGGTTTTCCATTCCAAGTTTGTTTATAACAAAGCTGCTATGGGTGGAAACTATGACCTGTCTTCCTTCCCTATTTTGATCTATGTATTTTAGTAGTTCATGTAATTTGCCATATGAAAGGTGATTTTCTGGTTCTTCTAACAATAGCGTTGTAGCTTGTCGCGCTTTTTTATGTTTTAAAGCCAATTTTGTCTTTATAAGGCTTTGTTCGCCTTTACCGATATTGGCAAATGGAATTTCATCCAAATAGGTAGTTATACCGCTTTCCCATATATCTCGTGATGACAAATTTGCAGATAAGCACACATCTTTTTCTGAAAGATCTTCCTGTTTTAGTTGCTTATTGATATCCATAATAGCTTGACAGGATACCAGAGCCTCTTTCATTTCTCTATGAATTTGTGAAATCTCTATT
>JAAZLH010000398.1 GCA_012799415.1 Candidatus Epulonipiscium sp. | reverse complement strand
GCAGGTAGTATATTGTTTGGTTTAGGAACAAACATAGAATGGTTACATTTCTTATCACAACAACGGTAATTAGAGTAATATTCATAATCGTGATGAAGAAACGTTGCTTTACCACAAACAGGACAACGAGGATATTTAGGCACTTTTTTAGACACTGGTCTATCAGGAGCAAATTGGTGATTGCACTTACGGCAAAGATACCTTTGATAACCATCTTTATCTTTGCCATAGCGGTAAAAAGAATTTTTATTATTGCATTTTGGGCATTTAATTGATACAATTTTTTGCATGAGGACTTCATCCTTTCTGGGAGGTATTTGTTTTCTCGCAAAAACATTGTACCACAGAGGATTGGAGTCCTCAATTTTCATTTAAGTTTACAGAGCGTATTAATATACGAGGAGGATTACATATGAAAAGAAAGTTTTGTGTATCTATTTTGTTAGTTTTAATTTTATGCCTTACTCAAATGGCATCAGTATTTGCAGCCAGTGAAGTTAAAGTAGTTGTAGATGGAAAAGAAACCAATGTAAATTCATTTTTAGAAAATGGTTCTACTTATGTACCTATACGTTATTTTGTAGAACTTTTTGGTGGAAAAGTAGAATATAAAGACAAAACCGTCTTTGTAAATACTAACAAAAAATCACCAGTTAAGGTAACTACTCTAATAGAAAACTCAAATAATTCAAACTCAGAATTAACGCCAGAACATGGTCTTTCAATGTATATTGAAACAGAGGAATGCAATATTCTGTTTGATACAGGAAAAAGTGGGAATTACCTTGAAAATGCAAAAAAACTAGGTATTGATATGCGAAAAACCAACTATATGATCCTTAGCCATGCCCACTATGATCACTGTGGTGGAGTGAAAGATTTAGTTGAAAAAGTTAAGCCTAAAGACCTTACTCTTTATATAAAAGATAACTTCTTTAGATACAATGACAAATACCATTATCAAGCAAAGCCTGGTCCAAAACTTGACTTTACAGATGGCAAACCTGGTTATACATCCATTGGAATTGACTTTGATGAAAAATATTTAGATAAAAATAATGTAAAAGTTGAATATATTGATGTAGATGAATTAAAACTTACGGATCAAGTAAGTATTTTCTCCAACTTTGGTAAAACAGAGAAAGAAAAATTAAACCCTGCAATGCAGGTAAAAATTAATGATGAATACAAATTAGATGAATTTGTGGAAGAAGTAGCAATCTCTATAGATACAAATAAGGGAATTGTTATATTAACAGGATGTTCTCATACTGGAATTATGAATATAGTTGATACAATCCATGAGAAAACAGGAAAAAATATATATGCTGTTATAGGTGGCACCCATCTAATAGAAGCAGACGATGCTAGGATTGAAGAAACAATCAAACATTTTAAAAAATTAGGAATTGAAAAAATAGGATTATCTCATTGTACTGGAGATAAAGCCGTTGATATGTTCGAAAATAAAGCTCCAGACATTAGTTTTGTAAATTCTACAGGAACAGTTTTAGAGTTTAAATAAAAAATACAAGGAATATTAAAAATGCAAAAGGATTGGCCCTTTTGCATTTTTAATAGAAAAAGTAGGAGAGATAGTTGCAAACATTAAAATAGTTGTTACGGCGATGCTTCAGTGCAGAGACTGCTTAAAAAGAATATTCCAATACCTGACTTGCATATTCAATACATCTTTTGGCATCTTCTTCATCTACAACTAAACCTTCTTCTGCAGGATACCTAGTTTCTATATAATAACTATTTAGAAAAGTTACCTGAACAATAAAATCTTTAAAGTTTTCATCTATTTTATAGCACTTTTTTAACAGTCCCATAAGATAATGCCCACTATGTAAATAACCGGTTTCTTTAATCAAAAAGGCCTTTAAATACTTTTCCACCGCTTGTTGACAATGAAAGGCCACCAGCTTTTCTACTCCTTTTGCTTCATGAAGTATCCTAGCCCCTCTTAAATCTTTTTTGGCCATCTCTATCCAGTCTTCATAACTTTTGCTATCTACCATAGAGTAGTTTTCCCTCCTTGTATATTTTACCAATAAAGGTGCCTTGGTTTTTATATTCTCGTTTCCATGATTCTTCACTGCATATAAATATATCTATTTCAAAATCTGTAATATCTAGCATATCCATCAACAATATGCTTCTTAATCTGGCCCTTTCTTTAGGAGCCATTTTTTCTTCTACTACAATACATAAATCAATATCGCTATGACTAGTTATCAATCCTCTAGCACAGGAACCAAATAAAAAGATTCTCTTTGGTTTTATTTTATCGACAATAAAATTGACTACTTCTGGAATTATATCATATTGATTGGTTCTTTCTTCTGTAGGCTTATAAATCTTGATCACCTCGCTAAATAAAATCTATTGTTTTTATTATATCATATTATGGATTTATTTAACGCCATTAAAATGGCTAATGCAGTGATGGATTTAGCATAGTGTCATTATATCTACCATAAATACTCCCCATAGCCTTCCTTTTCCATATCCTCCTTTTTAATAAACCTTAAAGCGGCACTATTGATACAGTATCTAAGGCCTCCCTTATCTCTAGGTCCATCGGAGAATACGTGACCAAGGTGGGAATCTCCATACTTGCTTCTAACCTCTGTTCTTCTCATACCATGGCTAGTGTCAAATTTCTCCTTTATATTTTGTTTCTCTATAGGTTTAGTGAAGCTAGGCCAACCGCAGCCTGCATCATATTTATCCTTTGAACTAAATAAAGGCTCACCCGATACAATATCTACATATATTCCTTCCTCTTCATGGTCATTAAATTCATTTTGGAAAGGTCTTTCCGTGGCATTTTGTTGAGTTACTCTATATTGTATAGGGGTTAATTTTTTCTTTAATTCTTCTTGAGATGGTTTTGTATATTTGTTGTTCATTTAATCACCTCGTAAGTTTTGTTGTTTTTAGTGTACCCATATGACAAATTTATAGCAAACTGACACCGGTAAATATATTAAAATGGCTGCTACGGTGATTAATAAGTTAACAAGTTAGTAACAAGTTAGTGCCGGGTGCTATATTTACCTAATTCTCTTATAAACTGAATGATTGGTGGTATATCCAATACTATTTTGTATAGTAAGGTAATCATCCGTTGTTAATAATTCCAGTTCATCTATATTATTTCTTCTAAAACTTATTTTTTGTCTGACTTTATCATAATTTGATAAATGTATTAAATTACTATCTTTCTCATCAATTTCCCAGTTCCCTTTTATAGTAAACATCCTGGAATAAAAATTAAGTAAGTACTCAAAGGTTCCATCCTCAGATAATTCAAGCATTGGCACATTATGAATATTAGCCATCGGATAAACAACTATGCTTGTACCTTCAAAGACATTATAAAGTTCCCTATACCTTCCTACCCAAGACTCCTTGGTTGGTTCAGGTAATGATGTATTTAATCTAATCTGTTTTGCCTCATCATCCCAGGAAACATTTACACTAAATAATGCCGACAGTTCCCTTAAATTAAAATAATTGTTGCCATCTATATAATATCCAGCTAAGTAAAGAGAATATTCATTATAAAACAAATTGGGTTCACTATCATAGGCAACTTTATCCCTTCCATCCCCTATTTTTAATTCACCACCAACTGGCGAATATGCCTCATTGCTTATTAGCCTTATGGTCTTTTCCTTACTATCCCATTTTATATTAAATTGTTTATCCGTACCACTTATTAACTGTGCAAAATCTCTTAATTTAATATAGTTATAACCATTGATAAGATAAATTTCAACATGCTTCAATTCTCCATTGATATACACCCTATCATAGATTTGTTTTGCAGTTATCTTATCATATTCCCTAATAGGATCATACCCATTAGCTCCAAAAGACCATGTTGAAATTAAAAGCAAAACAACTAAAGTTAAAATAATAATTGATTTTTTCATCTTATAATTCCCCCTTAAATTAACGTAGTTTTTATCCCTTGTCACGTCATACTGATAATTTGGGTATTTTATAATATGCCCCATACCATATATTGGCTTTATACCAATATTATATATAATATTTAATATAAATACAATGTGGATTATTAAGCAGATAGTGTCAAGTTGTTGTTGGAAAACAATTAATATCATTTTCTTCTTAATAAATTAGAGTAAATTTGACACCCGGCACTAACATATTAACTTATTCCCTAGATTATGATTGGAAATGGGATAAAAATAATAAATGCTCTTTTCTGGTTTCATGTTTTTAAATCCTTACCAGAAAAGAGCATTTATTTTTACTGAAATCCACTTAACTATAGTCCTTCATCCTAATTCAAACTGGATATTACATTTTCTACTGATTTAACTATATCAGATTTATTGCTAATACTATTTGTTAAGGCTTTTTTAGCTTCTTCTACTGCATCTAAAGTTGAGCTATCATAGCCTAATGTTGGACTGCTTATTGAATTTATGGTATTATATAATTCTTCTTTACTGCTTTCATCATTATCCCTTTTATATGATTCTAACTGTGATTTTAAAGCTTTTTTCATATAAAAACCTCCATATTTTAATTTTCCCAATATATATTTTTACCATGTGGGAGGTTTTTATTCATACCGATATTTTCTACATTGTTTAGATATGGGCACCCAGTAAATATGGGTGTTGAACATTGGTGGATATATATACCCCATTAAAATGGCTGCTACATTGGTGAACAAGGAGGATGTCTTGTAATTTTAGACAATTATCCGTGAATTTTAACTTTCAAATGGGTATATCTATTATAATATGGTTAGCATTATAGATATCTTTCATAAGGAGGTAGATCTTATGTTTAAAAATGATTTAATAGATAAAAAAATACAAGCTCTATTAGATTATGAAAAAGATTATTTTGATGAAACAGTAGAAGGAGATCTTATCTATTACTGTGAAATTAGAGACTTTGCTGAAGAACATGGAGGACTCTTATTCTTTTTCCATGATAGAACATATTTAATTATAAATTTTATCGATGAAGAAGATTTTCTTATAATACCGGTAGATTATTCTTTATAGATTATATAATGGCATTAAGCTGAAGGTTCACCTTCAGCTTAAAATTTAAAATATTACTTTATAGATTTTAACTCTGCTATATCCGCCCAATTGTCTGCAGTTACTCTTACCATTTTTGATAAATCCCTCTTAATATCCCCAACTGTTGATGAAGTATTTGTAACCGCCAATTCTATAGTATCCAATCTATCTGTCAGGGTTCTTTTATCTTGAACCTTTTCCCTGTCTAATTGTTCGCCAAAAGATGTATAAACCTCTGCAATTGTGTTCATTTTTTTATTCATATCCTCTAACATTAGGGTATTTTTGTCGGTTTTGTTTTCTACCCTTTCAAGTCTTTGATTTGTTTCTTTCTGCTCTTTTTGCATAGATTTCATGTCGCCTTGCATAGATTTCATGTCGCCTTGCATAGTTTTCATGTCGCCTTGCATAGATTTCATGTCGCCTTGCATAGTTTTCATGTCGCCT
>JAAZLH010000397.1 GCA_012799415.1 Candidatus Epulonipiscium sp. | reverse complement strand
CTTTGAATTTCTCTTATTTTAGATTGTTTTTTCTTTATTAATATGTTTGTGTAATAGCTGGTATATTCTTTGCTGCAATGAGGACAAGTGAAGTAAATTCTTTCTGTGTTGTCTCCTAAGTCTTGTATCTCTATATCTATTATAAAATCTTTTTTACATTTATTACAAAATACAATGTTCATATAACCACACCTTTAACTGCATGCTGTCTAGGGTGTCATAGTATTCCTTATAGCTGATAATGGCTTTGAGAGGTGCTTTGTCTGTCAATTTATATTTAAACCCTACCTCATCAAAGTAATACCAATCTTCATTTTCCATAAAGTATGGTTCTTTTAATGTTGTCATTTTATCAACCCCTTCCTTTCAAGCCATACATTCATAGCCTTACCTAGTTCATTAGGTTCTCCTAATTGTGAGTTTGCAAATGTCTCTGCAAAGAATTCTGCCTTGTTCGTCTTACCATATCTTGATATATTCTCATCTAGCTTAAAATCCTTATTAACTTCCTTTGCTATACTAATTATTTCATTATAATTTTCGGTTAATACTTCATTTATATTGTTATTATACCACTTAAACATAGCCTTTGGTGTGCTTTTACTAGTATCAATAAATTCACCTGTATTTTTTTTGCTCCAACCATTTTCAATAAACTTATCTTCAATAAGTGTATTCTGTAAAATGTGGCCATATTCGTGAGTAACTGTGTAGACTGACAACTTTTCTTTTTTTGCTGGCATATACCAGTTGCTCTCTATGCCTTTTCTTGTGCTTTCTATTAGCCAGGTTTCATCTTTGTAATAATTAGGACTTAGTGATAGATTTTGCTGAGTAGGGTTGTCTAGTCTATTCCTAACATAAGCCCTTACATCCCTACCTCCAGAAGTAGCACTTATTGTTCCTTGAGAACGATTAATGCAACCAAACTTATTCTCAAGCTCAAGTAGTTGCTGTGTGTTGCTCACTCTCAGGCTCTCGCTTATGTTATTGAAGCTATCCTCCACCTCCTTAAAGCCTACATCCTTTATTAACACTTCGTTTATATTGTCTTTTGTTACTTTTGTTGTTTTGGTTGTGGTTGGAATTTTTATACTTCCACCCGCAAAATAGCCACCATAATTCCTATACCATTCATCTAAGACAGGATTATCTGCACCACCTAACCAACCCTTTAGTTCCCCCGCTACTTCTTCTAAATTCTTTGGTATATAAGGGACCATGCTACATAAACCATTTGGATGATCCAGTGGTACATCATCCTTAGGAAATATTCTTCCATGTCTTTCCATACATAGTTCACAAGTCCTACCATGTATTTGAGCACTTTCCCATTTTATACCTTCTACAAAAGGGTTCATGCTACTAGCTTGAATACTAGCTGTTTGGTAGCTATGGTTAATTGATGTTCTAGCTAACCTCATAGCATTGTAGTCTACTTTTTTATGTCTTAAATTAGGATAAGCACTTCCCCAATCAGTTTCTCTTTTAGCTGGATCTAATACATACTTCTCTAAATCT
>JAAZLH010000396.1 GCA_012799415.1 Candidatus Epulonipiscium sp. | reverse complement strand
TATCTACTTACGGAGATCCCAAAACATCTGGATGATAAGGATTTAAGCTTTTGTGAAGATCTACTTCCTTGGTCACCTAACTTGCCGGCTGAATGCAGAAAATCGACATAAGCCTCATCGCCGTTCTTGTGAACGGCGAATATTTATAACAGTACCCACTATCTACCGTTTACACAAATACGATCTGGAAATGTTGAAACGATTATTTTTGAATGTGTATTCTAAACTTGAGAGTGAATTATATTTTCAAGAAGCCACAGGATATTATTGTACTGACGGATCTGTAATAGGAAAATTAGGACAGGATATAGAAGTAGAGGTATATATAGAAACCGGACTCAATAACGTGTGGCCTATTAGAGAACACATTGATGACTATGATAAGATTGAACTTTTTACAATGATGGAGTTTTTGTTCAATAATACATCATATCCTGAAAACAAGTATTTTCATAGTTGGAATAATTGTGGGTGGCATGCTACAAAATTTGATAAAGTAAAAGGCCAAACAATATATTTTGAAGAAATTAGTAAACTTCTAGAAGGATTTGAAGAACCGTATCGTATGACTTATGAAGGAATCATTTTCAGGGAAGCACCATCTGGACTCGAGGAACTTATAGAAGAACCAATAGAATCTGGGGAACCCGAAAATGTTGATGATAGAGTACAATATGCGATAACAAAATTTCTCAAGTTTGATTCGACATTACCTGAAAAGAAAGATGCAATAAGAACTCTCTCAGATGTTTTAGAGTACTACAAACAGCAGGATATAAGGTTACCAAAGAGGGATGATAGTGATCTGTTCCGAATTATAAACGGATTTGACATTAGGCATCATAACAAAGAGCAGCAAGGTGAATATTCAAATGAAATATGGTATGAATGGATGTTCTATACTTTTCTAGCTTCAATTCACGTGTTAACTAAATTGCACAAAGAAGATGCTGAACTGTAAATGTTTGATAGATTGAAGGAGGCTTCTCAGTCATGGATACAAAATCAACCTTCAAAGGTACTATAATTTCAATCCAACCACGGATCCGTCTAACCAGGTCCTTCGACGAAGCCTCACATACATATCTTGGTTATGCCATAACTTTAGAGGGTGAAATCGATAATATTAATACCACCTTCTCCGTTGGCATCGGTAAAGCAGCCCACGCCAAACATCAATTCAAAGTAAACGATGTGATTTTCGGAGAATGCGTTCCAGTGCCGGATCCTGACACTGAGCCTACCGAGTATTACAAAGTCTCTAAGCTTAAACTCATCACTCGAAGCACCACCACTGGCAGCACTTCATCTCCCTGGGAACGGGTGCCACCGGAGCTGGAAGTTTACAGAGAAAGAGGACACCGCAGGCTGGCAGCTAGGACATATGAGGTTTTCTGTAGTAGCTGCATGTGGGGAGCTAGAATGCCTGTTGAGATAATTATTGATAATTGGAATCCAAGAGGTAAGAAGAAGTATAGATTTGAAACTTTTTGTTATGGGCCATTAAACTGTAAATTGTACAAGGCTGGTTCTAACCGGAAGGTGGAAGGTCGGAACGGTATGGTGTATGTCGAGGAAGATTGGGTTGATGCTATTAATGTGGAGCATCGTGGAGAAGATGAGTAGGGTGAAGTTGTATTTGGCAAGGATAAGCAAGGAGGTGTGTTATGGATTTTGTAGTTGGAGGGTATCCAGATATTGAAAATAAACTGAGTGAAGTTGCCTTATTAAAAGTCGCTGCCTTATATGGCGACAAGATAACATTAATAAGCCCAATGTATCAACTGTATGATGCAATAATGGTAAATACTAATGCTAAAAATAATGAACTTGCAATTGTGAATAGCATCATTAAGTTACTTCCTCTGTGTGAAATTGCTGATCCAAGCTTTGGTAATAACAATGCACAATTTTTTGAATTCAAAAATCTTGTTGCTTCTAAAAATTATAAAAATGCTCCTATGAGATATAAGTTAGAAACAAGAAAGCAGCTAAATCAAACTTATAACGAAATAATAGATAAATTAAATGAAATTATGGGTGCGGATGAAATAAATGATATTAATAGGCTAAAGAGAGAAAACAGACTAATTATTCAAAAGTTTAATAACTCTAACTTAGCGGATGACAATTTTATTAATGAGTATATTTTTAATGTGAGTAATAGCATGAAGCAAGCCTATCCACTGTTAGACCACAGGTTGGGTGACTTAATTACCAACTATAGAATTGTAACAAAAGATGGCATTTCACCTGTCGAAAGAAAAAACATCATCACATCAGGATTAGCTCGTAAATTAATGATAGAACTACCAGCTTTTGATTTAGCATCAATGGATGAAATAATTGATCTTAGACGAGAATTAGATAGATACTTAGTCAGATTCCGAGCCGCGATTTTGACTTATTCTGAAGAGATTTCGGTTCTCCCCTGGGATAGCGATTTTGATTTGAATTGTGAACAAGTTTTTATCAAGAACGTAGAACCTGCAATACTTGAATTGAAAGAGCAGGTGGATGATAACAAGATATATAAAAATCTCTTTGGTTCTCTGCTATCAGATGATAAGTTGAAGAGCCTCATTGGATCAATTGTCATTTCTTCTGCAACATATATATCAACAAATGGGACAGATACTACTATCAACCCTGAACTTTTTGCCGCAGGAGCTTTTGGGCTATCCGAATTAACCAAGGCAGGATATAAAGCATCTGAAAAGAACAAACAAATTAAACGTAACAATCTGTATTTTTACTATAAAGCCGCTGATAATTTTAGGTAATAAAAAGTGCTGCTTAAGGAAAGATTAGTCATTTTAATTGGTGGTGAAGCTATGAGAGCGCAGTTGTATTTAGATAATCGAATACGAAAAATGCTCAAAGAACCATTTGAGACCTTTGCAAAGACTTATCATGAAAGAGTTATACCGATATTTTCCTCATTAGAGGAAGAGT
>JAAZLH010000067.1 GCA_012799415.1 Candidatus Epulonipiscium sp. | reverse complement strand
TAGAAGACATCGTGAGAGCAATTAAATATACAATAGAAGCAACCATTGAATGGTTAAGAGACGAAAATTTATAATTAATTTTATAAACTATCTTGACATTGACGCAACGTAAAGGTTTATACTTGATTTATCAGGAGGTGGAAGATGGAATACACAGTGCAAAAGCTAGCTGAGATAGCAGGAATTAGTACAAGAACTTTAAGATATTATGATGAGATTGGAATCTTAAAGCCGGCAAGGATCAATTCATCGGGATATCGTATTTATAGTTCAAAGGAAGTTGACAGACTACAACAAATTCTTTTTTATCGAGAATTTGGTATGAAATTAGAAGAAATAAAAGAAATAATTACTTCTTCTAATTTTGATCAAACAAAAGCATTGCGTCATCATCATGAGAAGCTTCTTGAAAGAAGAAACCAAATAGAGTTGTTAATTGCAAATGTAGAAAAAACAATTGCAGCAACTGAAAGGAGTGTCACAATGTCAGATAAAGAAAAATTCGAAGGCTTTAAACAAAAGATAATTGATGAAAATGAGCAGAAGTATGGAGAAGAGATTAGAGATAAATATGGCAACGAGGCTGTTGATCAATCTAATGAAAAAATAAAAGGCATGACCCAAGCACAGTATGAAGAAGTCACTAAGCTTGCGGAGGATATAATGGAACTGCTCAACGAAGCTTTTAAAACTGGGGACCCCTCCGGAAAGCTTGCACAAGAAGTAGCTGCTTTACATCATCAATGGATATCTTATTATTGGAATACGTATACAAAGGAAGCCCATGCAGGTGTTGCACAAATGTATGTAGACGATGAAAGATTTACGGCTTACTACGATAAAGAGCAACCAGGTCTAGCACAATTTTTAAGGGATGCTATTTTTGTTTATACTGGAATGAAAAAATAAAAAGAATGTATATACAAGCGCAAAGATAAAAAGAGAAAATATTATTGAATCATTAAAAGCGGAAAATATATAAAACATTGGAAAATAAAAAGGCGATGAAGAGAGAGTTTGTAGCTCTAAATACTTCATTGCTTTTTTATTTTTTAAATTATTCCGAAAAGTACTTCCATTCTATGATAGTAAGTGATATAATACAAATAAAGTTAGGTTAACCTAAATTATTAGTTTGATGAACCTAAAATCCCATATGAGTCGGAGGATAAATAAATATGACAAGAAACAAACAAGATTATTTGAAAATTATATATGAACTTGGTGGAACTACCCAACCTGTTAGTAATAAGGATATTGCCTTGGCCCTTGGTATTTCAGCTCCCTCTGTCACCGAGATGATAAAAAAGCTTTTAAAAGAGGGATATCTCAAAGCTACCCCATATAAAGGAACTCATCTTACAGAAAAAGGGATACAGGAAGCAGCCCAGATTGTAAAAAGACATCGATTGTGGGAAGTTTTCTTAGTAGAACATTTAGGATTTAATTGGGAGGATGTTCATGAAGAGGCAGAGAAATTGGAGCATGTAACAAGTTTGGAGTTAGAAAAACGCTTAGAAGAATATCTACATCATCCTAAATGTTGCCCCCATGGGAGTGTCATATCCTATGAAAATGAAAATGTTCAGCCTATGGAGTATAAGACATTAGATTTAATTTTAGAAGGGGAAGAAGTTATTATTAAACGAGTGAGGGACCAAAAAGAATTGTTACAGTATGTAAGTGATATGGGGCTTGGAATTGGGGATAAAATTAAAATTATTAACTTAGCTCCTTACAATGGACCTATCACTATAAAGAAACAGGATATTACCATTATGATAGGAAAAGAGGCAGCAAAATTTATATATGTAGAATAAAGGAGGTTTTGATATGAAGAAATATAGGGTATTGATTTTATCTTTAATGATTGGAGCAATTACAATTGTGGGTTGTAATTCTACCAATCATAGTGAGTCAGATAATGGCAGGTATTATGTGGTGACGACGACAACTATGCTAGCAGATGCAGCAAAAACAATAGGTGGAGAATATGTGGAAGTAAAAGGTTTAATGGGACCAGGAATTGATCCTCATCTTTATAAAGCCAGTGCAGGCGATGTACAGTCTATGCAAAAGGCAGATATGGTAGTTTATAATGGTCTTCACCTAGAAGGAAAAATGGGTGATGTATTTGAGAATCTAACGGCTATAGATAAAAAAGTAGTTAACGTATCCAAGGGTCTAGCTGAAAATATGTTATTACAATCTGAAGATAGTAGCTTAGCTTACGATCCTCATATTTGGTTTGATGTCACCCTATGGAAAGAAGCCGTCATAGAACTTACTAAAGGTTTAAAAGAGCTAGATCCTGAACATGAAAGTGAATTTGAAACCAATCTAAGCTCTTATTTAAAAGAGTTAGATGAACTAGATCAATATATTAAAAATAGAGTTTTAGAACTAGAAAAGGAAAAAAGAGTATTGATTACTGCCCATGATGCATTTAATTACTTTGGGCAAGCTTATGGTTTTGATGTGAAAGGAATTCAAGGAATTAGTACAACTTCAGAAGCAGGAACCAAAGATTTACGAAATTTAGCAAACTTTATAGTGGAGCATCAAATAAAGGCTATTTTTATAGAGTCTTCTGTTCCTACAAAAAATATAGAGGCCCTTCAAGAAGCAGTAAAGGCCCAAGGCTTTGACGTAAAGATTGGGGGAGAATTGTATTCAGATTCTTTAGGAGATGAAAACTCAGGGGATGAAACCTATATTAAAACCTTTAAGAAAAACATAGATACTATTGTGGATGCTTTAAAATAATCAGATGGGAGGCAAAAGCCAATGAAATTGAATAAAGATTATATTATACAAGTAGAAGATATGACAGTTGCGTATCAAGTAAAGCCTGTTTTATGGGATATTGATTTAGACATTCCTAAATCTGTTTTAATGGCAATAGTAGGCCCAAATGGTGCTGGTAAATCTACTCTTATTAAGGCCATGCTAAATCTTATTAAACCTATTTCGGGAAGTGTATGGTTTAATGGGAAAACTTATGAAGAAGAAAGAAAAAATATTGCCTATGTTCCGCAAAGTGGAAGTGTTGATTGGGATTTCCCAGCTGATGTGTTAGATGTTGTTTTAATGGGCCGATATGGCTTGCTAGGTTGGGTGAAGAGGCCAAAAGCTAAAGATAAAGAAAAAGCAATGGAGGCTCTAAAAAAGGTTGGTATGCTAGAATTTGCAGATCGACAAATTAGTCAATTATCCGGGGGGCAAAAACAAAGAGTTTTTTTAGCTAGAGCCTTAGTACAGGAAGCAGATATCTATTTTATGGATGAACCTTTTCAAGGGGTAGATGCAAAAACAGAAAGGGCTATTATTGCTTTACTACAAGAATTGAGAGCACAGGGTAAAACTTTAATTGTGGTACATCATGATTTGCAAACCGTTCCTGAATATTTTGATTATGTAACTCTATTAAATACAGAGATTATTGCAAGTGGACCTGTATCAGAAGTATTTACAGAAGAGAATTTAAATAAGGCCTATCGAAGTACAGGACAAATTTTAAAAAGGTAGGTGATAAAAATGGATATGTTACAGCTTATGTTTACGGATCATACACTTAGAGTGGTATCCTTAGGATCTATTTTATTAGGAATCATAAGTGGAGTTTTAGGGAGCTTTGCGGTAATCAAAAAGCAAAGTCTTTTAGGAGATGCCATATCACATGCTGCATTACCTGGGATTGCTTTGGTATTTCTCCTTACCAATAGTAAGAAAACAGAGGTTTTACTTTTAGGTGCTTTAGTATCTGGGCTTCTAGCTACCTTTATTATTCTCTCCATTGTACGTAATTCAAGGATTAAATTTGATAGTGCTTTAGCTTTAATTCTTTCTGTATTTTTTGGAGGAGGATTGGTGCTACTCACTTATATTCAAAAGACTCCTAATGCAAATCAAGCAGGCCTTGATAAATTTATCTTTGGCCAGGCATCTACATTGCTGAAAAGAGATGTAACTTTAATGGGTGTTATGGGAGTCATATTAATTGGAATGGTTATTTTGTTCTGGAAAGAATTTAAAATCACGGCATTTGATGCAGAATTTGCGCAAAGCCTTGGTTTCTCAGTAACCAAGATCAACATTATATTATCTGCCATGATTGTAGCAGCTATTATTATCGGATTACAAACTGTAGGAGTAATTTTGATGAGCGCTATGCTCATTGCACCTGCCGTGGCTGCAAGACAATGGACGGACAATTTTTCTATCATGGTATTTTTATCAGCTTTATTCGGAGCTTTATCAGGATTTATTGGGACACTTATCAGTTCTATGGCAGAGAAGCTACCGACAGGTCCTACTATTGTCCTTGTTATCAGTATGATTGTGTTTATTAGTTTAACATTGGCGCCAAATAGAGGATTGGTATGGAAACATTTTAGAGATTTGAAAAACCATAAAGGGATCAATGAAGATAAGATTTTATCAGATTTATATTATATATGCTCAACTCATGGATATGAGTTGAAAGGCCATGAAGTTGCAGGAATTAGCCCGACTATGGCAGCAAAAAGTGGAGGATTGAAGGAATTAACAAAAAAGTTAAAAGCTTTAAAAATGAGAGGGTTAGCTTTTGAAGTAGAAGAGGGGCATTGGTCTATTACTGAAAAAGGCATCGAATATATGAAAAAGCATTTTATAAAGGAGGAGATGTAAATGAATGCAGGCTTAGAGATACAATTGATTGCTGTTATTGTTGCAGTGGCTTGTGCCCTTCCTGGAGTGTTTTTAGTGCTTAGAAAGATGGCAATGATGACAGACGCTATTACTCATACAATTTTATTAGGGATTGTATTAGCTTTTTTTATAGTTCATGATCTTTCATCTCCTTTATTAATTATCGGGGCAGCTATTGTTGGTGTTCTTACTGTGTTTTTTACAGAGGTTTTAAACTCCACAAGATTGGTTTCGGAGGATTCTGCAATAGGAATTGTTTTTCCTTTTCTATTTAGTATAGCAATTATTATCATATCGAGATATGCAGGTTCTGTGCATCTTGATACGGATTCTGTATTACTTGGAGAGCTAGCCTTTGCTCCTTTCAATCGATTCGTAGTATTTGGGGTGGATATTGGAGCAAAAGCAATTTACTCCATGGGTGCTATATTGATTCTTAACCTCTTATTTGTTATTTTTCTTTTTAAAGAGTTGAAGATTATTACTTTTGATCCAGGGTTGGCTACAGTGCTAGGCTTTTCCCCCGCTGTAATTCACTATAGTTTAATGACAATAGTTTCTATTACTGCAGTTGGTGCCTTCGAATCTGTAGGTTCTATACTTGTTATAGCTTTTATGATAGGGCCGCCAATAACCGCCTACTTATTAACGGATGATTTAAAAAAGATGATTATTCTAAGTGCTTTAATTGGTGCGGCTAATGGAGTTTTAGGCTATCAACTTGCAGCTTTTTTTGACGTTTCTATAGCAGGATCCATGTCACTGATGACAGGAATCCTCTTCCTTATTATATTTTTAATAGCACCTGAGAGGGGCTTTGTTACAATTGTAAGGAGAAGAAAAGGACAAAAGATATTGTTTGCACAAAATGCTATGCTATTTCACCTATATAATCATGAAAATGATTTAGACGAGGTTTCGGAATGTGGAGTGGATACCATAGAAAGACATTTACATTGGAATGCTAAATCTTTGGAATTAACAATGAAGAAACTTCAAAAGGAAAAGAAGATTTATATAGAAGATAATATCATCAAACTCACCGAGTATGGTAGAGAACATGCCATTAAAAGTTATCAAGATATAACTTCAGGTCCTAGCATGAAAGAAGGTTTAGAAAGCTAGAGAATAAAGATTGTAAAATATAAGATCAATAGCAGTCAAAAGAGTAAATATTTTTGACTGCTATTTTAAATATCTTAAAGTTTCATGAATATATTTACATATATACCAAAGTAAACTACAATTAGATATAGATATTAATATAATAGGAGGAAAAGCAGAATTTATATAATAGTGTAGACTTCGAAATAATTAGAAAGTAAAGAAAGTTATATTGGTGTGTGTGGATCGTGATGTTTATAATAGGGGGTGGCATAATTGAATAAAATAATACAGGTTACAAATTTAAAAAAATCTTATGGAAATATTAAGGCAGTGAATAATATTGATTTTTATGTGGAATCAGGTAAACTTTTTGCTTTTTTGGGACCAAATGGTGCAGGGAAATCAACTACAATTGATATTATATCTACTCTTTTAAAGGCAGATAGTGGAAAAGTTCAAATAGACGGTAATTTACTTGGTAAAGATGATAGCAAAATTAAATCCATAATTGGAGTGGTGTTTCAAGATAGTTTGCTTGATCCATTACTTACAGTAAAAGAAAATCTTTATGTAAGAGGGTCTTTTTATAATCTTCCAAAGTTTCAGCTTGATAAAGCAGTAAGAAAAGCTGCAGATTCAACGGGAGTGACAGAATTTTTAGACAGGCCCTATGGAAAGCTTTCAGGTGGGCAGCGACGCAGGGCGGATATTGCGAGAGCGCTAATTAATACACCTAAAATTTTATTTTTAGATGAACCCACAACAGGGCTTGATCCTCAAACACGAAAAAATGTTTGGGAGACAATTCAGCAGCTTCAAAAAGAAAGTGGTATGACAGTTTTTCTAACTACTCATTATATGGAGGAGGCTACAACTGCTGATTATGTAGTAGTCATTGACAACGGTGAAATTGCAGCTCAAGGTACCCCTCTACAATTGAAAGAACAATATAGCTCTGATGTTTTAAAAATACAATCTAATGACAGCGAAAAAATAATAGGAATACTTAATGAACAGAATGTAGAGTATACAATCCATGATAAAATAATTTCAATTAAGCTAGCAAATACGTTAGAAGCAATTCCTCTTATCGAAAAATGCAAAAATTTTATGATAGGGTTTGAAGTGCTGAATGGGACAATGGATGATGCTTTTATTGGTATTACAGGAAGGGAGATAAGAGAATGATTACAATAGCAAAAAGAAATTTAAAGATATTTTTTAGAGATAAAAGTGCTGTTTTCTTTTCGCTACTAGGTGTCATCATTATTATTGGACTTTATGTTTTGTTTTTAGGCGAAACTTTAATTAGTGATATGAAGGAAATAGAAAACGCAAGATTTTTAATGGACAGCTGGATTATGGCGGGGCTACTAGCCGTAACATCTATGACTACTACAATGGGGGCATTTGGAATTATGGTTGATGATCAATCGAAAAAAATACGAAAGGATTTTTCATCTTCCCCAGTTAAGTGGAGGGATTTAGCTGGAGGATACATAATAAGTGCTTTTGTTGTAGGTGTAATAATTAGCCTTATTACTCTTGTATTTGCAGAAATTTATATTGTATCTAATGGAGGTAAGATATTTTCTTTTCTAGATTTAGGAAAAATTTTAGGGCTTATTTTGTTATCCGTTTTATCAAGTAGTGCCATGGTGTTTTTTATTGTATCTTTTTTTAAAAGTCAGAATGCTTTTGCTACAGCAAGTACAGTCATTGGAACATTAGTTGGATTTTTAACAGGAATTTATATTCCAATTGGTGTCTTACCCACTCCAATTCAGTTTATAATTAAAATATTTCCTGTTTCTCACGCAGGCTCTTTGTTTCGTCAAGTGATGATGGCAGAGCCTATGAAAGAAGCTTTTAAAAATGCTCCAACTGAAATAATAGAAACTTTTAATCAAAATATGGGGGTCATTTTCACTTTTGGTGATGATACTATTACATTTTTCACAAGTGTGCTGATTCTTGTGGCAACTACAATCTTATTTTATGGACTTACAATCTTTAGTATTTCAAGAAAAAGAAGATAAAAGATAAGGAATGTTTGTAATAAAGATGAGTAATCTTTTGCAACTTGACAGAAGGCGGAATTCTGTGTATATTGGTTAGAAAAACATGGATTATGATGCCAATTGGGGGCGAGAAGTTGCAAAAGAAAACAAAAGCACTAAAAGCAGCCTTTCCATATACAATCCCTATTTTAACTGGGTATGTGTTTCTAGGAATTGCTTTTGGTATATTGCTTAGTAGTAAGGGCTATCATTTTATTTGGGCAATTATAATGAGTGTATTTATATATGCAGGTTCTATGCAGTTTGTTACAATTAATATTTTACTTGCTCCTTTTAATTTATTAAATACGATTTTAATGACGTTGATGGTCAATGCCAGACATCTTTTTTATGGCTTGTCCATGCTGGACAAATTTAGGCATATGGGCCAGAAAAAATGGTATATGATTTTCTCTTTATCTGATGAAACATTTTCTTTACATTGCTCTGCGAAAGCTCCGGAAGATGTAGATAGTAACTGGTTTTATTTTTTTATCACCTTACTAAATCAATTTTATTGGGTATTAGGCTCTGCAATCGGTGCAATATTAGGTTCTTTAGTTGAATTTAATACAAAAGGAATTGACTTTATCATGACTGCTTTATTTGTAGTTATTTTTTTGGAGCAATGGAAATCAACTAAAAACCATAAACCTGCACTTATTGGACTTGGAAGCTCATTTCTATGTCTATTTATTTTTGGGCCAACTCATTTTATTTTACCATCCATGCTTTTGATGATTATAACATTAACTATCTTGAGAAAGTTCTTAGATCTGGAGGAGATAGGATGACATTAACGATACAACAATCGATGATTATTATTGGAATCGTTGCAATAACTACTTTTATAACCAGAGTTTTACCTTTTGTTCTATTTCCTGGGCATAAAAAGACACCTGATTACATCATTTATTTAGGCAAGGTCCTACCTTTTGCTATGATAGGTATGCTAATTGTTTATTGTTTAAAGGAAGTGTCTATATTTAAACCTTCTTATGGCTTACCAGAAGCGATAGCAATTATTGTAGTTATTCTATTGCATCATTGGAAGAAAAATAATTTAATTAGTATCGGTATTGGAACTGTATTTTATATGGTTTTGGTTCAAATTATTAATGTTTAAGAAATATAGAGGATAAGCTTTTATATTGATTTTAGCAGATAGTAGCAAGAAAAATTTCTTATTGAGAAGAGGGTAGCACCTCTTCTTTTTTTTCACTATTTATATTCGACAATGATTTTATAGGTATTGTAAGTTACAAAGGTTCTATAGAAAAAAATTAACTTTCATTGGGGGAGAAGCATGAATGTGAAAAATTTATATAATAAGCTAAAAATAAAAAACAAACTGATTCTAGTTCATTTTTCTATAGTATTATCTATTTGCGTGGTAAGT
>JAAZLH010000395.1 GCA_012799415.1 Candidatus Epulonipiscium sp. | reverse complement strand
TTAGGTGGATTATCGCCAGTATCAATGCTTTGTGGCTGTTCAAAAATAGTGTATTCTGTAGTAGTAAGTTGTCCCTTTTCATTGCGTAACCGTCTGCGAATAACATAGCCATTGGCTTCAAGTTCCTTTACCCCACTGTTAATACTATCAATACCATCCTTACATATACGAGAAAGCCCCTTTGTTGTATAATCCCAATTCTCCGGAAGAGAAAGCATAAGGGATAATAAGCCTTTTGCCTTTAATGAAAGTTCGGTATTTCTCAGATGGTGATTTGACATAACCGTATAATCTCGTGTTTTTTCTACTCTGAAGACTGCCATAAGTATCACCTCTTTTCCTGCCTGTATTATTGGCTATCGTTCTTGATCCCTTGTCCGTTTTTTATGCCATCCTTCAAGTAGTTTCATAATGGTTTCCTCCATTTGTTTAGGTGTGTATGACTTTGGAAAATATTTTTTTAATTTATCCCCAGTAAGAGTAACCTTATCTAAATCACCTTTCTTTTCCTCACTCATAATGGCACTCATTACCTCAAGGGTTAATTTTCCTTCGTTGCTAAACTTCTTTAAACGCTGTGCCTGTGAAAGTGAGGGAGTAGCCTGCTCCATATCCATAGCATCAAGTAATTCAGTCTGTTCTTCTTTTTTAAGGAATGATAGCTCTACAGCAGGATTAAAGGCAATTTTCTTTTCATCTACCATTGAAAGTATTTCGGGGATAAGGTGGGTAAGACGGATGTAACGCTGTACTTGATTTCGACTTGAGCCTGCCTGTTCTGCTACTATTTCATCAGCCCGTGGCAACTTCGTCCCAACTTGGGTCGAAGTTAAATCTGTCCTTGCACCTTGTCGTTTAATAGCCTCTAGTTTTAGTTTAAAAGCAAAGGCTCTTTCACTTGGTAAGATATTTTCTCTTTGTAAATTGCTGTCAACCATAATAATAACAGCTTCATCATCGTCAAGGTTACGGACTATTACAGGCATAGTATCAAGCTCGGCAAGTTCACAGGCTCTTTTACGTCGGTGTCCTGCTACAAGTTCATAACCACCTTCATCACGAGGTCTTGCAATGGCTGGAACAAGAACACCATATTGTTTAACACTTTCTGCTGTGTCAAACATGGCTTCATTGTCAATTACCTTAAATGGGTGGTCTTTAAAGGGAAACAGTTCTGTTAAAGGGATTTCAATTATCTTCTCTCGGCTTTCATCAGCCCTGCTTTCTTCTGTGGAGAATAAATCATCTACTGATGCCAGCTTTATGTTTTTGGCGGATCTTTTCAATTTTAAGCACCTCCTTAGTCAAACTTTTATATCCCTCGGCAACCTTTCCTTTGGGGTCATGGGCGAAGATACTTCTTCCCTCTGCACTAATTTCTGCGGCTTTTACCGAACGGGGTATATCAGCATTAAATACTTTAATACTGCCTCCATAAGTCTCTCTTACCAATGCACTGATGTCCTTTGCAAAGTTAGTACGGCCATCTACCATAGTTAAGAGAATACCGTCAATTTCCAATTTGGGATTTATCTGCTTGCGTACCTTTCCAATAGTCTGTAATAGCTGTTCTAATCCTTTTGCTGGGAGATAATCGGCTTGTACAGGAACGATTACACTATCTGCCGCAGCAAGGGCATTAATTGTCAGCATTCCCAAAGAGGGCATACAGTCTAAAAGAATATAGTCATACTGTTTTTTCACCGTATCAAGGTATTGTTTAAGTATGGTTTCTATGCTCATGGCATTAACAAGGGATACTTCCATGCTAGATAACTCAATGTTAGCAGGGAGTAAATCCACGCCTTCATCATGTTTTAAAATACCCTCTTTAGGCTCAAAGGCTGTATCAGTAATAACCTTTCCCATGATAGTGGCAAGGGTAGTGTCAATACTATCTGGCTGTGAATGTCCCAAACTGATAGATAAACTGCCTTGAGGGTCTGCATCCACAAGTAATACTTTCCTATTTTCCATAGCTAAACCTATACCTAAGTTGGCACAGGTGGTCGTTTTGCCAACACCGCCTTTTTGATTGGCTATGGCAATGATTTTTGCGTTCAAATTTGTTCCTCCTTTCACACAAAAAACCGCTCACTTTATCTTTCAATAAAGAAAACGGCTTTTTACTTTTAGTAAGAATTATTCTTAGCTTTATCGTGAAATATCTTTAGTTTTGATTTTTGTCTGCCTCCTCTCCTCCAATGCAATTGCCTTTTCAAGCTTCAATACACCATCTTTAGGTTTGTATATCCCGATTGCTGGTTTTCCTTTGTCATTAATCAGGTACACAGAACCATCGAATCGCAATCTACCTCCAGAAGTCATTATTTTTATATCTTTAGGAATAGCATATATACCGGCAATATCACATTCATTCTCTGTACAATACCTACCATCATTTAAAATAGGTTCAAGTGAGAAATTATTTCCGTCCTTTGTCCTATAAATCTTTACGTCCAATTCTGTCCCTCCTTTCAATTTTAGGCACAAAAAAGAGCTAGTCATATAAACTAACTCTCTGTGAAAATGTACTATTCAATTTTATCTATATAAAAAAGTTGCCTACTCAAAATTAAGAGCAAACAACTTTTAGTTTTCATATTCAATTTTAATTGTTGAATAATCTAAAAATGTCTTAAAAAATCTTAAATTGCTTCTATCATCGTCTCTTAAAGATTTTAATCAAAATGACGTGCAAACATGTCTACACACTCAATGTCCAATATAATGGAAACATATCAATTAAATTTCCTAATAAGTTATTGACATTCTCCAAAATCACATGCTGTAATCATTAAAATTTTAACGTATAAATAAGTTGATGCCAGGCACAGCGAATTTTTTATGGTGCGTAAAAATATGTATTTGCATCACATTTTGTACTTACCATGAAATCTGAATCATTTAGAGCTGACTTTATTAGAGATTTTTTGTTTGGAATATGAAGTGTAGGAACATTCTTCATTGAGTCGCGAAATTTTGGCAGATTGTCCCACAAGTCTGTAATTTGTTTTTTAAATTTCTTCTCTGAAGTTACAATGTCACTTTTTTCACTAAATTCTGGATATACAACAATTACGGGTAAACCCTTGATATTAATTCCATAGTCAATTTCTTCTCGCAAAGCACGACTATTCTTAGTGATTGAACTCAAAAATAAAACAATGTTTTTTGAGTTGCTAATCCGATTGCGAAGCCGAGGTTTAAGTGTTCTTTCCCAATCACTGCCATCTCGAACATTATAATTCTTGTCATGGGAATCAATAAAAGGAAAATCGCTATCTGCTGCTTTCCATGCCTTAAGAAGATTGTATGATACAAAATCTTTGGTCGCTGATGCCCCTAAATTACTTTCGTTAAAAGGTTCATCAACATAAAATGCTGAATAATTCCCGTTTCTATAAGACACTACAGTCTCCTCCTTTCAAATCATAGAAATTTATTCGATCTTTTTTATCTGGATGGATAACAATGGTTACTTGTGCTGGATGTGTAAATTTAATTCGGCTAATTTTAAATGACCATATTAATATTTCAAGAAGCTCCTGGTCATTAATCATATCATAACCACGAAATCGAGTTATTCCCGAACCAAACAAAGGAATAACAATTGAGCGCCCGGCATAAACCCTATCGACATCATTCCAGAAATTTACTAAAAACTCCAAGTAATCCGGCATACCCAGATATGCTTTATTTTGGTCATCAAATCGCGAAAATGCCGTTAATAGATATTCTTGGTTATAAAGAAATATTGAGCCTAATTTGTATCTATTAGTTTTACCATTCTTTCGTGTGGTATTTATATCAATAACTCTTTCTTGCATATAGATATCGTTTTCAATAAGTTTATCAAAGTAATCAACATCATTGATTTTTTCTTTGATAAATTTTCCGTTAAGAGTGGAAGATGCAATAACAACTTCATCTACTAGCGTATCAAAATATTCATTAAATGCAATTGCTTTCAGACCAGGTTCACTAAAAATATCACCTGTTTTGACTTCAACTGTAGAATTATTAATATATATTTTACGACATAAAACTTTGTTGGCCCAGAACCAAAGTACGATGTAGCCCAAGATTATCAGTACTATAAATCCATATCCTAATAACGGTCTAATTTTATCAGGAATATCAGCAAAAATTACAATCAGAGATAATATAATACTAATCCATGAGACTATTGAGCCAAATTGTTTTATTAGTTGTTTATCAAACAAAGCTACTTTCATTTTCTTTATATGAACCACCTACCTTGGTAAAAAAATTGGATTATCACAAGTTTATTTTCCTTTAAATTTATAGTAAACAAATAGCTTATTAACCCATAGCTGCTTATTATTTTAACAGTGAGCAGCTATTTTATCTATTATACCTCAATTTGATAATGAAGGGAAGTTATTTTTATGTGCTCCAACGCCGAAGAAAAAATTTTATTAAAACAAATTCTGTTTATGATAATTATACCACATATGCTCCTTTAAACCATTGGGGCATCAATGCCGTCAATGCTCTCAAAATAAGTTAATGTCAAGCACGGCAAAGATCATTATACTATTTATGCTAATCCATTAATTTTCATCACCAATACCAATTAGTTTGATTTTCTGATTTCCAGAATATGAATCTGCCCCTTATCATCATCTAGCTCTACATTCATGTTGTTATGTGTGTCTGCTTTTTGTGGGACAATGAAACAACCATCGCGACCCCTGTTGTTATGTGAACATATCATTATTGTTACATGTTATTTATTATTCAACTCACGATCATTTTGCCAATCTTGGAATACCGGATAGTCTTTTATTTTATCTGCCTTATTTTTTAAGTTTTCAACGATCTTCCCCATTTGCTTTTCACTTATTGAGCTCGAGGCAGCCTGAGCTGTTTTTAGGATATTT
>JAAZLH010000066.1 GCA_012799415.1 Candidatus Epulonipiscium sp. | reverse complement strand
GAGATGATAAAGATTTAGGTTTATCTTATTGAATTGTAGGAATTTTTTACCTTGTTGTCATTGATCTGTAACTTATGAAGTCCATAAAAGATATATAATGTAAGCAGATATTAGAAATGGAGGGATCGATGTGAAAGTTAAAAAGATTATTGCCTTGGGATTAGTTAGTTGTATGATTTTTAGTCATCCATTTTATGCATCTTATTCAATAAAACCAAAAGCTAACTTTGTTGCGGCTGAAAAAGAAGAAGTACAGATTGTTAGCTTTACTACAAAGGTGATTGATGCAGAAGATGATTTAGGCCTTAGTATCCGTATTCCTGTTATTCAAGGTCTTAGAGATATAAATTTTCAGCAAAAGTTAAATGAACGAATTGAAAAACAAGCAATAAAAGATAAGGAAGATCTAAAACAAGAAGCCAGAGAGTATTTGGAAGGGCCAAAAGAGGAGATAGGAGTTCCACACTATGAACTACATATTGAGTATGATGTTAAATCAAGTGGAAATATCTTATCTTTTACGATTAGCACATCTAAGAATTTAGGAAACAACTGGGAGGATCGAGTAGATTGCTATAATATTGATTTGCAAAACAATGAGCTTATAAGCTTAAAAGATTTATTTATAAATGAATCGAATTACCAAGAGCTTATAACCACTGAAATTCAAAAAGAAATTAAATTACAAATGGAGGAAGAAAAAGGGTTTTATTTTGAAGGAGAGCAGGGATTCAGTAATATTTCAGATAATCAAGATTTTTATCTTCAAGGAGCTCATATTATTATACCTTTTTCTAAATATAGTATTGCACCAGGATTTATGGGAAATCCGGAATTTAAAATTCCTTTTTCCATAATGAAAACAATGCTAAAACCGGAAGTAAATAAAGGTATCAGTTTTAAACGAAATGAAATAATTTCTCAAACGGATTATTTTATAAAAAATATTCAATTACCAGAAATACAGGGATTAGCGGATATAGAATTTCAAGAGAAATTGAATAAAAAAATAGGAGAACATCTTCCAGGTTTAATTAAGGGACTAGAAAAGGAGGGAAGGGAATATATAAAATATGCTGAAAAAGAAGGATTTAAAGCTTATCCTTATGAAATTCATGTAGATTATGATGTGAAATCTGTAGGAGATATCTTATCTTTTACAGTGACTACTTTTGAAGCCAAAGGCGGAACTGGTGCACCGCGAGTAGATTATTATAATATTGATACAAGGGAAAATAGAGAACTTGATTTATCTAGTTTGTTTTTACAAAATAAGAATTATAAAAAAATTATAGATGCTGAAATCAGAAAGCAAATCAAAGAGCAAATGGAAACAGAAGCAGGCTTTTATTTTGAAGGAGAGGCAGGATTTAATGGTATTACTAATGATCAGGGTTTTTACCTTCAGGATGAGTATCTTGTGATTTGCTTCTCAAAATATAGTATTGCACCTGGGGCTGCGGGAAATCCAGAATTTAAGATCCCTTTTTCCATTTTCACAGATATGTAGATTGCCGTAACCAAAGTTTAACTTTCGCAAGTACTTGTATAGCTTTCTTGTTTTAGCTCTTGCTTTAATCGGTTAGAGTAGATATAGGCACTTGTTATGGATTACTTGGATTTATAATGTTGCATATCTATAATGAGGTAATCACTTAATAAAATAATCTCGTAAGATCCTGAAAAGGATCTTTAAGTAATTTAGTAGCCAGAAAATAGGAACCCTGCTCCTGTTTTCTGGCTATTTTGTTTTGAGTTAAGAAAGTATAACATAGAAGAGTTGTTTTCAAAATTTCTTTGTAAAATAGCACGTTTGGGATACTTTGTATATAATATATAATTTACCCATTGAAAAATATTGAAATTTATGGAATAATAAGGTACAATCAAATAAAAGGAAAAAAGTTCCGACAACTAGACAGGTTTATAAAAAAATATTATGTAAGGAGGAGATAGGTGTCAAGTAAATTTAAAAAGATTTAAGTAAAGCATGTAAAAGAATGTTATTGACTTAGCTTGCAGACTAGAAGATTACATACTTTGATTTCAGGCATTATAAAGGAGCAAACTGTAATTAATTATAATAAGTATATACTTACTTAGGATCATTGAAGGGAGATTATTATGAAACTTAAAAGAATAGTAGCTCTATTATTGATATCGATTTTAATGATAACAACACTTGCAGCATGCACAGATAAGGCAGAAAAGAAGGACGATAAGGGTAAGACAGAAAAAACAGAAACCTCTACCAATACAAGTACTTCAAGCACTACAGATGCTTCGAGCTCCGATAAGTCTACAACAGAAGAGTCGAGTAAATATGATGTAACCCAGCCAATTACTATTGAATGGTGGCATGCTCTTGAATCACAGTATCAACCAACCCTAGACAAGGTTGTTGCAGATTTTGAAAGCAAAAATCCAAATATAAAGGTGGAAGCAATCTACCAAGGAAGCTATAGTGATCTTAACGAGAAACTTGTAGCTGCCCAGGCTGCTGGGACAACACTTCCGGCAGTAACTGTTGCAAACTCTCCTCTTATTGCAGAATATGGAGCATCAGGACTTTGTGAGATACTAGATCCATATATAGAAGCCACAGGATTTGATATAGATGATTTCGGAGAAGGGCTTGTAAGGTCTTCTAGCTATGACGGACAACAGGTCTCATTGCCATTCCAAATTTCAACGCAGATTATGTATTACAATAAGGATATGGCCACGGCAGAAGGAATTACCATACCTACGAAATGGTCTGAAATGGATGAGTTTATAACAAAAGTAGCAAAGGTAAGTGGTGGAACAACTGAAAGGTATGCGACAGTTATTCCAGGTTGGGACCAATGGTATTTTGAGACTTTTTTCTTAAACAATGGTGTAAACATAGTGAATGACGATAATGTGTCCACAGACTTAAATAGTGAAAAGGCCTTAAGTATTGCTGAATCAATCAAGAAATGGCATCAGGATGGTACTGCATATCTTGCTTATGGAACGGGTGCATCAGCAGATATGAGACAGAATTTCCTTGATGGAAAGGCGTTTTCAGTAATTCATACTTCTTCTCTTTATAATATGTATGTAGATAATGCTACCTTTGAAGTAGGTATGGCTTGGTTACCAGGTGGAGATACAGATTACTCTGAAGTGGGCGGTAATATGTTACTAATTCCTGCAAAGAATACCCAAGAGGTTAAAAATGCTGGATGGGCATTATTAACATACTTGACAAGTAAAGATGTTAATATGGTATGGGCCATAGAAACAGGCTATATGCCTACAAGAAATTCCGTTACACAAACAGAGGAGGCAAAGGAGTTCTTAAAGGTAAAACCAGCATTTGATGTGATCTTTGATAATTTGGATAAAATTAATCCAAGAATTCAACATCCTGCCTATACTAGACTTTCATCAATTTGGAAAGAACATTTGGCCAAAGCAGTTATTGAAAATGAAGATATGAAAACATCTATGGATGCTGCAAAAAAACTTATAGACGAAGCTCTTGAAGAAGAATAAAAAAGTCCAGCAGAAAGAGAGATAGCAATAAACAATGAAAGATGAGTTTTCTTCATCTTTCATTGTTTATATTAAGAAGAAATTTTTGCATTATGTTTAAGGAGAGAACAGATATTGGTGCATAGCATAAACAGGAGGGAATTAAGAGATGGAACTTAGTCTAAAGAAGAAGCAGAATCTACAACGAAAGAAAAAATCGAGATTTAAACGAATGGAAGAATTGAAAGACTTTTTTACGGTTTTACCAGCAATTATGTTTTTTGGAGTTTTTATATACTATCCTTTGGGAGAACTTTTTAGAATTAGCTTCACCAATTGGAACCTGATTAAAGAAAACTATAAGTATGTAGGATTTAGAAATTATGAATGGTTATTTAAAGGGTCTGGATGGACTGAATTACTAAATTCCTTAAAAGTAACAGCAACCTATACAGTCGCCGAAATAACAATCACCCTTGTTGTTGGGCTTTTTTTAGCAGTACTCTTTGATAAAATGACGAAAAAATATGATTTTATGCGATCCATTATATTTATGCCAAAATATATTGCCATGTCAACGGCAGGTATCGTATTCGCATGGATACTAAATGGAGAATATGGTATTTTAAATTATGTTCTCAGCCTCTTTGGTTTCAAAGGTGTGAATTGGCTTGGGAAAGAAGGAACAGCCTTGATAGGAGTATTATTCCTAACAGCTTGGAAAGCTGTGGGATATGCCATGCTAATTTATCTTTCTGCTATGAAAAATATTTCAACTGATTATTATGAGGCAGCATCTTTAGACGGTGCAACAAAGGCACAGCAGTTAAGATATATAACCATACCACTTCTTTCACCAACGACTTTATTCCTTTTAGTAACAACATTTATTGCATCTATGAAGGTGTTTCAATCTATTGACGTAATGACAGGTGGGGGGCCTTATAGATCAACGAATGTGATGGTTTACTGGATATATAATTTAGCTTTTGTAGAATTTAGGGTTGATAGAGCAGCTGTTGTTTCCATACTATTTTTCCTTATACTTCTGATTTGTACAGCATTGACTATGAAGGTTTCTGATAAATCAGTGAATTATGATTCGTAGAGGGGGCAAGGGTATGGAAAAGGTTATGTTGAAAATAAAGAAAGATAAAAGAATAAAGAGGAGTAAGAAAGAAATCTTATTAAGTATTTTAAGAGATATATTTGCTATTGCAATTACTTTGTTTATGGTATTCCCTATATACTGGATGATTATATCATCTTTGAAAACTTCTGAAGAGCTTTTGCAGGCTGTACCAAGTTTATGGCCTAAAAAACTAATGTGGAGAAATTATTTGGATGTACTTGAAATGGCTTCTTTTGGGGTGTATTTTGTAAATACCATTATCATGACATTAGGTACCATGGTACTACAGATGGTCATAGGTATATTTGCCGCATATGGATTTTCAAAGGGCAACTTTAGATTTAAAAATACTTTGTTTATTGTTGTTTTGGGAGCATTGATGGTGCCTATCCAAGTTACCTTTGTGCCTACTTATGTAATGATGGCTCGGTTAAAATGGATTAACACTTTTAAGGCTTTGATTCTACCTAACGCAGTGTCTGCTTATTTTATATTCATGTTAAGGCAGGCATTTATGGGTGTAGACAACAGTTATGTGGAGGCTGCTCAAGTAGATGGCATGGGTAGAATTGGTGTTATTTTTAGAATTCTAGTGCCCATGTGTAAACCTACCATTATTACTGTTGGGTTGATTACCTTTATTAATGGATGGAATTCATATTTTTGGCCTAAGATGGTTACTACAAGGCCTCAGATGAGGACAATCGCTCTAGGGGTATATGAGCTCAAGAGATCCTATGCAGGTATGGAAACCATGAATACAAATCAAATCATGGCTGGAGCTGTTATAGCTATTGTGCCCATTATCATATTATTTTTAGTGATGCAACAATATTTATTAGAAGGTTTTTCAAAGGCTGCAATGAAATAACTCCATTTTTTGAAAGGAAAAAAGAGATGAAGAGTAAAGTAAGATTTAAATATAGAATCATACCTATGCTTATAATAATTCTATTACTTTTTGGGGGTTGTAGTAGAAATAAAACATTCCCAGTAGTAGAGCATGAAAATCTGACTTCATCGACCATAGAGGAAGAAAACAAAAAGAGGACTGAGGCTGATGGAGAGTCCCATGAAGTAGACGAAGAGATCAATGAGCCAACCAGTAGGTATGATGAGGTGTTTGATCCATCAGAAGATGATGGGAATATGGTTATTTGGTTTTTATATACTTCAACAGGAACAGATACTAAATCAGGAGATGCTACAATCATAAAGACACCAGACGGTAAAGTAATGCTTGTAGATGGCAGTGCTCCTGAGACAGCACATATGCTGAAGACGTATCTTGATGCCTTAGGGATTGAAAAAATAGATGCCATAGTCGCTACTCATCCTCATATTGACCATGTTGGAGGATTGCCACAAATTATTTATCAATATGAGATAGATAAGGTCTATAGGAGTAAAATGGAATATCCTACAGAAACGAATAAAAATTTTCTTAAAGCCATTGAAGAGAAGGGAGTAGAGACTGTAATAGTAACAGATGGAATGACATTTGAGTTTGGAGAAGTTAAAATAGATGTATTAAACCCAGTTGAGGAAATTGTATACCCAAAGACATTTCCTAAAAGTAGTACAGCCTTTATTAATAATCATTCTGTAGTTCTCAAGATATCTTATCGGGATTCATCAGTATTACTGACGGGAGATATTTATGTAGCTGGAGAACTTGATCTCATAGAGAGGTATGGGGATACCTTACAGGCGGATATTGTAAAGATGCCTCATCACGGAGATGACACATCTAGTTCAGTAGGTTTTATAAAAGCAGTACAACCTAAAGTAGCTGTAGCTATGTATGACAGGCTAGCTTCCTTAAGTATTTATAATTCTTATAGAAAAAACGGTTCAAAGGCCTATATTACAGCAATTGATGGGAATATAAAGATTGTAGCTGATGGAACTAAAGAATATAAGGTAATAACAGAAAAGGATAGAGAAAGTAATTTTTTAAAGTAAGACGTTGATAAATGGATGTATTGGAATTAAGGGGGGCCCTAGTATATCACAGGGCCATCCTTAATTTTTTTTGGTGATAGATGATAATTGACAGATTTGAGATGCTAGTGTACTATTGAATAGATACACTAAAGCCATGAAATGGAAAGGAAAATTTTAGCTTTATACAGACTTTTGTGAAAAAAGAACGTATGCATTACTAGGCTTTGAAAGACAGTACATAAAATAGACCGATCATAGAAATCAGAAAAAGGTTTTTATGAAGGCCATTATATTAGGAGGGTATTATGAATAAAAAGAAAAAGATAGTTATTGGTGTTATTGTTATTAGTGTATTTATTATTTTTGGTGTAGTAGGGTGGATTAATCAAAAGGCTGCAGAAAAAGCAGGCGGATTTTCTAAAAATGCAATTGCCGCCCAAGTTGATCAGGTAAAGGAAGAAGAAATGATTTCTACAGTAAAGGCAAAGGGATCTGTAGAGATCAAAACCAAAGAGGCTCTTTATGTTAAGACCGCCAGTACCATTGCAGATGTTTTAGTAGAAGTTGGAGATAAGGTGGAACCAGAACAAAATTTAATTGAGTATGATCTAAAAACAAAAGAAGACTTAGAGCAGCAATTGAAACAAGCAAAAATTCAATTAGAAGTACAAGAATTAAATTTAAAGAATCTAAATTTACCTGCAACAGATACTGAAATTACACGAACAAAATCAAATTTAAAACAAAGTGAACAAGGGATTCAGGAGGCTGAGTCTGGCTTAAAACAGGCTGAAATTAATGCAGCTCAAAGTAAAAGGGCTGTAGATGAAGCTCGGAAACAATATGAAAATAATAAGAAGTTATTTGAACAGGGTGCATTGTCAAAGTTAGAACTTGATCAATCCTATGAACAAGTATTAAGTTTAGAAGAAAAATATACCCTTGGAATGATGCAAATTAAGTCGGCAGAAGGTGCTATTGAAAATGCAAAACAACAAAAAGAAATTGCAGAAAAAACACTTCAAGATCTTTTGAATAAGGGAAGCAATGCGGCTCATCAAACACAAGTACAGACCCAACAAAAACAAATTGAGTTGCAAAGGTTGCAAGTAGAGCATTTAGAAAAACAAGTAGCAGAGTATGTTCAATATACTAAGAGCCCTATTAAAGGAACAGTGTTACATATTCAAGGTGAAAAAGGTACTATGGTAAATACAGGTATGCCTGTTATTGAAGTTGGAGATATGGGTCAACTTTATATTAAAGTAGATATTAATGAATTTGATGCTATCGAATTACAAGAGGGGCAAGAAGCGACCATTACCAGTGATGGTCTTAATCAAGTATCGTATCAAGGTGTTGTTAATAAAATTGCACCTATTGCAACAACAAAGCAAGTTGGTACAGGAGTAGAATCAGTTGTAGAAGTAGAGATTACGTTTGACAGCGGGGCAACTGCGTTGAAACCTGGATATTCTGTAGAAGTAGAAATTGTAACCAAGCACCAAGAAAATGCTACAGTAGTACCTATTTTAGCCTTACTTAAAGAAAGAAATGGCAAGTCCATTGTTTATGTAGTTAAGGATGATTATTCAGTAGAAAGACGAGAAGTGCAAGTTGGGACCTATGGTGATTTATCTGTAGAAGTAATGGGAGTGGAG
>JAAZLH010000394.1 GCA_012799415.1 Candidatus Epulonipiscium sp. | reverse complement strand
TCACTAGAAATTACGAAATTAACAGGTTCTAAAGATGACAAATATAGAGATTTTGAATTGGAAAAATATATTCCAGGCGTCAAAGAAAGCTTGTTATATTGGGCAGACGAAGTAGCTGCACTGTATGACAGTATTACGATGTACAACCCAAAGGTTCGGAAAATAGGAGCCTTTTCCACCTTAACTATTGTAGAGCAACAATTAAGAAGACTGGCGAAAAAGCCTAACGATTTACCAAAAAGATTAACAGAATTTTCTCAAGGTACAAGTTCTGTCTTTCAATACTTGGCTAATTTTATTCAAGATATAAATAATAACAATTTGGCTCTTGATAAAATCTATATTATTCAAGATGAAAGCAGTATCCCAGATAAAAGTAATTTGTTTGCAAAAAGTGCATCTAGCATCAGTCGCTTTTTTATTTCTTTTGGGCAACAAGCCTATTCTGTAGACAATACAAATCCAGAGCATTTGCAAGTGTGGATCAACCGACCCAGGCAAAATATTGAGATTATTCAAAAGATGGTAGATGAAACTTTTACTCCAAATACAGGTATTGAAGTGGATGTATCCTTGATGCCAGATCCGAACAAATTGGTCTTGGCCAATGCTGCGGGTAAGGCACCAGATGTGGCTATTTCTGTTCATTATGTACTGCCCCATGATTTGGCTATTCGGGGAGCTTTACAAGACCTCAGAGAATTTGAAGATTTTAAGGAAGTGGCATCTAGGTTTTCACCAGGGCTTTTTGTTCCAGCTATGATCGAAGATAAAGTATATGCCCTTCCAGAAACCATGAATTTTTGGGTATTGTTTTATCGAAGTGATATATTGCAAGCTATGAATATTCCAGTTCCAGATACATTAGAAGAAGTAAAATTAAGTTTGCCAGAGTTACAACGAAGAGGAATGAATTTTTATTACCCAACGGCTGCTACAGGGGCTTTCAAACCTTTTTTTGGGACTTTGCCTTTGATCTATCAACATGGAGGAAGCTTCTATGCTGAAAATGTAGGGCGTACAACGTTAAATAGTGAAGCATCTTTGGCAGGAGTGAAAGAACTAACAGATTTATTTACCATTTACAATATGCCTTATGATGTTCCGAATTTCTATCAGTCCTTTCGTGATGGAACTTTGCCCATGGGGGTTTCTGACTATTTTACCTATAACCTGCTTATTAACGCAGCGCCAGAAATAGCTAATTCATGGAATATCGGTCCTTTCCCAGGTATTGCAGGGTCAGAGGGGGAAGTAGAGCGCTGGACTACAGGAGGTGGAGAGAGTTGCATTATTTTCAATGATTCTCTCAAAAAACAAGAAGCGTGGGAGTATTTAAAATGGTGGACATCAAAAGAAGCCCAAGTAGAATTTGGGCATACATTACAGGCTACTTACGGCAAAGAATATATGTGGAACACAGCCAACCTAGAGGCTTTTAAAGAGCTTCCTTGGGATAAGGAACATAAAGAGACCATCATGAAACAACAAGAATGGCTTGTTGAAGCACCCCGGGTACCGGGTACTTATATGCTAGAGCGAGAGTTATCCAATGCCTATAATTCTATTATTTTAGATGGGGTTAGCCTACGAAAGGCCATCGATTTAGCGGTAAAAAGATCAAATCGAGAAACCAATCGAAAACTAGAGGAGTTTGGATATTTAAAAGATGGTAAGATGATTCGGCCATATCCAGTACCGACAATTTTTTCACTGGAAGGAGAGGGCATAAAATGAAAACAAACAAAAAAACTCCCTATTTATTTTTATTACCTTATATCATTTTGTTTACCATTTTTATTGTTATACCTGTCACCATTGCTATTGTATTGTCTTTTACAAACTTTAATACTATCGAGTTTCCTAAGTTAGCAGGGTTTTTAAACTATATTAACTTGCTTACCCAAGATGAAATTTTTATGCAATATGTATTACCCAATACCATTGCCTATGCCCTAATTGTAGGTGTAGGTGGGTATATGCTTTCTTTTGTGCTAGCTTGGTCTTTGGCCCAAATATCTAAAATACCTCGAACAGTGTTGGCCTTGGTTCTTTATTCTCCATCTATGACATCGGGGGTAGCTATGGCAGTGGTGTGGCGGGTATTGTTTAGTGGAAATCGAACGGGTTACATCAATAGTATTTTGTTGAAGCTAGGTCTTATTCATGATCCCATTAACTTTTTACAAGAAACCAGTTTACTCCTACCAATTATGATGGTTGTAGGGCTCTGGAGCAGTATGGGTGTAGGTTTTTTGGCTATGTTGGCAGGGGTTTTAAATATTGATGAAAGTTTATATGAAGCAGCAGCCATTGACGGAATACGAAACCGCTTTCAAGAAATGTTTTACATTACGATACCTTCTATGAAACCTCAAATGCTTTTTGGTGCTGTTATGGCTGTGGTGAATACTTTTCAGACAGGAGCCATTGGGGTCCAACTGAGTGGAGCTAACCCAACACCAGGCTATGCAGGGCAATTGATGGTCAACCATATTGAGGATTACGGATTTATTCGATATGAAATGGGCTATGCCTCCACGGTATCCGTTATTTTACTCCTTATTATTTATACATTTTCTTATTTTTCTAAAAAGCTATTTGCTGAACAAGATTAACAAAGAGAGGGGAATCAAGATGAGTATTAGAAGAAACAGAATGAATCCACCTAAGTTTCATCGCAGTCAATTAAAGTTCTATGCCTTCTTAATCCCGATGGCGATTTTTATGGGATTGCCCATTGTCTTTATTTTCAATCATGCTTTTAAACCCATGGATGAATTATTTGCTTTTCCACCTCGGTTTTTTGTTGTTCATCCAACTTTAGATAATTTTCGAAACCTACTGACTACATCTAGAAGTTCAGCTATTCCTGTCAGTCGTTTTGCTTTCAATAGTATTGTTGTTACTCTTCTCGTTGTCATTGCATCCGTTGTTTTGTCATCCATGGCTGGCTTTGCTTTATCCAAGATGAATTTTAAAGGAAAACATTTGATTTTTGAAATTAACAATGCAGCCCTAATGTTTGTGCCTATTGCGGTGACTATACCTAGGTATTTAACCATTGATATTTTAGGCATGACCAATACCTATTGGGCCCATATATTACCCTTGCTTTCTATGCCTATTGGTTTATTTTTAATCAAGCAATTTATCGATCAAATACCGGATTCTTTAATCGAAGCAGCTGTCATTGATGGCGCTACAGAAGTCAATTTATACTTTACAATTATTCTACCTTTGGTACGACCGGCCTTAGCCACAGCAGCCATTTTGGCTTTTCAAGCCGTATGGAATAATTTAGAAAGTTCTTCTTTATTTGTTACCAATGAAAGTTTACGCACCTTGGCCTTCTATATGAATACCTTGGCCTCAAATACGGGTATTGTTGCAGGGCAAGGGATGGCGGCGGCAGCTACTTTAATTATGTTTTTGCCTAATCTAATTTTATTCATTATTCTACAGAGTAAAGTCATGAATACCATGGCACACTCGGGGATTAAATAGGTGATCATATGAAAAAAACCATAAAAAAAACAAAGATATTGTTCCTATTTGTATTCTTATTTAACTGCATTAATGATGTTACGGTGGAGGCAAATATTCCGTATAAATCCTACACACAAGATGGTTATGGTAATTATGTAGAGACCCAATCTGCTTAT
>JAAZLH010000393.1 GCA_012799415.1 Candidatus Epulonipiscium sp. | reverse complement strand
CCTATATCTAATTCCATCTGCTCCATAATCTTTTTGAATTCTACTGAATAGGAGTTAGGTGTTTTTGGGTTATTGCTCTCTCCTGCAATAACATATTCGCTTTTTCTTAGTATAGTTTCAAGATAGTCCAGGAAGTCTTTGCTTACAGGGATTATTCTTTTTGATGTTTCGGTTTTAGGTTCGCCAATAAGTACTTCGCCAACCGTCTGGGTAACTGCTCTTTCAATGCGGATGCGATTCTTTTCAAAGTCTATATCATCCCATTTTAAACCTAATAATTCAGAACGACGTACACCAGTATTAAGTATTATTACTATACCTAAACCAGCCAAATGTTTTTTAGCGTATTTTTCCGCTTGTGCTGCTACGTCGCTCGAATATACCTCTCTAATTTTCACTGTTGCAGTATTAGGCATTTTTATATCTTTAACTGGATTCTTATAACAGTAATCATTATCAATCGCTTTATCAAAAATACTTTTTAAAATCATTTTATGTTTTTCAAGTGTTGATTTTGCAAGGAATTCACCGTTATTATCTACCTTATTGAAGTATTTTTGAATATCTGCTTGTTTTATATCTATTAGTTTAGCTTTTTTAAAAAATGGAATCAGATATTTTTCTACATTTACCCTATAAGTAAAATTGTATGTATGTTCTTTAACTGTACCTTTTTCCACTGTTTTTAAGTTCCTTTGCGTGATTTTTACTTTCATTAAAAATTTAAGCCCGATTTCAATGCGAAATCAGGCTTTTTCTACGGGCTGATATTATATCACTTATCCATTTATTTGTCTATTGTTATATTTGAGGTTAGTATTAAACAGAACAAGCAAAAACTTGATATGATACTTGTTCTTGCAAATATTTATAAGCTATCGAGGGCAAGAATTGCAGTACCGAAATTTTGTTCCAAGGGGGAGGTCTGCCCTTTTGAGGTAAAAGCTCAAAGTAATGATGAAAACCTCACTAAATATAGTCAATTTAAGGGGAATTTCAAGCATTATTGCCTATTAACTTGGATCAATTATCACAACGCAATTCTAACTGGTGGTTTTGCAGTGTTGCCTCAAGTCAATTATGATTCTGCAGTTGGGTATTGTTTACATGTAGGAAGCCATATATAACAATTTTAACTATGTAGAAATGCAATAGCACAGCAGTTACTGCATCTTTACATTACAATTTATGAACAAACTATAAAGTCTATTGTAAATATACTGATAATCTTAGGGATTTAGTATATAATGGGTTATATACTCGGTTTTTAAACTTGCAACCAATAAGAATATGGATAATGAGAAATTCAGGTTTAATGATAGCAAGGGTAAAGGGTATATTATCTGGACATGCGCGGTGATTATCTTATACTAATCTCAAATCAATCAATAGACAAAATCCAATCCCGATTAGTTATACTTTTTATGGTATCATGGGATAAGGAGCAGATGGTATCGCAGAGCCTTTCAACGACTTTAGCCAGTGTTGAAAAGACCTCGTTTTTGAAGCCACGTTTGCGAATCTCCTTCCAAATTTGCTCAATCGTATTCATTTCGGGAGTGTAAGGAGGCAAAGAAAAAACCTCGATATTTGGTGGTATTTTAAGTCCTTTTGATTTATGCCAAGCAGCTCCATGAGCAATGAGCAAAATAAAGTCATTTGCATATGTTTCTGACAATTTTTCCAGGAATACATTCATACATTCAGTGTTACAATATGGCATTACAAGGAAGAAATTCTCGCATGTTTGAGGCTCAACATCCCCATAGGCATAGCGAT
>JAAZLH010000065.1 GCA_012799415.1 Candidatus Epulonipiscium sp. | reverse complement strand
ACGTCTTCCTTTCTTTGTTTTTCTCGTCAATTAACAATTTACAGGAAAAACGTGCTTTTGAGAAGAGTCTTTTTTGATTCTTCTCTTTTATTTTTTGTTTCTTTGCCTACAATAATTTTACACTAAGTTCTAGTTTCTCAAAAAGATTTTAAGGGTCAAAAAACGGTGTTTTTTCACCGATTTTTTGACCCAAATTTCACACCCAAACCACTGCATATTGTTGTCAATCTCAGTCACTTCTCCTCCGAACCACAATACGTCATCCGAATTATACTCTCAGCCGTAGAATGTCTCCAATCAGACTTAGCTAAAGCGCGTCTTCTTGGACATTCCTGACATGAGACGTACAGCTGATTACTTCGTAATCAGTGTTACGGCTTCGACATGGGTTTTGGTAGAAAAGTGATAATATTTCACAGAATAAATATGGGCTCACCTTTTGGGGAGAATTCTCTAATAACTTGTATACACACTAAAAACTTTCAAATTAGCTCTAAGAGATAATTTTACAAAGTTTTATATTACAATAGTAAGTAGCCCTTTGATGCTTACGCCTAGAGAACAAGGCACACCACATGAGTTTTTCTTTTTATACCTTTTATTTGTCTCCTTGAACCATAAACATAGGTACAGAATGGTTAAGCAATAATCGTGGCTTATCATAAACTCTATCCGATACAATGGTACACTTTATGCTACCATATCCTACCTTTTCCATCGTTTTTAAATCCCAATCAGGTCGGATTTCAGAAGCCAGTTGTAAATTAACACGCCATCCCCTCGCTTTTTCAGCATCTTTATAGGATACTTTAGGTTCTCCATAGTTTTTTATGTATTCTAACCTATCTTTTTCCCTTTGTGCTTTCAAAGACACATCTCTACAGTCACCTAACCAGTCTGCGTCAAAGACAAGAACACGTCCACCCTTTTTTAATAAACGTAGCCAATCTCTATAAGCACTTTGGGGACTAACAAGTGTCCAAACAACATTTCGACTAACAATCAAATCGAAACTCTCATCAGGGAATGTAACACAATGACTATCCATTACTCTAAACATCGGAGAAACTCCTGCTTTCTCAGCATTTTCTTTAGCACATTTAATCATATCTTCACTGGCATCAATTCCTATAACATCGTGTCCTGCTAGGGATAAAATAATAGAAAAAAATCCCGGACCAGTCCCTACATCTAATATTTTCAATTTCCCTTCTTTGGGAGCATTTTCTAAAATAAGATTTGTCCAAATTTCCTTCTCACCATTATTTAACTCATCCTTAATAAATTCGCTATATCCTTCTGCAGATATTTTCCAACCTTCTTCTACTTTCTGTTTTAAGCTCATGATTATCTCCTTTTCTTTATAAGATTAATTGTCTGTACATACACTTAATAAATAGGGTATCCATTCCAAATTATCCATATTGATAAGCACTATAAGGCATTACATAAGGAATATTTTCCTCGTTTGTTATGACATTCGCATGAACACGATATACTTCTCGCAGCATTTTTGTAGTTATAATTTCATTTGGGGTGCCTTTTTTAAATACTTCTCCTTCCTTCAATACGATGATTTTATCTGCAAAACGAGCTGCAAGCTCCAACTGATGAAGGGTCACTAAAGTAGTGAATTGATTTGTAATGGTCAATTCTTTTAATAGTTTAAGAATTTCCAATTGATAATATAAATCTAGGCTACTGGTGGGCTCATCTAAAATAAGAATTTTCGGTTTTTTTACCAAAGCCTGGGCAATAAAAACCAATTGACGCTGTCCCCCGCTTAATTCCCCAATATTTCGTGAGGCTAAATGTTCTATATTTAATTGCTTTAAAACCTCCATAACTCTATTAATTTCTTCTTCTGCTACCTTATAGGATAACTTATTTAACCTCCCAAGCAATACTACTTCAAAAACATTGAGTGCCACACTACAGGAGGTGCTTTGGGATAAATAGCTAAGTATTTTAGCGATTTCATTTCGTCTCATGGTGTGCATATTTTTTCCATCAAGAAATATTTCTCCCTCACTTTTCAATAGACCACTGATATTTTTTAACAATGTTGATTTTCCTGTCCCATTGGATCCAATAATACTGGTGATTTTTCCAGGATAAGCTATAAAATTAATATTTTTTAGTACTTTCTGACTGTTATATCCAAAAGATAAATTTTTAGTTTCTATCATGAAAAATAACCTCTTTTCTTTGTAAGGATTAAAGAGAAAAAGAAGGGTACACCAATCATAGCTGTTATAATACCAATCGGGAAAATAACACCAGGTACAATTATTTTGCTGATAATAGAGGCAATAGAAAGTAAAGATGCTCCAAATATAGCAGATAAAGGTATGAAAAACCTTTGATCTTCACCGACTAACATCCTGGCTACATGCGGACCTACCAATCCTATAAATCCTATTGTACCAACAAAACAAACTGCCACTGCTGTGATTAGAGAAACCATGATAAAAACCTTTATTCTAAGTCCTTCTACATGAATCCCCAAACCCTCCGCCTTTTCATTCCCTAATTTTAGAGCAGTAAGTTTCCATGCATCCTGTAACATAAGGGGAAGAGTAATGACTACTATAAGAAATATAATACTAACATTAAACCAATTGGCCCTTGTTAAGCTACCAAACAACCAAAATACAATACTTTGCAAATCTTCTGGTGATGCAATGTATTGTACAAAGGACTGCAATGCTTGAAAAAGAAAGGACAACCCAATACCAGAAAGAATCATAGTTTCAGACGTAAGGTTTCTAGCTTTCCCTATAAAGTAGATCAACAAACTAGACAGTGTTGCAAATATAAAGGCACTGAAGGGGACTGCATAGGGACCTATAAAGGTTACAGCTGGTGCCCCGATGACAATTGCCAATGCCGCACCAAATCCAGCTCCTGCTGAAACCCCTAATGTATAAGGACTTGAAAGAGGGTTTGCTAAAATTGTTTGCATGCCTGCTCCTGCAATTCCTAATGAAGCACCTACTCCTACTGCCATTAAGGCGGTAGGAAGGCGCAGTGTCCAAACAATTACATTGGTTGCACTATCTACATAGGAAAGCTTTAAAAGAGAAGATACAGTTTCTATAGGTGTCAGCCAAGCAGGTCCTACCAAAATATTACCTATTAAACTAAAGAGACAGATAAAAACTCCTACCAGTAGCAACAGCGATTTACGTCTGATATCAGCTTTGTAATCATACGTTTTTATTGCAATTTGCATGTAATCATATCCTTTCTCTGATGGTCTAGTATGGACTGAAGTCTGACTATTTTAGTTGCATCATCCATACTCCAGATAATTCGAAGGGTAAAAATCTATCATAGTATTCTTGCAGAGTAGCCATAGGGTCGATATCAGCAAACTCTTGTGGATAAAATACTTTTGCAAAAAACTCAGTGGCAGCACAATCATACATTTCTCTTCCTAATCCATGGTGGATAGCATAAACATTTTTATTCTGTACTGCTTTAAGTGTTTCCCATCCACTCCTTTTAGTAAAGGACTTTAAAAAGTCTTGAGATCCTTCTTCTGTTGATAAGAAGCCTAATCTTAGAGAACTAGGATTAGCTGGCCAGTAGGAACCTGTCATAATGATATAATCAGGGTTTTCTCTAAGCAAATATTCTGGATTAATAGGTTCAGAGGTATTTATAATACCTGCACCAATGCTCCTTCCTCTACTTTCCTTAGCTAATGCTCCCCACATAAAACTATCTCCGTAACTGTTTCCGTACTCCTCAGGGCCATTTATCCCCACTTCGATATATACACTTGGTTTTTCTTTGTCAGTTTTACTTAGTCGATTATTTACTTCATTCATCTTTGTTGTATAGAAATCAATAATTTCATTTGCTCTTTCCTCTTGATTAAATATTTTTCCTAATAATGCTGTAGTCTTCGTATGATTTACAATGGTTTGTGCATGATAATCAATAAAAACAATTGGGATTCCAGCGGCTTCTAAAGCTGGAAGGGCTGACTCTTCTGCCTGTTCCTTCACCTGCAGTGTGAGAATCACTACATCAGGATTTAATTGAATAACTTTTTCCGTATTAAAATCATCACTATCTACGTTCCCTATATCAACGATATCTGCTAACCCAGGAACAGCTTCTAGGTATTGTTCATACATGTCGTACCGATACTGTGGAAGGGAATTCCCCCAGCCAGCAATATAGTCAGCAACATCTTCTCCCAGTAATGCCGCCATCGTCATAAAAGCACCACCGGAGCCACTCCAGTTTATAACGGCTTTTTCAATAGGGCCTTTAAGTATTACCTCTCTCCCGGCTAAATCTGTTACAATAATTTCCTCTAATCCTTCTTGAGACTGTGTGATTTGTGTTGTGTTTCCACATCCAGTTGCTATGATACTAATAAATAAAATTAGTACCATTACCCCATAAATTTTTTTACTCTTTTTCATCTTAACCTCTTATCTCCCCTCATTTAAAAATTTTTATTGCTAACTTATGATCTATTATTTCATTTGCTCTATATTGCCGTTTATTACCTTTCCTAATTTACGATAACCTTATATAGACGTTATTTTATCCTCTAATAACTATATTTTAAACAGCAATAAAAGATAGTTGTCCTATAACAAGCTCATAATAATATCCTCTTTTTCCCACTAATACGTTATGATTTCCTACTTCCGTCACTTTTCCATCCTGAAGTACCACCAATTCATCCGCCTCGCGGAAGGTAGAAAGGCGATGAGCTACAATTAGGGTGGTTCTACCCTTCATCAAGTTCTTTAGGGATTGTTGAAGGAGGTGTTCATTTTCCGTATCTAAACTAGAGAGGGCTTCATCTAAAATAAGAATAGGAGAATTTTTAAGAAAAGCTCTGGCGATGGCTAATCTCTGTCTTTGCCCTCCTGACATCTGTAATCCACGTTCTCCTGCATTTGTATCGTATCCTTCTGGCAAACTCATAATAAACTCATGGATATAGGCTGCCTTAGCGGCTTTCTCCACCTCCTGATGGGTAGCATTAGGATTACTTAAACGGATGTTATCTCGAATAGACATATTAAACAGGTAAATATCCTGTGGCACCACAGTAATTAATGATCGAAGAGCATCTACCGATAGATCTCGAATATCTATTCTATTAATAGTAATCTTTCCTTCATCAACATCCCAAAACCGTTGCAATAAATTAATAGATGTTGTTTTCCCAACTCCTGATTCCCCTACTAATGCCACCGTTTCTCCAGGCTTTACCTGAAAGGTGGCTTTGTTTAAAACAAGGGGTGTACCCTTTTCATAACCAAATGAAACGTCACAGAATTCAATTTTCAATTTTTCTATTCCTTCAAGGTTTTTCATTCCTTTATCTTCTACAATTTCCTTCGTGTCTAATACACATGCTATCCGTTGGGCTGCCGCTAGAATAATACTAAAGCTTCTTCCCATAGAAGTCACTTCTAAAATAGGATTAAAGATATTTACTGTAAGGATCATTATTACTGGAAGCCACTGATGCTCTATGCTACCCTGTAAAATAAGGAATGCTGAAACCCCTAAAATTGTTACGATTCCCAGTGAACTAACTGCATTTAAAAAAGCTCCTTCTAACCCCATTCTTTTACCATAGGAAAGTTGACTTTTATATAAGTCATCTGAAAATTTTCTAAGACGGTTTTTATAACCCTCTCTAAAATTAAAGGACACAATTTCTCTCAAACCCTGTATACCATCAACAGCTTCTCCATGAACTGCCGCCAACTTTACTCTTGTTTCAGCACCTCGTTGATCCGCCTCTTTTTTAAACCAAAAAGGAATACTAAAAAGAATAATAATAAAGGGTAAGAGCACGAGAGGCAATATCCAATGAGTTTGAAAAAGTATTCCCAGAGTAATAAAGGGTACAATAACCGCTACTAAAAAAGCTCCTGCAGTGTGTGTAAAAAACCATTCTAACACTTCTGCATCTGCCATAAGGGTAGCAGCCAGTTCTCCAGATCTCCGTTTTAAAAGATAAGCAGGAGCTACCCTTTCAATAGCACCATAAAGTTTCACACGAAAATCTACTAAAATGCGAAAAGCCACCTCATGAGCAAACCACATATCGGAATAATACATTAGCACCCTTCCTGCAACTAAAACTCCCAACAAAGGCAAATATTTCACAACTTCCGACCTTTCTCCCCCACCAACAGCTACCCCAACTAGATAGGCCCCTAATGCCGGTCCAAGAATAGCAAGAAGATGGTGTAAGCTTCCATTGATTATAGAAAGAGACATCCCTTTTTGATATGGTTTTAAATAGCTTAGAAGTCCATAAAAACCTTCCAATTTTAAGACTTTAAAAAGTATACTTCCCTTACTTTGCACCCCAATTCCTCCTTTACTCATATTGGGCTTTTATCAACTGAGCATAAAAGCCTTTCTTAAAGAGTAATTCTCCATGATTTCCTTCTTCCTTCAACTCTTGATCATCTATTACAAAAATTCTATCGGCGTTTTGAATAGTTGACAGACGATGTGCAATTAAAATAGTCGTTTTATTTTTCATCAAATGCCCCAAAGCATGTTGAATCTTTTCTTCACTGAGGGCATCTACATTGGAGGTTGCCTCGTCTAGAATAAGTAGAGGAGCATCCTTAAGGAAGGCTCTAGCAATAGAAAGTCTTTGTTTTTGTCCTCCTGAAAGACGCACTCCTCTTTCTCCAATCACAGTATCATAACCTTTGGGTAGTTCCATAATAAATTCATGGGCAACTGCCAATTGTGCCGCCTTCTCTAATTCCTCTTGAGTAGCATTAGGATTGCCTACCTTTAAGTTTTCTGAAACAGTGCCATAAAACAGATAAGTATCCTGAAAAACAACAGCAATTTTATCGCGTAAATCCTGAAAAGAGTATTCTCTGATATCCTTTCCGTTCAAAAGAATAGTGCCTGATTGAGGATCAAAAAATCTCATAATCAACTGAACAATAGTTGATTTGCCTGAACCAGATTTTCCTACAAAAGCAACCTTTTCTCCTGATTTAATATGAAAGGAGACATTTTTTACTGCTGGTCTTTTTCCTCCAGAGTAAGCAAACGTAACCTTCTTGAATGTTAAATTTGGCAAATATGGATTAAAGGCTTTACTGGTACTATCACTTTTTTCTTCTACAATCAATGGTTCATCTAAAAGATTAAAAATTCCTCTTGCAGCAGCAAAACCTAAAAAACTTTGATGCCATAAACGGTTTAAATCATTTAAAGGTCGAAAGCATTCTACTGTTAAAAAAAGTATAACAAAGAGATGTTGGGGAGGTAAATTTCCAGTAGTTACTCTCAATCCTCCTACGCCTGTAGCAAAAGCGGCACCAGCCGCTGCCCCCCATTTTACAATGGCTGAATCCAATAAAGATACTCCTAAGCTTTTCATAGAGCGTTTATAGACGTCTTTTGCTTCGACTTCTAACTCCTGACCCTTTATTTTGCTAGCTTGGAAAATTTTCAAGGTGCTCATACCCTGAATTCCATCAATATATTGAGCATTCAGTTTTGCATAGGACTTCCAATATTCTAAAATAATTCTTTTAAAGAAATTACTTCCTATTTGCGGTGACCCTACAGCTATAAGGAGGCCCGCGGCCGTAATCCATCCTACTATAGGATCTAAAGTCCATATATATAACAACAGCACCAGATCCTATTAAAGATACCAACAACTGAGGAATATACCCAGTTAGAAAGGGTTCAAGAGATTCTACACCATCGATTAATATCGATTGTAGATTACCACTTCTGTAGTTTTCTTGATAGCCCGGTCCTAAATCCATCAATTTCATAAGTAGCCTTTCCCTCAACTGATTCTTTATATAACAAGCAATTTGTTTGCCATAGATTTCATCTATTCGAAATAACAAAGTTCTTATGACAATTAAAACTGCAATGACTAAAAGAAGAGGAAAAATCTCGTCTAAACTTCTGCCGCCAAATACGCTTCTCATAGTAGCTGCAGTGGCAAAGGCTTGTCCCACATAAGTACCCATGATGAATAGCCCTAATGAAATTTTCAACACCAGTTGTACTCTTACCCCTTTAAGAAAGGTAAATAATCTAAAATATAAGACCATAGTTCATCAACCTCCATCTACTTCTTTTCAGCCCTAGCCATAAACATAGGTATGGAGAAAAACAATATTTTATTTTGTTATTTTCCATTAAGTTCTTTGTGTTTCACGGGGGTCTAAAATGTCTCGAAGTCCATCTCCTATTAAATTAAAAGCCAATACTGTAATAAGGATAGCTAATCCCGGAAAAATCATAATCCAAGGAGCCATATACATATAAGGCCGTCCATCATTTAGCATGGCGCCCCATTCTGGATTAGGAGGCTGTGCTCCTAATCCTAAAAACGTCATCCCAGCAATTCTTAAAATAATTGATCCTACATCTAAAGTAGCTAAAACAAGGATGGGTGAAATCATATTAGTCAAAATATGTCGTAAAATAATAAAACAATATGAGGTCTCACAGGTCTTAGCCGTCTTTAAACCATAGGCCCGTGAGGGCAAGCAGCAATACACAAACCACACAGGGCTATTTTACCGTTATTTTCCATAGAACGGTGATAATCATTGCATTTGAAAGCATCAAATCTCATTTCTCGAGATTCCCTCACATCAAATTCACGGTTTTTATAAGCCGATACAGGGCATACATCTATACAACATTTACAATTATTGCATTTTGATTCTAATAATTCTCCTGAATAGACTTTGAGGGGGGCATCTGTTAGAATAGAACATAACCTTACATTAGGACCAAACTTTTGACTTATAAGCATACCACTTTTCCCTATCCAACCTAAACCAGCTAAATGGGCACCTATTTTATGTGAAAATTGTGATGCCAGATTATCTGTATCAGGATATGTAGCTGGAGGAATAGGCAGTGCCTCAAACCCATAATCCTGAAGACTAACAGCAATGGTATAAGCCGTTTCTGCTAAAATCTGATTAGCTTGTTGATAGGCATATAGATAATTTGGAACTGCAAATATATCATTATCATTGGTAATTGCATTTATGATACTACTTGGCAAAGCTATTCCGATTGTTATGCAACGATTATATTTTCTAAGAGCTTGGCCACCTTGAGTACATATAAAATCCATACCCTCTGTTATATCTGATACTCCGTAAAGAGATAAATTACTTTTTTCTGCTATCAAACGTATTTTTTCCTCCATGCCTAGAAAATCCTCCCTCATATTTAGAATAGCATTTTATCATTAATCTTTTGTGCAGAAATCATAAACATGGGTGTTGCACCATATAATAATTTTTACTTGTCATCCCACAACTCATTAGTAATATCTTTTTCTACGTAAATGTTGTTAAATGCAATTTTCTTGAGTAGCTGCATGTCCCACTCAGGTCACACATTATTGCCAAGTGGGTGAGATTTCCATCTATCTATATCAAAATCTCTTTTTTCCCGTTAAAAGTAGAACCATATAATCGTAAACATTCATCTCCACGTCGGATTGTTTCTATTAACAACTCCTGATCATAGCAGGGAAGATGCCAATTTGCATCAAATATAAGAAGTCTCCCTTCGGGCTTTAGTACCCTGTTCCATTCTCTGTAAACGGTTTCATGGTATCTTAGTGTATGAGTAACATTACGACTTATCACTACATAGAAAGATTTATTTTCAAAATCCATCTCAAGAAATACTGGTAGCTAATTGTACTTTTTAGCATTTTTATAAGCTTTTTGTAGCATGTCTTTAGCAGGATCAATCCCTGTCACACTATGACCTGCAAGGGATAATATTATTGAAAAAAATCCGGGACCACACCCTGCATCCAAAATATTCAAAGTGGGTTTATTAGGGTAATTATCTAATATTTGTTTCATCCAAGCCTGTGCCCTAAAACTGGCTAACTCATTATTAATAATTGCACTATAATTATCCGAAGAATCGTTCCAAAGTTTATTTACTTCTTCTTGTCTCATATTTCCGCCTCTGCTTTCACCACGCACAAAGCAAACTTACTAATAACTGATTTTTCAATATTAGATTGGCTATTTATATATCTTTCTCTTTTTATATCAGAGGATATGTTGGTTACCCTTGCATCAATAAAATACGATATGTCCCAAGCTGGACGATATTGTCTGCTTAAAGGAAGGGCTTTAGCAATATTGTTAATTGCGGTAAAATCTACCCCAGCATATACTTATGAGTTGGTTTACTTTTCTTTGATTTTATAGCTTTCTCATAATCTTTACTATAATAATGAAGATAATAGTTCCCATCAAAAATGAGAATATGGCCACCAGGACGCAGAACCCTCATCCATTCGGTATAAGCTTTATCAGGATTCTCTAGATTCCATACCAGATCTCGCGACACAATTATAATCAAAGCTTGCATCTTCAAATCGAAGGTTCTGAGCATCCATCTGTAAAAGTGATACATCAACCTTCGCTTCAAAAAAGTTTTTAGAAGCATATTCCAGCATGTTTTCTGAATAGTCCACAGCTGTTACTTTGTGACCCCATTGAGCTAAAAGTATGGAAAGAAATCCAGGACCACATCCAATATCTAGACAGTCCAAGCTTGTCTTATTGGAGGCATATTTCTGTAGCATAGATAGATATTCTTCTTTTTCATCATTTTGCAGCTGCTCATTAATACTCAGTGAATAGCCCTCAGCTCGATTGTTCCAATAATTCTTGATATTTTCTAATTCCATTAGTCACTCTCCTCTATAATATTATGAACTATAAAGATCAAAGCATTATTGTTGTTTATGAACATTATTAATTACTTTAGCAGTTCTGTTGTTTATATTTAAACTTATTAGAGAATAGTTTGCACTAGCATCTACATACTGTTGCTGGAATAGCACTGAATAGAATATCTATTAACTTATGCTTTACTTTCCCTTATTACTTAATAAGATGCTAAGTTGTCTAGATCGGCCTTCTTTTTTAGAATATAAATTGTAATCAATATTAGAATATTTTATCTATAAGTATTGACATAATCTATGTAATCTTTTAGAGTCCCATCTCTCCCTTTAGGAAAGATGGGATTAAGGGTGAAAATAAAAGGCCACAAAAACTACTTATTACAGTAGCCTTCATGGCCTAATATGTCTTCATGACTATTATTTGTTTTTTGTGAATTTTCATTATATTAATTATATTGATTATAAATTATAGTTAATCTTTTGTTAATTGTTTTCCTGTTTTTAATTAATTTTACATAATATTCTAAAATTCTACAAATATAACCTTCTTGCTAGATTTTATTGGTCTTTTTACTCTCAAGTTTTTTTCAGTTTTAAGACCTCTACTCTACAAAATTTTTTCTCCCCTTAGGCAAATACCCCTAATTTATTATCTAAAAGAGTATATTCTCATCTTAAATATTTAAAAGAATATGTAGGAAAACCTACATATGCTTTTTTGCCCCTATTAACATTTCATTAGCTTTATCTATATGGGCAACGGCTTCTTCTATATACTTTGCAACCTCTGGTTTGTTCATCGCTACTGCTTTTTTTGACCATTCTACAAAAGTTTCTTGATGTGATTTATTGTGATTAATCCAATGTACCAATAAAACTCTTAAAGTTTTTTCATCATGTTCAATTGAATTTTCTGTGTTATCCTTATCTTCAGGGTGATGGTGATGAGCATGTTGGTGACTATGTTCATGGGTGTGTTCATGACTGTGATCATGGTGGTTACAGGTCATAAAAAATTCCTCCTTTTAATTATTTAATAATGAATTACTTTTAAGTTAATGCTATAGCGTTTTATTAATGATAATAATAAAGTCTTGATTTCTAAGCCAACAGTTTGGAAACTTTCTAGTGCACAAGTCAACAAAATTTTTAACCCCTCTACTTCTGAAATAATAATTGCTATTTTTTCAGCAACTTCCTCTTCAAAAAAATAATAGAATCATGAAATACAGAGATAACCTTCTTAACAACCTTCATAGTTGTAGTACAGCTAACTAGTCTTCATGACTTAAAATTTCTCATAATTTATAAAATTTGTATTTTTCATTCCTCGATATTATAATAGTACATTTTGGAAAATATGTCAACTTTTTATCAAAACAATATTGTGATAAAATATGAATTACCACTTACCTATTATAAAGTTGATTCTATATTTAGTTTTCAATTTATTTATATAAAATAAAAGCACCAAGATTTTTTATCTCAGTGCATTTATGATTTCCATTTTAAACAATTGTTTATGAATAAAATTGGAATTTATCAATTTCTTGTTATTCTCATAACCAACAGTAGCCCATCCTTTCCATTTTAAAATCCATATGATTGATTTATAATAATTACCTTTATTCTATCCTTGACAAACTGTCCCGTAATAAGAACAAAATCATTACAAATCCTCTGTTTGTGCCTGCAATCAATACATTTATCCAGTTTCGTACATGGCGTATCTTTTTTGAGTCTTTTCGCATCCAAAGGGGCTGCAATCTGCCTTGTACGGTAGACCGCATCATCCACGGTATCTACCACTTTATTGATACCACCTACAATTATTACTTGCTTCGGTCCATATAGCATAGGAGCAACGCGACTTCCATTACCATCAATGTTGAACAGCTTTCCATCAAGCGTAATAGCATTGGTGCTGGTTAAAAACGTGTCTACATCAAAGTTTTTAAGGTAGATTTCCCTCTTTTCATCCGAGGTCAGTCCAGATTGATGCTTGTCATAAAAAATAAAATTGTTGTTTCGAATAAAATCAAATACACCTGTTTCCTCTAATGTGGCGGAATCTCCACATCCAACCTTTTCACCACTTTTCATTAACGTATCTATTAATTGAATCAACTCTTCTTTATTCTCAACAAAATATCCAGCCATATTATTCTTCTGCAAATTTAAAATTACTTTCTTTATTCTTTCGTCCATATGTACCTCCCCGAAGTCTTTTTTAATGTTACAACATTTACTTCACAAAAAAAGATATTCCACAGTCTAATAGGTCAAACAAATTTCTATTCGTTTCATTGCTTATAAATGCCACTCAGACTTAGCTAAAGCTCGTCTTCTTGGACATTCCTGACATGAGACGTACATCTGATTACTTGGTAATCAGTGTTACGGCTTCCACATGGCTTGAGAGGTCAATAATGATGTCGTAGGAAGATAGCAACTCCTTGGTGGAAGTCTTTAATTATACTTTTCACTACTATGTTCATTAGATATATTATTCTATTGATTAAATCCTAATTTATTTGTAAAATTGATTCTATATTCTTATAAGCTATCTTTTTTTCTCCTCTTCTGTAAAATCCATTTTATCCAATATAGAAAAATACTCCTCATAATTTCTTTCCGGGTAATCTGTTCCAAATATTAACCTATCAGCTCCAAACATACGAAGGATCCTGTTAGTCTGCTCTACACCATATAATTCCATAAACTCAGGTAGGACAAATGAAATATCAACCCAAGTACATCCTGACCATACATCCAAATATTTAATCCCACCCATATGTGCAGTAATAAATTGTATATCTGGAAATACCTTTATCATCTTATTTATTTTATCCGGCGCACTATTATCATGAAATCCTGTCATACAAGGATTACCATGGTACATAACGGAAATTTTTAATTCAGCTGCTTTTCTTAATATTTGATATAATAACTTAATTCCGCCTTAGCCCATGTACAGTTTTCTCCCTAATACTTTATAAAACCCAGTCGTCTTTCTTCTGGCAAAATATGTACATGTGAATCAATTTTTGAAATTGATTTCCACTCCATTTTTACCCCCCCAATCTAATTAACTTTTTTAAAGCATCTACTGTATCCTCATAGGTTATATCTTCTGCATATGGATAGTTTTTTGAATATCTTGTCCACCTATTCTTCAATGTTTCACTTGCTTCAATGGTCTTTATCCTTTCTAGAGTATCACTAAGTATATGTGTTGTTTCTCGGTGTTCTATTGTCCTTTTTAATGCTTCAGAAAATACTAAGCTATCAAATTCTTGGGTATTAGCTAGTATGTAAATATCATAGAAATCTCTTGGTCTAGTGTTTAACTCTCCTCTTTGCAATATTGTTTCTACCTTTTCAGCAAGGACAGTTTCAATATTATACGCCCATACCCCAATAGTACCCTCACCAAATATCTTTTTAAATGAATAAAAAACCTCCCTTGGAGTTATTACATCTCCTGTGGTTATATCAACTGAAAGTGGAGTGATTATAGTATCATAATCTGCCTTGATAGCTACTCTATACCCACCGTATATGTCATCCTCCCTTATAGGTTCAATTCCCAGGAAAGAAAAGTTTACATCATCGCCTACTTCTATATTACAAATTTCTGTAATAGCTTTTGTCAGTGAATCTATGGTTATAGGATAATTTTTAATTGTAGCATCCATATCCATTGTGGATCGATTATCAATTCCAACAAGAGCGGCTATTAACATCCCACCTTTTAATATAAAGTTATTTTTATAATCAGATTCAGAAAGTCTTTCAAGAAACCTTTCAAACATATAGTTTTGTAATATAACTTGAGCTTATATGTTTTTTTCTTTAGCTAAGTTTCTAATTTTAGCCTTTAAACTCATGGCTTTTCTATTCATATAAGTACCTCCATATATGTATTTAATATCTTTTCTACATTAAGCTTTCTTGCATATTCTGAAAGTAAAAGATAGTCAATCTTCTTTATCTTTGCTATTCTTTTAAGAGCATCAGAAAATATTTGAATATCTATCCTGTTCCTGCTTCTTAATATATCACAAATTGTTCTTTCCACATTATATAACTTGATAGTGTTACCAAATGATGTATTCCCTTCCATAACACCCATTTGATGCAAATCTTTCTTTATATAATATACCTTAGTCGTTCCACTTATTCCACTTACAACCTTGTATCCGCTTGGCACAGTTGCTGAGTATTCAAAAGGTGTTCTATCTGACAAACCATGAAAAAATAATGCTGTTTCATGGGAGTAAATTAAATTGGGATACTTCCTTTGTATTATATACATTTCATCCTCTAGGGAATCTGGTGATACATAAATTCCCCTCCCAATTCTTTCAATCTCTCCCTCAGCTACCATAATAGACAAATAAGTTCTAGGAATTTTATATTTATCCAAATCTGAGCTTAATAGGGTTCCGTTTTGCCTGCCTATGATCTTTTTAATCTTTTTAATATAGTCCATGAATTTCACCTTCTCTCATTTACAATTATACTTATATTGTATGTTATATAGGTATAATTGTAAATATTTTTTTATTTTTATTCTTAAGGTTATATCAAAATGTCGGTCGATTTTGATTTAAAATTGCACATATTTTTAATGGACATGTTCCCAAGTACAAGAAAGGCATTGAATGTCATCTGTCCATTCAATGCCCTAAAACCTTGGTATTACTTCATTCTATGGTTTTATTAACTTCACAACACACTCACAGTGCCTGGAGAGGTCAATAAAGATGTTATGAAAAGATAATAATCCCTTGGTGGAGATTCTATTTAGAAAATTTTCTATAAAATATTCTCACGTAATAAGTACCCTCAATTAAAAAAGAAGCCTGGGGCAATTCATAACAGCACAGCCATGCGTCAAATGAATTCCAAGCTTCAAAACATATACAATAAATATTATACCCAAAATCCAACAGATTTCATAGACCTAATTGAATTAATTTCAAAAGAAGGACTAGAAAAAATAGAAAAAATAATAAAAGAAGTTGAAAAAATAAGCCCCCTGAATGTTGACACAGAAAAAATCATACTATT